>JAAEPH010000397.1 GCA_024232855.1 Gammaproteobacteria bacterium
GCGATAGCTGAGACAAAACCTATGATATAGCCAGACCGCATGACTGATGATCTCGGGAGGAAAACGGTATCCGTGGTAATCTGAGTTTGTTTGATTCATGTCATCAGTCTGACCTATTAGTCCTTAACTTGACAGTACCGTTCCGCCTAAAGCTACTCTTCGACGCTGTCAGCAACCCGGTGATTGTGCTCGATGTACATGACCGCGGCCTCGACGCGCGAGTGCACGTTTAGCTTGCGCAGTACCGCCTTGACGTGCAGTTTCACGGTACCGTCGGAAATGCCGAGGTTACGCGCGATCAACTTGTTGCCCTGGCCTTCGGCCATCAACTCGAGAATCTCGCTTTCGCGCGGGGTCAGTTCGCTGAACGGCCCCTTGCTTTGCGAAACCGTCATGTCGCCCTTGACGAAGCGCACCAGCACCGATGTCAGCGGTGGCGCGACCACGGTTTTGCCGACGTGAATATCGCGCAGCGCCGCCACCAGACCGTCGGGTTCCATGTCCTTGAGCAGGTAGCCGCTGGCGCCGGCCTTGAGCGCATCGAGCAGGTCCTGTTCGTTGGAACTGGTCGTCAGCATGACGATGGGCATGCTCAGGCCGATCTTTTTCAAATGTTTGAGCACGCTGATGCCGTCGATGATGGGCATGCGCTTGTCCAGCAGGACGATATCGGGACTCATTTCCTGGGCCAGCCTGATGCCTTCATTGCCATCACCGACGGCGGCCAGCACCTCGATATTGCGGCGTTGCAACAGGCTGATCAAACCCTCGCGAAACAGCATGTGATCGTCGATTAACAATACTTTTAAACTCATGGATGGTGTCCCTTCATTTATACTGCCTCGCACAGAAGCCGGTGTTTTGGAATCGCCTGGTTTTCGACGAAAAACTCGTGACCGCCAGGGAGGACCGTTGTCTGTGCCGTCATGACGCGTAAAAAGGTTTCGTTAACAAATGGTTGGCCTATTGTATCATCGTCGTTCTCGGCCATGGCGGTTGTCTGATCGATCCAGTCCCGTAGTTCGCCGAGGCGAATACGTTGCTGCAGGACGCCGTGCTTGACGCCGGCGAGGCGGGCTGCGCGGAACAGTGAAATTTGCCTGGCCATGTCGCTACGCGGTCGATTCCAGGGGAGCGGATACCGCCTCGACTTCGAACTGCAACTGGATCCGGGTGCCGTCGTCGGGTTCGCTTTCGACGTCGATGTTCGCGTTTATCTCGCGGGCGCGGTCGCGCAGTATGTTGAGGCCGAGCTGTTGTCCTCCCTGCGACACGATCGACGATTCCTCGAAACCGATGCCGTCATCCTCGATCAGGACGATGAATTTGCCGTCGCGGGAACTAAGCAGGACGCGCACGACCTCGGCCTCGCTGTGCTTGCGAATATTGGCGAGACATTCCTGCACGATACGCAGCACGTTGAGTTCGACTTCTTCGGAAAAATCCTGCTCCGGCCACTCGTTCTGGAAGTAGACAGGGATACCCATCTCTTCCTGGGTCTGGCGGATGCATTCCTCGATCGATGGAATCAGCCCCTGCTCACTGATGGGAACGCGAAAATGTGCGATCAGTTCGCGCAGCTGGTGATTGGCCTGGTCGATGGTATACTCGATGCGCTCCATCTGGTGCCAGATGCTTTTTTCGTCATCCGAATGAAAGGTTTCGTCGATGACGCGGATCTGTATGCGCAGGCTGGCGATGGTTTGCGCCAGCGAATCGTGCAGTTCATGCGACAGACGGGTGCGCTCCTGGATTATCAACAGTTCGCTCTCCTCTTCGTGCAGGCGAAATTTTTCCACTGCGCTACCGAGGTGCTGGCCGATGCTGATCAGGAGTTCGCTGTAACTGTCGAGGTCGAAGGCGGTATCGTCGTCGAAAAAAAGGTGAATCGCACCGAGCGTGTCCCCGCGGTACTGCAGCAGTATCGAAAGTACCTGTAACTTGCCGCCCGCGCGCTGTCCTTCGGCGCCGAACACGGTTTCACTGGCGAGCCGGTCGACGCGGTAAATATGGTCTAAATCGACTTTATCGACAGGGTACCGAATCGACAGAATCCGATCAGCGCTGGCGAGGAAGGTATTGCTTATTTCACCGAAGGAGGCCACAACGTCCTTTTTCTTTTTACCATTGAACCGGCGAATAATGCCGGCGCGCGCATTCAGATTGTGGCATAGCGATCCGAGGGATTTTTCGAACAGTTCGTTCAAGTCGTGCGACAGGTTGATACTGGAGGCCGCGTCGTAGAGGATTGCCAGCGATCTCGACTCGCGCGTGATGTGATCGGTATGTTTTTGTAACTGAACCTCGGTATCGCGTGACAGGTTCTGCATCATGTTGGCGAGCTCGTTGATATCGCGCGCCAGTTCATCGAAATCGCTGCCGCGCCCGAAGTCGACCCTGGCGTCGAGATTGACGCCGCGCATGAGGTCGGCCCATTGACACAGCCGCAGCAGCGGTTGCAACAATTCGCGCCAGATTCCCCAGACCAGCAACAGCAGTAGCACGATTTCGAGTCCATGCCGCCACGGCGCCAGTTGCAGTAGTTGCAGTGAAATCGGGTGGGTGGGAAGCATCGCGCCCAGCAGGTTCAGCGACAGCAGGACCAGCAGTGAGAACGACAGCAGCAACAGGCGCAGGCGGCCGATTTTCAACAGGCTGCGCTGTTTCTCGTCGAGCTGTACGAACCAGGCGTTGAACGGACTGATTCGGCGCTGCAATTGTGGATCGTTGGCTGGCATGGCGCGATTGTCGATCGACGATGATAAATCCACTTTTTCGAATTCCGTCAGTATACCGCTTTAAGCCCGACTGCGAAGCGCTCCGGGGGGTTAGAAATGCGGGTTAGTCCAGCGGGGGTACATAGGTGGGGTCGTTCGGGTTGAGGAAAATGAACTCCGCCTTGCCGGGTTCGAGCTCGACGAAGTCGATGGTCATACCCTCGGCCAGCTCCTTGCTTGCGGTCGCCACCACCAGATCGACACCGTCGAAATTGAAAAAGATATCGCCCGGCAAGCGCTGTTCGTCGAAACCCATGGCGTAGTGGAAGCTGCCGTCGTCCTGTTGTTTGATGGCGATGCGCAATGGCGACGATGCCATGTTGCCCGCGTCGGCTGAATGCCGGATCTGCTCCAGCGCCGCGGTCGAAAGGCTGATCACGGTCTTGCCTGCCGGAGTTTGTTGCCGTCGCTGCTGTTCGATAGCTTGTGCGATTGCACGAAGTGCAGGAATCGCTTTACCCAGGGATTCTCCGCGGTGTTACGTAAGTGGGTATAGGACGCGAGCAGGTTGCGGTAAACGAGACCATCCTGCTGCTGCCGGATGCCGCTACCGCGCAGCACCCGGTAGGCAAATCCGGCGTCGTCGGCTAAACCGCTTAACTCGGAGTAGTGAAACTCGTGTGCCTGCAGCGAAGCGTTCGCATTCGGCCGCAACGACCAGGGGTGGTTGTCCCGAATTTCCTCGAGCCTGACGTAGCCGCGGCCCTGGGGGCGTTCGTGCATGAGCGCCTGTGCCGGAAGCACGCCGACCATATCGTGGCTGCGGCCATTCCAGGTCAATCCCCGGGCGAGGTACATGAGGCCGCCACATTCCGCGTAAGTGGGCAAACCGGCCTCGATCGCATTCCGGATCGATTCGCGCAGGTCGCGGTTGGCCGCCAGCGCCGCGGCATGACGCTCGGGAAAACCGCCACCGATGAAAAGCCCGTCGATCCGCGCCAGCTGCCGGTCACGGGTAGTGTCGATATCGATCAGCTGCGCGCCCGCCTGGCGAAAGGCTTCGAGGTCGCCGGGATAGTAAAAGCCGAAGGCGCGATCGCGGGCAATGCCGATGCGCAATCCGCGGTATTCGGGCTTCGCCTGCAGCGGCGTTGTCGCGGGCTTGAGGACCGCGGTCTGTCGTGAAATCTGAATCAGCTGGTCGAGGTCGATATTGTCGTCGATCGTGCGCGCAATCGCCGCGATCTTGCGGTGCGAGTGCGGATCCTCGTAGCCCGGGATGAGGCCCAGGTGGCGCTCGCCAAGGCTGATCGAGGCGTCGTTTTCGAGTGCGCCGAGAAACGGGATATCGGTATAGGCTTCGACCGCCGCCCGCAGCTTGGCTTCATGGCGTTTGCCCCCGGTGCGGTTGGCGATGACGCCGGCGATGTTGACCGCCTTGTCGAAAACCTGGTAGCCGATGAGCAGCGGTGCGATCCCGCGCATGGTGCCGCGCGCGTCGACGACCATGATGACGGGGCTGCCCAGCGCCGTGGCCAGCGCCGCGTTACTGTTACCGCCGTCGAGGTCGAGTCCGTCGTGCAGGCCCTTGTTGCCCTCGATCAGGCAGATGTCGGCAGACTGGCCGCGATGGCAATAGTCGTCGATGGTTTCCTGTCGCCCGGCAACGAAAAAATCGAGGTTGTAGCAGGGCTTGCCCGCGGCCATGCCGAGCCAGATCGGATCGATGTAATCCGGGCCTTTCTTGAACGGCTGTATCTCGAGGCCGCGTTCGACCAGCGCCGCGCACAGGCCGATGCTGAGCGTGGTCTTGCCCGAGGACTTGTGTGCGGCGGAAAGGAGCAGCGAGGCCATGGCCTAATCGATCTCCCGCGGTAATTTTTCCGGCATGATCGGTAGTATGCGGATAACCAGCAGCGCGATCAGCAATGCGCAGGTAAACCCGCCGCAACCGAGCAGGAATTCCCACAGGCTGGGGCTGTAGGTATTGACCGCGCCATCGGAGAAACTGCTGTCGACGATGTAACCCGGGAAGATGTTCAACGGAAACGCCTGGCCGCCGATGATGATGACATAGAGCTGGGCAAAGGCGCCGAGGATGACCAGCAGGCTCGCCAGCACCAGGCTCGCAACCGAATTCTGCAGTCGCGGCGCATAAACCAGCCACAGCGGCAACAGGCTGCCGAGGCCGATCTGAAAAAACCAGAAGAGGACGGTGTAGACGCCGCCTTCAACCAGGATGAAACGCTCGAAATCATGATTCTGGCTGCCGTATAGCTTGGTCAGGTGGAACACCACGACGAAGTACAATACGCCGGTGCAGAACAATCCCAGCAGCTTGCGCAAGCGCAGCAGGTGCGCGCCGTCGAGTTCGCGCCGGTCGAGCCGGAAGCTGAGCAGCAGTAACAGGATAAACACGGCGAGGCCGAAGGCGAAGGACATGACGATGAACATCGGCGCCAGCAATGCCGAGTCGTATGCCTCGCGTGCCACCAGGAAGCCGAATATCGAACCGGTACCGGTCGTCAGTGTCAGGCGCCAGGCAAGGGCGAACATCCCCGCCGGTCGGCTCCAGCGGTGCATGCGGCGCTCCATCATCAGCCACAGGTAAGCCACGACGATAACGACAAAGCCGGAGTAGAGGATGATATTCCAGGCGAAAATCGACTTGAAATTGTAGTGCGTCATCGCCACGATCAGGCGGTCGGGGCGCCCCAGATCGAGTAACAGAATGGCGAGTCCGCCGACCAGCAGCGCAATCGACAGAACCGCTGAAAATCGCGCCAGCGGTTTGTACTCCGCGCGCTGGAAAACCGAAGCCAGCGATGCCAGGTTGAGCGCACCGGAGGCGGCGACGATGAGAAAAATCGCGAACACGTGGGGCAGGCCCCAGACGACCTGGTTGTTCATGCCGGTAATGTGGTGCCCCTCGACGTCCATGTGGTGAGCAGCGGCGAAACCGATCACGGCAATCAGCGCCAGCAGGATGAGTAGTCCCCAGTAGCGCGCCGTGCTGGTTCTGATCTCTGCATATCTCGGAGTCGCTGCCATCGTCACAGACCCTGGTAGCGCAGTGCGGGGTTGAGACCCATGTCTGCGCGCAGTTTCGTTCCCCCGTGCTTGCGCAAGCGCTTGACAATTTCGCTGTCGGAGTCGTTCAGGTCGCCAAATACGATCGCACTGCGCCCTCCCTGGTTAACCGCTTCGGCACAGGCCGGCACCGCGTCGGCGCCGTCGCGGTCGATGCGGTGCACGCACAGGGTACAGGATTCGACCGTACCCTTGCCGCGCGGCGCCACGGGCAACTGGTCCTGCAGGGGTTCATGGATAAACGAGCGCGCCTTGTAGGGGCAGGCCATCATGCAGTAGCGGCAGCCGATACAGATATGCCTGTTGACCAGAACGATGCCGTCGGCGCGCTTGAACGAGGCGCCCGTTGGGCAGACGTCTACGCAGGGCGGGTTTTCGCAATGCTGGCACATCATCGGCAAGAAGCGCCGATGTCCGCTTTGCGGGTCGCTGAGGCCGACCTTGCGGATCCACTGCGCATCGGTTTTGGAACCCGCGCGGCTTTGCCAGCCGTGTTCGCGCTTACAGGCCTGCACGCAGGCATCGACGTCGGCTTCGCTCATGGCGTTGGTATCGATCAGTAGACCCCAGCGTGGCGATTTAGTGGCGGTTTCGGTTGCGTGGCTACTTATATAGAGTAACACCCCGGGCGCAATCAACGTGCTCGCAAGCGCCGCCGCGCCTTGCAGAAAGCGGCGCCGCGCCGGACGCGGCTCGACGCGCTCGAGTTCAGTCTTCACCGGATCGCTCCAGCTGGCGGTGGAAAGTCTGCGATGATACCAGCCCTGTATTCAGCTCCGGGATCAGGCGGCTTTGCTGTGAGCGGCTCAGGCCGCGATCGGCATGACACTCGAAACAGTCGATCTTGACGCTGGCGTAGCGGTGGCAGTCGGCGCAGAAATGCCGCGGATCCGGGTAACGCACCACTTGTCCATCGTTCCGCGCCGGGTTGTGGCAATCCATGCAGCCGGTCAGGCTGTACTTGCTGTCGCGTTCACCCTCCAGCACCGTCGCGTCGCGCTGGTGCAGCAGAAACTTCATGTGCTCGCGGCGCATGACCTCGACCGGCTCGACGCATTCACTGGCATTGTCCGGTTTGGCGGGTCGCGGGATTGCGACGCTGCCAAAGCCGGACGAGGCGACCTCGTCGGCGGCCGAAACCGTGCATGACAGCCACACGAGCAGGGCGATCATCAGGATGGGCAACGGATGCAGGCTTTTCGACACGATTCTGGCCGTCAGCGATCGCCGAGCGCCATGTCGATATAACCGCTCGGACAGACGTCCGCGCAGATGTGGCAGCCGATACAGCGGGCGTAATCGGTAGCGACGTAGCGGCCCATGGTCTTGCTGTCCTTCTTGACCCGGTAGACCGCGTCCTGCGGGCAGTAAATGACGCAGTTGTCGCATTCGAAACACATGCCGCAGGACATGCAGCGGCCGGCTTCCTCGACGGCTTCCTGTTCGCTCAGGCACTTGCTTTTTTCATCGAAGTCACCGAGTACGCTTTCCGAATCGGGGCCGTGTACCTCGCGCAGGTGGCGCGCCTCGTAATTGAAATGCGACAGGAACTGGCGCTCGGAAGAAATGATTTCGTTGGCGCTGCGGTCCTCGTAGTTATGCACCGCGAAATCCGCCTCGCTGGTGCCCCAGGTGCCGACGTGTTCGAACTCGGTCGGTTCCAGGTTCGATTCCTTGAGCTTGTCGAGCAGGTTGAAGTGGTGCACGTCGACTTTCGGGCGCTTGCTTAAACTGGCGCCGCCGAGGTAACGCTCGATACTGTCCGCGGCAATCGCCGCGTGCCCGATCGCGGTCGTCAACAGGTGCGGGAGAATAATATCGCCGGCGACGAAGTGGCCCGGCCGATCCGGATGCTGAAAAAACTTGTCCGCATCCATCAGATTGCGTTCGTTACCGAATTCCTCGATGCCGCTCAAGTCACCACCCTGGCCGATCGCGGACACGATCAGATCGCACTCGATTTCGAATTCGCTGCCCTCCACGGGCGTCGGAATACCGTCAGCCATGGTGCATTTGGCAAGTTTCAGCGCGATTGCGCGCCCCTCGTCATTGACGACGATTTCGGTCGGCATGACACCGTCGAGAATACGCACGCCCTCACGCAGCGCGTCCTCCACTTCGTGTTCGGTCGCGGTCATCTCGGCTTTTTCGAACAGGGAGGTGAGCGTTACCTCGGCGCCCTCGCGCGATGCGGCGTAGGCCGAATCATGCGCGACGAGACCGCCGACGACATGCTCGGTAAGCTGGTCTGGCGACAGCGAATCGATCTTACCGAGGCGGCGCGCCACCGAGACCACGTCGATCGAGGTATCGCCGCCGCCCACGCAAACCACGCGCTCGGCGGTTACCTGCAGCGCGCCGCGATTAAAGGCTTCGAGGAAGGCGACCCCGGAAATACAATTGGGTGCGTCGCTGTGCTCCAGCGGCAGGCCGAGGCCGGTCTGGCATCCGATCGCCCATAGCAACGCGTCGTACTCCTGTTCCAGGTCGGCAACGCTGACATCGCGTCCGACGCGCGTTGCCATGCGCGTGTCGATGTCACCCATTTCGAGGATGCGATCGATTTCGTGATCGAGAAATTCACGCGGTGTGCGGTAGCCGGGAATGCCGTAGCGGAACATGCCGCCGAGTTCGTCGTGCTCATCGAAAATTGTGCTGGCGATACCTTTACGGCGCAGCTGGTAGGCGGCCGCGAGTCCCGCCGGGCCGCCGCCGATGATGGCAACCCTGTGTTTGCCGAGCGCCGGGGCGTCACCGAATTTGAAACCCTCGTTCCTGGCCGAGTCGCCGATGTACTGTTCGACGGAGTTGATGCCGACGAAGTCATCGACATTGTTGCGGTTACAGCCCTGTTCACAGGGGGCGGGGCAAACGCGCCCCATCATCGACGGGAACGGGTTGGCGTCGGTGCAGCGGCGAAACGCATACTCCTGCATGCTCACGCCCTCGGGCGGGAGCTCGATGCCGCGCACGATGTTCAGGTAACCGCGGATATCCTCACCGGAAGGGCAGCCGCTCTGGCAGGGGGGGGTGCGATGCACGTAGGTGGGGCACTTGTAGGTGCTGTCCTCGTTGAAGATATTTTCACCCTGTGAACGCCAGCGATGCACGCCATCCTCGAATTTTCTGAAGGTGAGCTTGCGTTTCACTTCCTCGTTAGACGCTGCCATTGGCTTCTCCTGTTATTTTCATGTTAATGCTCGCCACCCAGTTGAATGGCGTTGCTGACCAGTTGGTGAATGCTGACGACCTGGTCCATCTCGAACCCATAGTAGGGCAGGATCTTGCTGAACTGGCTCTTGCAAATCGCACAGATCGCGGCCATGTGGGTCACTTCGTGGTCGTTGACCACCTGCTGTAGCGCTTCCATGCGTGGTAGCGAACCCTTGACGCGCAGCTCGACCAGGTCGTCGGTCAACAGGCCACCGCCGCCGCCGCAGCAGAAGGTGGCTTCCCTGATGGTATCGGCCGGCATATCGACAAAATGGTTGCAACTTGCCTTGATAACCTCGCGTGGAATCACGAATTGCCCGCCTTCGAAGTTGCCCATGCGCGAGGCGCGCGCGATGTTGCAGGAATCGTGGAGTGTCAGCACCATGTCGTCATTGGCTGATCTGTCCATTTTCAGTGCATTGCGCTGCAACAGATCGTAGGTGACCTCGCAGATGTGTTGTGGCATCGGGTAAGCGGGATCGAGAAAATCGAACGGTCCGGCCAGCGTGTCGAGGAAATTGTAGGCGACGCGCCAGGCGTGCCCGCATTCGCCGAAGACGATTCGTTTGACGCCGAGTTCGAGTGCCGCTTCGCGTATGCGCCGGGCCAGCACCTGCATGTTTTCGTAAGAACCGATAAACATGCCGAAATTGGCGGCCTCGCTGGCGTAGCTGGAAATCGTCCAGGACAGGCCGGCCTGGTGAAACACCTTGGCATAACCGATCAGACCATCGACGTGGGGTTCGGCGAAAAAATCGGCCGAGGGGGTTATCAGCAGGATATCGGCGCCTTTCTGGTCGAGCGGCAGTCGCACCGTGACGCCGGTTTCTTCCTCGATATCCTCTTCCAGTCCTTCCAGCGTATTGGCCAGCGCCGGTTCCGGCAGGCCGAGGTTGTTGCCGATGGTTTGCGCCTTGCCGATGATTTCATTGCAGTACTTCTGGCCGACACCAACGCAGTCCAGGATTTCGCGCGCCGCCATCGATATTTCCGCGGTATCGATGCCGTAGGGGCAATACACCGAGCAACGGCGGCATTGCGAGCACTGGTGGAAGTAGCTATACCATTCGTCGAGTACCTCCTGGCCCAGGTCGCGTGCGCCGACCAGCGAGGGAAAGTATTTGCCCGCAACCGTGTAATAGCGCCGGTAAACCGAGCGGAACAGGTCCTGGCGCGCCACCGGCATGTTGTTGGGATCGGAGGTGCCGAGATAGTAATGGCACTTGTCGGTGCAGGCCCCGCATTTGACACAACTGTCGAGGAACACGCGCAGCGCCCTGGAGTTATCCACCAGTTCGCCCATCTTGTCGATGGCGACCTGTTTCCAGTTATCGATGAGTTCACCCGGAAAGCCGACTTTCTCCTGTATATCGGGCTTGGCGACATAGGGTTTGCTGTGCGCCATGACGCCGATTTCGATCGGCGGGATCTCGGGGTAGGGCTTGAACGCGGGTGTTTCGAAGTCAGCCATGACGGGTTACGGCCTCAGCCTGCCTGCTTCAGCGACGGGCTCGCACCGGTTGGCATATGCCTTTTTTCGCGCGCGTTGTCGACCTGGTTGCGGGTTGGGCAGAAGAATACGCCCGGCGCATGCAGCAGCTTGCTGAACGGGAAGATGATCATCAGCATCGCCACCAGCAACAGGTGCAGGATGAGCACGGGGTCGGCCGGCAGCGGTTGCCAGTCGAAATACATCAGGCCGAGGAAAAATGCCTTGACGGCGACGATGTCGGTTGCCGCGACGTATTTCATGCCGAGGCCGGTGATGCCGATCGCGATCAACAACGCCAGCATCAGGTGATCCGACGGCGATGAAATATAGCGTACCCGGTCGACCAGCAACCGCCGCGCCCACAACCCAGCGAGGCCGGCGACCATGGCGAACGCGGCATAGGCGCCCAGCGGTTGTATCAACGCGACCCAGCTCCACACCGGGTCGGTGAAATAGCGCAGGTGGCGCAGCAGCACCAGTAGCAGGGCCGCGTGGAAAACCCAGCCGAACAGCCAAATCCACTTGTTCGACTTGAACAGGCTGTTGAACAACGTGATTTCGAAGAACATGCGCCGCCACACCCCGGCACCGGTCGTCGGCGCCGGCATGGTCGGAATCCGTAGTGGCGTCGGCGTGGTTGCGTAAAGACGGATACGATAGACCAGGCCGATAATGATGACCGCTGCCGCGAAGTAGAACAGCAATGCGAATATGATCGTCAGTAATGACATGAGTACTTCATCTCCCGGCCGCGGGCATCACGCAACCGACAGCTGCGAAATTCGAGCTAGACGCAACCGGTCGGCTTGGGCAGACCCGCGTACTTACAGGCTTGTTTGGCAGGGCCATAGGGAAACAGCTCGTAGAGATACTTGCTGGTGCCCTTGTCCTTCCCCAGTTTCTTGCCAACCGCCTTGGTCAGGACGCGAACCGCTGGCGCAATCTGGTACTCTTCGTAGTAATTGCGCAGAAAGTTGATGACTTCCCAGTGATTGTCATCGAGCGTGGCGCCGTCGACCCTGGCCATTTCGGTTGCAAGCTGGTCGTTCCAGTCGCTCAGGTTGATGAGGTATCCTTCTTCGTCTGTTTCGTAGGATGTTCCGTTTAGTTCAATAGTCATTTCTACCTCTGGATTTTCAAATGATGTGTTTCGTAATTACAGCCATGACTGCAGTTTGTCATATTCGGTGGTCAGTTTCACAAAGCCGTCGTAGTCGACCAGCGTGATCCCGTCGAGCATGTTTTCTTCGCCGACGCCCCTGGCCTGGAGATCGGGTTGTAGAGCGTACACCGGGTGGTTCTCCAGGGCCTGCCGCATCCTGTCGGCGGCGGCGGAATTATCCCGTACCGCGTAAATGCCATCCTCGATCAACAGAATCGCACTGCCGGGCCGCGCCAGGCGCAGACAGCTGTCGAGCGAGTTTCGATCGAATGGAGATTTGTTGACGATGTGTAAGACAGACATTTGTTTTCCACTCAAAAATTCAGGAGGACATCCTGTTGTTCGATAATCTCGGCCAGTTCGGCGCTGCTGACGATATGGATGGAGTCTTTTTCCGCCCAGTCGTCGTCTTCGTCTTCCCAGGTCAAAGGCATCAGGTCGTCCTTTCCTAGCCCGCGCATTTCCAGCGATTCGCGTTCGACGTAAATCTTGTTGACGTCATAGTCACCGAGCGCACGGAAGGTCGGTGCAAAATTCTTGGTGGCGATGGCGCTGCTGTCCTGTTTTTGTAACAGCTGGTAGACCCCGTCGTCGATGAATGCGAGCGTCACGTCCTGTTCGAAGGCCGCCCCGATCAATACCACCTCGAGTGATTCCAGCGCATAGATGCTGCCATGCGGCGGCTTTCGGTTTACATAGAGAAATTTTTTTGTCGCCATTGTAATGATTGCCTAGTCGCCAAACACGATCAGTCGATCCGCCTGTATACCGGCGTCGACTAATTGTCCGAGTCCTGATATCTCGAAACCCGGTGCGATGTTGTTGCTGTCCTTGCCGGCCCGCCTGGCCTCGTCCTCGTCGAGCATGCCGCGCCGTTGTGCGGCCGCGACACACAGAATCAGCTCCAGCGAGTGCTCCTGCCCGAGCGCCGACCAGCGCTCGCTGACATTGCGGTCGTCCTGTGGCGGAACACTGAGACGGGTGCCGTTGTAGACGCCGTCATGGTAAAAAAAGACGCGCACGATCTCGTGGCCGGCGCGCAGCGCGGCCTCGGTGAAGTGGTAGGCGCTGTCCGACGCCTGGTGCGTGTAAGGGCCTTCGTTGATGAGGATACTGAATTTCATGTGTCGCTACCGCTAGAAACGAATATGCGTGGAAGCGTTGAGCGAACGCCGTGCCCCACGCCAGTTGTCGACGTGAAACTTGGTGAACGGCAGTTCGGTCAGCTCGAAGAACCGCGGCCAGCCGATGCGTTCGATCCAGTCGTTGAGGCGTTCCCAGTCGCGCGCATTATCCTTGTAAGTCTGCAGGATTTTCTTCACGATCGCGGTCGCTTCGGGCCAGCGTGGCGGGTTGTTGGGTATGCCGGCAGCGACGAGCTTCTGAAAGGTGGGCTTGCCGCGCGCATTGGAGTGGTTGCCGCCGACCCATATCGCCAGCTTGGTGTGCTCTGGATCGTTGATCTGCATCGGCGTACAGGGCGGGTAGCAGGCGCCGCAGCAGATGCATTTCTTTTCATCCACTTCGAGTGATGGCTTGCCGTTGACCAGTGCCGGGCGAATCGCCGCGACCGGACAGCGCGCTACCACCGACGGCCGCTCGCAGATATTGGCGACCAGGTCGTGATTGATCCTGGGCGGTTTGGTGTGCTGGATGTTGATCGCGATATCGCCCTGACCGCCGCAGTTGATCTGGCAGCAGGCTGTCGTGATATGGACCCGGTTGGGCATGTTCCAGTTTTTGAATTCGTCGATCAGCTCGTCCATCATCGATTTGACCACACCCGAGGCGTCGGTACCGGGGATGTCGCAGTGCAACCAGCCCTGGGTGTGCGAAATCATCGCCACCGAGTTCCTGGTGCCGCCAACCACGAAGCCTTCTTTTTCGAGCGCCGCGATCAGCGGCTCGACCTTGCTGCCATCGGCCACCATGTACTCGATATTGCTGCGAATGGTAAAGCGGACATAGCCTTCGGCGTATTCGTCACCGATATCGCAGAGCTTGCGCAGCGTGAATAGATCGAGAATGCGCTGTGTGCCGGCGCGCACCGTGTAAATCGCTTCACCGCCGCGCGCGGTATGTTTTAACACACCGGGTCGCGGGTCCTCATGGTAAGCCCAGTTGCCGTAGTTTTTACGCATCAACGGATGCATGTACTGAAAACCGTCGGGGCATCCGGATTCGGTCGGGGTACGTTGGCCTTCCAGCATTATCGGGCTCCTGCAATCATGTCTTTCGTTGTCATCAGCCGAGCGTTCACGAGGTCTTTTTCTGTTCGGCCTTGCGCTCGAACCATTTCTTGGCTTCGATATCCCAGTCGTCCATGCGTACATAGGAACTGGAGCGGGTTTCGGCGATCATGTTGGGATCGACTTCGACGCCGATGCCTTCGAGAAAGTTGACCAGGCCGATGCGTTCGACCATTTCGCCGCAGCGTTCGTGTTCGAGCCCGTTCTCGGCCCAGTAGTCGATGACTTCCTCGGCGAGCTCGGTCAGGGCTTCGTAGTCATCGTCATCGTCCAGCTTCATGAAAGGAGCGATCACGGTGCCCATGAGGTCGCCGATCTTGAGCGTGCGCTTACCGCCCATGAGGATCGTGGCGCCCTTATCGTCACCGGGTGAGAGCGCCTTCGGCACGACGTTGAGGCAATGCATGCAACGCACGCAGTTGCGGTTATCGACTTCGAGGCTGTCATCGTCGTTCAACGACAGCGCATTGGTCGGGCAGCGCGTGATGATGTTGTCGATGGTGTGCTGGCGCCCTTTTCCGGCCACGTATTCCTTGAAGGCGTCCTGGTCGACCTTCATGTCATCGCGCCAGGTGCCGATGATGGCGAAGTCGGAACGTTCGATCGAGTTCATGCAATCGTTGCCGCAACCGGACACCTTGAACTTGAATTTGTAAGGCAGGGCAGGCCGATGCACGTCGTCGGTAAAATTATTCAGCAGGGTTCTGTGGACGCGCATTTCATCGATACATGACTGTTCACAGCGGGCCGAGCCCACGCATGACATGCCGGTGCGCACGCAGGGTCCGGCGCCGCCCAGGTCCCAGCCATACTCGTTGACCTCGTTAAAGAAATACTGGGTGTTTTCGCTCGAGGTGCCGATGAACATGATGTTGCCGGTCTGTCCATGGAAGGTAACCAGGCCCGAGCCGTATTTTTCCCAGCTGTCACCGAGCTGTCGCAGTATGTCGGTGGTGTAGTAATTGCCGGCGGGAGGCTGCACCCGCAGGGTATGAAATTCCTTCGACTCTTCGAAGGCCTGCGCTACCTCCGAGAAACGCGGGATGATCCCGCTGCCGTAGCCGTAGACGCTGATCGTGCCGCCTTTCCAGTAACCCTTACGGGTTTCGTAGGAATGTTCGAGTTGCCCGAGCAGGGAGTTGGCGACGCCATTGATGCGATCGTCGCTGTGTTCGTCGCGCAGGCGTTTGATACCGGAAATGAAACTTGGCCATGGACCATTCTCGAGTTCATCGAGCATCGGTGTGACATGTGCTTTTTTTGCCATAGTGTTGTTCCTTTTTATCGGTTTGAACGACTTTCGGAATCGGTGACCAGGAAATCAGAAAATACCCGGGTAGCATCCTTTTGCGAACCCGCCAAGTCGGTGGCATAAGGCGTTAGTTTGTTTGAATTCGATCCTGTCGGCTATCTCCCGGTTGGGGTGCAGTAAATCTGAAACTTATCCCCATGGAGATAGGTGAAGTTTACAGGAATGGTCGAAGCCGCTGCTGCATTCGTCGGTTGTTTTGAAATATCTTTAAATATCAAAAGCTTACAAGAAAATTCTAATTGCTATCCAAACTCCTACCGATGGGATGCTCCAATTGCGCTAAAGCTGTAATAGAATCGATGTCTATTCGACCCTGAACTCAGTAATCTGACGAACCCGACTTGAACTCAACATTAGAACAGAAAACCGGCATTATCAGCAACGATGATAACCTGTCCTCGCTCTTGCTCGAGAACGAGACCGTCGACCGGGCGTTTCACGATACGCCAGGTCAGTCCGGCCGCCTGATTTGCCGTGCACGCTACTACGTCGCCATAGACCTCGAGCAAGGTTAGGCGTGGTCGATATGTTCTGGCGCGAAAACGATGATTCCAGACCCGAGTTCGAGGTACCCGCGGAAGTGTATGACCTGGTTTTCAGCCTGCGCGGCAGCCGCCTGCACATCGACCATGCCCTTGCGCTCGCAGAGGCGCTGCAATGCCGGCTGAAAGCGGAAACCTGTCGGCGCGTCGGGGTACACGGCGTGCACATGGCCGGTTCCTGCAACGGCTGGAATCGACCCGAGCAGAGCGATGCCGAACTGCCGCTGTCGAGGCGCACGCGCCTGGTGATTCGAGTGCATCGCGACGACCACGAGGAAGTCGCCGGTCTCTCGCGGCAAACCCTGCAGCTGGGTGCGCGGCAGCTTCGGCTTGGCGACAGTTCGATCCGCAAATTATCCAGCCTCGGTTGCCTGTACGCGCGCGCCGTCTGTTGCGACCGCGAGCAGTCAGAGTCGGACTTCCTGGCACAGGTGGCGACGTCGCTGCGGCGACTCGGTATCGATGTTTCGAAGATGATTTGCGGCCGCAGTGGCGAGATTCGCAAGACCGACGGATCGCTGTTCACGCGCGCGCTGCTGGTGGCCGACCTCAGTCCCGAGGAGTCGGTAACCCTGCAACAGCGGGGGCTCGGCGATGAGCATTTGCTGGGTTGCGGTTTATTCGTGCCGCACAAGGGGATCGATGCTGTTTACAGCATGCAGGAATAGTCCGCAACATCGATAGGCGGAGAGCGCGGTTGGAATGACAGATAAAATGAATTTATTGAGGAAAAGCTTATGAGCGAAAAACAGGAAATCATCAGGCAAATGATGGAGTTGCAACGCAAGTTCATCGATCTCGAGCACAACGGGGAATTTTCAGCGGAGGAGTATTACGATTCCGAGGGTGATTCCGAACTGGCGCGGCACAAACGCAGTTTCGAGGAACTGGCGACAAAGCTGGTTGACCTCGCGCACGCGGAAAAAGGCTCGCATCGCTGATTTTTGGCCCGCATGCCCCATCCGGGGATGTTCTCGCGGAGGCGCGGAGTTGCAGGGTGCGCGGAGGGTATTTTGCAGGGTGGTGCCTGGGCATCTCTAGTTCAACAACAATAGCCTTTATATCCCTCTGCGCTCCCTGCGCTCTCCGCGCCTCCGCGAGAACCCCTCCAAGGGAAGCTCCCGCAGCACGACTGCATGTGGTGTTGTGGGCGGCATTCCGTCGGTCCGCTGACGGTAACGCAGACTGAGTAACGGGTGTAATGGTGCGAGTCAAGAATCGATGGAATCAGAACGCGGCGCCGCGCTCGCTGGTGCAGATGGCGAACGCGGTCAGTGCGACCCTGTGGAAGCTTGCCGCGGACGTCGTGCTCAATCTTGAAAATGAAAATTTCGAAACCGCGACCCAGGGCCAACGCGTCGATCTGCTCGAGGAACTGGTCTGCTACCTGGTGCACTACAGCGATCGCTGGATATACCCCAGGGCCGACGAGAATCAACGCAACGAGTTTATTTCCTGCCTGGCCGGGGATATGGCGCGCCTGCTCGAGGATAGCAGAATCGACGTACAGGGAGACGGCGAGTACCGCGCGGCTTTCGTCGACAAGCTCAATCGGCGTTGCGCGGATTATGCCGGGTATAGCTTCAGCGAGGTGGAGGGCTGCAGCTTTGCGATGCGCTGCCGTCTCGGGGAACGGGTCCAGGACAGCATGGGCGAACGCGACAGACGCTGGATACCGGATTACATCGTCGGCCGCGAGGCGCCCTCGATCGAGACGGCGTTACAGCGCTCGCTGTCGGGCCTGGTCAGGTTCGAAGCCTAACTCCGGACGCTTTCCCGGGAGAGGTTCTCGCAGAGGCGCGGAGACGCGGGGAAACGCAGAGGGTATTTTGCAGGGTGGGTGCCCGGGCGTCTCAAATTCAGACTTCGATAACCTTATTATTCCTCCGCGCGCTCTGCACCTCCGCGCCTCTGCGAGAACCTCTCGCCGTAGGAAAGCAGTGAGATATGCGGGTTAGTTCTCTACCCAGTTGGCGAAGTTTTGCGTGGATTTGGCGCTGCCATCCTCGTAACCTGCCTCGTAGGCTTCGGTGACGCGTTGCTCCTCGCGCTGCGGGTGGCCCAGAAATCCACCCTGCCAACCGAGGATATATTCCTGCTGCACTTTCAATTCTTCCATCTGCGTGATGGCGTCGCGGTAGGCCTGGTTCATAGTGTTCTCCTCGTATTCAAATTGTTAAGTTTAGAAAGGTAATAACGGGTTCGTTTACTGCCTGCCGCGACTCGGAAATAGGGGACAGACCACGACCTCGCAAGGATCGCAAAGTTACACGAAAACCGTGGTCTGTCCCCTATTTTAATCATCTTCACGCATCATCAGGTAGTACTGGTATTTCATCGTCGCCGCGCTGCCGCCGATAATCGCGAGGACCGTGACGATCGATCCCAGTGCCAGCGTCGATACCCCGGTTATTCCCTGGCCGATTGTGCATCCCATCGCGAGCACGCCGCCGATACCCATCAACACCGCGCCGAGAGCATGCATGGCGAAGTCGTTCCAGGTAACAAACCACTCGATACGAACCCTGCGAAAAATCACCGTGTAGAGAAATGAACCAACCGTGACACCGGCTACCGTGGCGACACCGAAGGTCAGGAAGAGGGCGGAGAAGCCCTCCTTGATATACTGCGCGACGTGTCCGGTCGGGCCGATGAATGTGAACGACTGGGCGCCGGTAAAGAAGGGACGCTCATCCATAAAATCGAGTTCCTCGAGCAGTGCCTGCCCATTCGCGCCCGCGGTGACATACCAGCCGATAGCGATGAGCAAGCCGATGATCAGTCCGGC
Organism: Gammaproteobacteria bacterium; assembly: GCA_024232855.1. GTDB lineage: Bacteria > Pseudomonadota > Gammaproteobacteria. The sequence continues at coordinate 18,566 of JAAEPH010000397.1, forward strand.
GCTCAACAGTTCGTAGTTTGTACGAAAGTCGCCGGAACTGAGACTCCAGGCCAGTAACGGCAGCGCAACCACCAGGGCGACGGCGAATGCGATGGCGGGACCCGCTTCGATGCCGCTAATTCCGAACAGTACCGCGGCGATGTCCTGTGCCTCTATGCCCTGGGTTGAAAAATCGATACTCAAGGGCAGCATCCATTGCAGAAACCCGTTGTAGCTGAGGTTGGTGAACAGCATCCACCAGGCAGTGCTGCCCATGATCGCCAGCACCACCAGTGACTTCATATTTCCTTCGCCAAGGCGCACCAGCGTCTTGTTGCCGCAGCCGCTGGCGAGCGTCATGCCGATGCCGAACATGATGCCGCCGACCAGGTGTCGTAACCAGATGAAATTGGCGCTGCGATAAGGCGGATTCGAGGTTTCGTTACTGGTGGTCAGCGACAAATCGATGCTGCCGCTGTATTCGAGCAGGCCGACGCCGAGGATCGCGGTCGCGATCGCCAGCAACCACGAGCGCAGCCGATTCAGATCCCCCATGTTGATCCAGTCGGAGACCGCGCCCATGGTGCAGAAATTCGCCTTGTTGGCGATCGCCCCGAATACCAGCGAGAGTCCGAATGCCCACAGCAGTGACTGTGCGTATAAATCCAGCTCCATATATTCGGGGTCCTGCGGCGTTATTAAAGACGTCGATTATACGAAAAAGCGAGCTCGTACTGATCCATTTCCAGTTCAACTTCCTGCGCTGGATCAAATGGACTCGTGCCCTTGACTGAAACACTGGGGGCGTACATCGCGGCAAAATTGATCGCGCTCTTGACATCCAGTTCACGCGTGAAGCCGAAGGTGAAGTGATCTTCGACGACACCCGGTGCGAGGATATTGAACACCGTTTCCTCCTCCGGAATCGGTTGATCGGTGGTGCTGTAGCCGACGCGCCAGGTGTTTTTAACGCTTTTCCACTGGTAGCCGAGCTTCACGATCTGCATGTCTTCCCAGCCGAACCCGGCGCCATCGCTGCCGCCGAGACAACCGTCACCGGTACCACCGGTCGCTCCGGGTGCGCAGCTGGTGAAGAGATTGTCGATCGAGTTGGAAACGGCATCGATGTCTTCGTAGTTGATCTGTTGATAATCCAGGAAGATCATGCCGCTCGCGCCGACATCGACGGTCAGGCCGACGGTGAAGTTCGACGGAATGTCAAAGTCGCCATCGTCGGCAAACAGGCCGGCGTAATCGTCGAACTCGCTCATGTCAATCTTCGGCTGGTAGGCGGCGCCGATACGAATTCCGGGTGACACCTCGCTTTGAATGCCGAGGCGAATGCCTATTCCGGTCGAGGTATCGTGGTCGTTGTTGGTCAGGTTGTCGGGGTCCGCGGAAAAGCCCTTGAAATTATCCAGACCCCTGGCCTCGAATCGCTGGTAGGCGACGATAGCGCTGATGCCCCAGGAGGTGTTGCTCCCGGCCCTGGCGGAATAGGTCGTCGACAGGAACAACTGGGCCAGGTCCACGCCCGCGGTGCCGTCACCGAAGGTTCCATCTGGCGTTACGGGGGGGGCAAACGAACCCATGGGGTACAGGGTGGCTTCTCCGCCCTTGTACTCGGTATTCATGCCGCCGTTCCCGTAGACCGAGATGCCGATGGTGCGATTTGGATCAATAACCCAGTTGTAACCGAACTGGGGAATCAGGAAAGCGTCGTTATCGCTGTCGATGCTGGTGTCGCCGTCTCCGATACTGAATGGGCATGGCGTTGTTGGATCGTTAGGAGGGCCAAAACAGCCGGGACTTGGGCCATCAGTAGAGGTGTAGCTGCGCATCGGCGCAAATACGGCGGCGCCGATATCGTAGCTCGCGCCCTGCCAGACCATGCCGGCGGGGTTGTTGGCGGCGGCGAGCGTGTCCTGTGAATAGGCGACGCCGGCGCCGGCCAGTCCCTTTTCAGCCGTGCTAACACCGTGGGTAAAGTAGCCATTGGTGGCCCAGGCCGTCATCGGCAAGCCGAGTAGTACAACTGGCACAAGTAAAAATTTCGAACGAATCGTCATCGCAATTTCCTCCGCCTCATATCCAGAGGCTCATGGTGTGAAGGCCTGGCTTTTTAATTGCCTTCGAAATTCCCGGGGCAGAAATAGTCGCAAACCCTGGCTGGTGACTCCGCAGTTAAACTATCTCGCTAAATAAAGAGGTTGACGTCAGAATCGCCGGCAAACTCGAAGAAAGTGGCGGCACCGGCGTAATCGATGCCGTCGATGAATTCGCTGGGCTGCATGTCGAACAGGTCGACCGTCATCTGGCAGGCGATCATCTTGACATCGGCATCGAGGCACAGGTCGCGTAATTCAGCGACGCTGGCGACGCCCTTGGATTTCATTTTTGATTTCATCATGCCGCTCATCATGGCTTCCATTCCCGGAATGGCGGTGCCGATGGTCGGGAACCATTTATCCATGCCCATTGGCATCGGCATGCCGGGATTACCCAGCGGTGATACTTTCAGGTTCAAGTCCTTCTTCAGCAATTGAAGTCCGTAGAAGGTGAAGAAAATCTGCACCTCGTAACCGATAGCGGCGGCGGTGGACGCGAGGATGAAAGGGGGGTAAGCCCAGTCGAGGGTTCCCTTGGTGGCGATCAACGCCAGCTTTTTGTCAGTCATGCTACAACTCCACGAGTCGGGTCAGGCAGTATCCGGGCTCAGGCTTTCCTGATGTAGTAGTGATACTTGCCGTCGGCTTCCGAACTCTCGAGAAGTTCATTGCCGGTTTGTTTGCAAAAGGCGTCGAAGTCCTTGACCGATCCCGAGTCGGTGGCTATGACGTACAGAACATCGCCGCTGTTCATCGTACTCAAAACTTTTTTCGATCTCAGGATAGGTAGCGGGCAATTTAGGCCCGTGGCATCGAATTTTTCGTTGTATTCGGACATGTTTGATGGATTCCCCTGATAGTTGAATGGATTGCATCCCGTTAAATAACCTTTCTAAGGTTTTATGGCAAACACTACTTGATCTAAATCAACTGCGCACTACAACACAATCTAAAAGTGGCCTCAACATTAGAGTATTTGACGGGTCGATGGAACTGCCCAGTTTGATAGTGGACTTACCCCATTCGAGATAATAAATGCCGGATTCGCGTCCACCATTCCAGGGTATCCCGAATCGACGGATCAGGCTTACTTTCTGCTACCTGGTCCGTTGATCGCTAGCCCGTTGCTCATGTAACTTTGAAAGTATTCGAGCGCACGATATTCCTTGCCTTGCGCAACGAAGGGCTTGGCGCGTATCCCCTTGTCACAGCCGATGTAACGGCGATGCGTGGTGCCGAGACCGCCCCATCCGGAACGATACACCGGGAAATGGGTCAGGTGGCCCAGGGCCGGACCCAGCAGGTCGGCGCGCGCCCTGTTGCCGACGTAGAACTTGTGGCAATCGGCGCAGGACATGTTGAGTTGCCCGCGTTTCTGGTAAAAGTGCATTTTGCCGCGTTGATAGGCTTCCAGCGCACGTGGATCGTCCGGAATCTTGACGTCAATAATCTTGCCACGCGAGGTATAGGCCATGTAGGCGGAAATGTCGGCAATTGCACCTCTTCCCCAACTCAGCCGTTTCTCTCCGTTAGCGTCGCGGCATTCGTTGATCGCAAGTTCCAGGGTTACGACTTCACCGCGATCGGTATCGAAAAAGGGATAATTCTGGCGGATGCCGATGCCGTCATTCTCGAAACAGCTGGCGTAGTTGTTACCGTTGGCGAAAGGGGCATTGAAGAGTGCTTCACCATCGCTGATATTCAATTCGTAAGGAGCAAATTCTTCGATATCCTGCCATTGCGCGCGTGAGGCGGCATCGATCGAATAAACGCCGTTGGCGAAATCTTCGAAGGGCGTGTCCGGGAAGCGTTTCATATAAAAGTTCTGAAATTCCTCCAGGTCCTGTCGAGGTGATGCGCTACCGCTGAAAGGCATGGCCACCAGGATAGCCATGCTTAAAATCACTAGTCTTGTTCTCATGCGAGTTCTTCCCTAATTATAATTTCTTGACGCAAATTACAATTTTTGACACAGCCTATTTTATCGCAGCCTCGGCGCTCTCGCCCTCGCCCTGGTTATCGATCCAACTGATTTTGATCGTGTCACCCGCGGCGCCACCTTTGAATTTGAACGAAAGGTAGGGATTCTTCGATATGCCGCTACCCCAGTTGGCCGTCATTACCAGGGTACCGTTGTGCTCGGCGGTCACTTCTGTGACATGGTGGGCCGGGATCAACTTGCCGGTCTTCTTGTCTTTGCGTAATCCCGTTTCCATGGGATGGCTTATCAATGTTTTGACGGTAGTGATATCGTTATTTACCTGTGCGCGAATCTTTATAGAAGCCATGTATATTTCTCCGAATGCTTTAAAGTCTGAATTTAGCCGCCGCAGCCACCAATGGTGACCTTGACTTCCCTGGTTGCCGAATAGAGTTTGCCGTCGGCCTTGACGACCGCGATGACGTCGGCGGTTTTGGCCATCTTGATACGGATCGAGACGTAAGGTTCGCAGGCGGAGGACAGCGTAAAGGTGGACGTCAGTGGAGCAACGTTAGCCGAGGCGAGGATCGAGATTGCGTCAATGTTATCCATGCTCGACGATACCGTAACCGGTACAACTGCGCCGTTTTCGGCGATTTCCGGGGCTTTCAGTTTGATTGCGTCCGACGCTGTATGCTGGTCACTGCCGAGTGAGGCGCTGATTGCCTCATTTATGTCCCTGGCTTCGAATGCGGCCTTGGCGTAAGCGCCCAGGACGCGCTGAGGTAGCAATACCCCGGTGCCAATGGCTGACGCCGTGACACCGACGAAGGTGGCTGTTTTAACAAACTTGCGACGTAAAAGGTTCATCTTTGATATATCTCCTGCAATATTGAGCCTTGCTTTGCTAAAGGCTGTAAATGAATTCGGTAATCAGGTCGACTTCCTTTTCCGTCAGGATCAGGTGTTTCCCAAATGGAGGCATGATGGTGTTCGGGTTGCCGACCGTTGCATCCCAGATTTGCTTGCGCAGAAGGGCTTTGTCGGGGAATCGCGATTTCATCGCGATCAGCGGCGGCCCGATATCACCCGGCAGCGATCCACCGGCGATCATATGACAGGCCAGGCAATTTCCCTTCCTGCGACTGAATGCCAGTTTTTTGCCGTCGGCGATTGCATCGGCGGATGCTACCGATATGCCTGCCACCGACATGCCTGCTACCAGTGTAGTGCAGCAGATCAGCGTGCACCCCGCTATTTTGCGCAAAAAATTACTGATCACGACGCTCATCCTCGATGCTTTCCCATTTATCTGTTTGTACGAGTAACGATTTTACCTTTTCCCGAGATGGTTCTGCTGATCCACGTCAGGCACATTCCGATAGGTGGAAAGTACTTAACCCGGTGGGCAAATACCATCCCCCAATTTGGATAACCTGTTTGACGATCGCACTAACGATGCGACCGTATTCGGTTTTTCGATACGCCTGGCCGCATTTTCGAGGCGGCTGCAACGAATATGCAGCCTTTGACCAGGCAGCTGTCGGTTAACACCATTCAAATGCCCCGGGAAAGGGCTTCAGTCGACAATCCGGTTTGTTATTCCGCTGCTTAGCCCGGAAATTTCATAAATTTGCGCGAATATCGCGCAGGCTATTGTTTTCATAATGAAATGGGATTTCACAAGGAAATTCCCGAAGAAGCCTCGTATCAGTGATTACGAGCGACTGAGGGAATATTTCTTGTGGAATCAATAGACAAGCGAGATCGTGCATTAGTGTGAATTTTCCGGGTTAGATATGCAGCTTATCGATGGTTTGTGAAGTGGCCTGTATGTATCCTAGTCTCGCTTGCTCCTCGGCTTGTTCGGCCAATTTGATGGCACCCTCGGTCTTTCCCTGTGCCAGTAACTTCTCGGCCTTTCTAATTATTTTTCCGACGTCGCGCCATTCGCCGCCAACTGAATTGGCCTGCTTCTGGGCATCCCTGGCAGCGGCAATCGCGGCTTCGGGGCTCATGCCACCGGCGCTGGCCGGTGCCAGGTAAGCACCGCTGATGCAGGTCAGGCCGGCAGCGAGCAACAAGGTTTTCAGGTTCTGTTTCATGATGATCTTCCTCTCGTTTCAGGGCATTTAATCATGAAATGATTCGAAACCCCAGATGTCAGTATCAAATCCGGCATCGCGAATGTGTTTGGCACGAGGGTTCTATCAAGTAGAGCAACGATGGGAAAATGGGGGTGTGCTCACAGGCTCGTTCCTGTTCAACAGGTTCAAGTCCCCGGTTTCAAGTATCCCACTTTATTTCCAGCCTGGAATGGCATATACCCCAAAATGGTTAAGAGATTATTCCTCATGGTTAATTGACTTGTTGACAAGCAATCGGGCAGTCTTGATTGCTTAGATTAATAACCACTATTCTTATAATGGCTGAAGATTCGGAACGAGGCTTTGTTCACGCCTTGCGTGAAGACCATGCTGTCCTGTTCAGCAAGCAATGGCCTGCCTGGGTTGGAGGTCTGCTGCTGGCCCTGATCAATATCCTGCTATTCGCCTATGAAAAACCCTGGAGTGCCGCAGACGGGGTAAGGAGTTGGGGAAACTGGGTCTTCAATTCCCTGGGTATTACCGATATCACCATTATTCCACCCTACCTGTATTCCACGTCCCTGTTGAACTTCGGTGTAATCGCTGGTGCCTTCGCGGCAGCTCTACTCATACGAGATTTTCGCATTCAGGGTGCGCCTGCCTTTGAAATCTTTAAGGCAGTGATCGGGGGGTCGCTGATGGGTATCGGTGCCGTCATGGCTTTTGGTTGCAATATTGGCGGTTTCTTCAGTGCTTCCAGCGCTTTGTCAGCGGCCGGGCTGGCGATGATGCTCGGCCTTCTAATCGGTACCTATATCGGCCTGCGTCTGCTGATTCTGGAAGTGAATTACCTCGATTTTACCCCTTCCACCAGCGCCTCGCAGGCGACAGGCAAAAAATCGACTGGCTGGAAGCAAAACCAGCCGATCTTCGGTCTACTGGTTCTGATCGGAGTTGTTAGCCTGGCATTTGTTTACGATGCCTATGATTACCCGGTTCGCGGTGGCTTTCTCGCCTTCGGCCTGCTTATCGGTATCGTTATGCAGCGCACCCGTTTTTGCTTTGTACGCGCTTTTCGGGAACCGTTCATGACCGGCGACACGGAAATGACCAAGGCAGTAATCCTCGCCGTAATCGTCTGTACTATCGGATTCACTATTTTGAAGTGGACCGATTTACGTGATCCCATCGAAATGGTTTCGCTCGGTTTCTGGTTCGGTAGCCTGGTCGGTGGCATTATTTTTGGCATCGGCATGTCCTTGAGTGGTGGTTGCGCTACCGGATGCCTGTGGAGAGCCGGGGAAGGACAGGTTAAACTCTGGGTGGCAATCGTGGCTTTCACTTTTTCTACTTCCCTGTTCAGAAACTGGCTCGATGAAAGCGGCTGGTTGATGAAATTGGGTGAAGAAACATTCCTGCCTGATATCATGGGCTGGAAATTGGCAGTTGCCGCGGTAATTGGAGTGATGCTGTTGTGGTACCTGGTAATAGTATGGAACGAGGTCAAGAGAAAACTTGTGGTTGGCTGGTAGACGCAGGGAAAACGGTTTCAACCGGTTTTTGTGAATAATGGCTACCTGATACGAAGGTAGCTTGTCAATAACCAGCGAGAAAATGAAGAAGCATTACAAGAAGAAACTAATTTAATACTCTAAGAGGGGGTTTATCATGAAAAACAGATCGATGTTTATTTTGTTACTACTGGCAATGTTCGTGGTGTCAGGTTGTACCACCGGTGGTAAAAAGTTTGGCGCGCCTAGCGAGGGCATGAGCAGCGAGGAATACCAGTCCCTTGTATTTCTCGATCCGCAAAACACGGTGCGCATGGATTGGGACGCGGTAAAGGGCATGCCAGGCAATTTTCTTATAGATAACCAGGGTCACCCCTCGGTTTCGGTAGTGGATTACGAGGCGGGCGAGACCATCAAACTTATCGATATGGGTGAGACCGGTAACCACCACCTGTGGATAATCCCCGGTGTTCAATATGCCTGGTCTTCACAGCGCTATGAGAGCGATCAGTTCTGGACTATCGACCTGACTACCCATGAAGTCGTCGACAAATTCCCGCTCAGCATGGATGGCAAAACCGTCATCGCTCCCCTGCATGTCGGCTTCGCTTACACCCAACCACTCGCCGTTGTCGGTAATATCCTCGACAAGGAGCATGGATACCTGACATTACTCAGCACGGCTACCAGAAGGCCGGTAGAAATCATAGAGCTCAGTTGCCATGGCGCACGCGACGCGATGTTCACCCTGGATGACTCGAAAATCTTCTCAACCTGTCAACAGGAACCAAAAGGCGTATCAGTAGTCGATGTTGCCTCACGCAAGGAAATCAAGATGATCCCCATATCGGGTGGCCGGGCCGGTGGTATGTCGCCTGATGGCAAGTATTTCATGGCGGCAGGCAAAGGTAGTGTCACCTTCTTCGATACTGCAAGCGGCGATGTAGTCAAGACGATCAAAGTTCCCGGTGGCGGCGGTAACTTCACCTGCCTGGCTGACAGTTCGAAGTGTTATAACGGCCTGCGCAAAGCTAACAGTGTCGGGGTCATCGATATGAAGACTCTGGAATTGATTAAAGTGATCGAAACCGGACCCGATGGAAACCGGCTCTACATAAACCCGGCCAACCCTCGCTATGGCCTGTTTGCCAACGAGTCAGGAAAGTCGGACATCATTACCGTGATCGATACCCGGGAAGACGTTGCTATGAAAAATATCGAAACGGGTCTCGGCCCACACAATATAGCCTTCAATCCTGAAGGAACACGTGCCGCGGTTACTACCAAAAAGGAGACGGTTGCGACTCTGCTCGATACCTCCTCGGCGGATCCGATGGAATGGGATGTAATTACCACGGATCTGGAAGCCGGTATTCAAAATAATGGCGTACGTTGGGTTCCAGCACCTGCGGCACTGAAAGCCGCGATCAACTAATGATGTAAGAAATATCCCGGCTAAAAAACCCGCAACCGCATGACGCGGTTGCGGGTCAGCCACTTCTTTAAATTCGAGGAGAAACAATGATGGAAAGTCACCATACGCGGAGAGATTTTCTGCGCTACGCCACGGTTGGCGGCGTCGTCGTCCCGCTTGCATTTACCCCGGGGTTTTTCCAGCAGGCGCAGGCCAATGCGTTTAATTTTGCTGCCGACCCGGAGAATTTAACGGATATGGAGCGCATGCACCTTCCAATAATCACCCTGCCGCCGGTGGTGGAAGACGGTAGCCAGGCACCGATCCTGATAGAAGTCGATCACCCAATGGATGAGGATCACTATATCAAGCGGATACAGATTATCGGCTTTAACGATCCGGTGCAGACCAAGGGTAATTTTTACTTTTCTCCGCTGAATGGTGAAGCACTTATCGGTGTCCAGATCCGCCTCAACGGCGGTGAAAGCACGGTCTGGGCGGTTGCCGAATGCAATCAGCACGGCTCGTGGGCGTCGAGCACGGATACCAAGGTAGCGGCGGGCGGATGTTAGATTGATGCCTGGTTTCAGCATCTTCAGGCCTGGGTTTGACATGCGATTACTTACCCTGCTGCTGGTTTTCGCGACATTCCAGCCCGCAACAGGGTTTGCCTCGGAATCGGAAAAAATCCGAATCATCAGCACCAACGATATCCATTCCTATCTGCGACCTGTTTATTACCGGTACCAGGATGAACCGAAACCCTGGGGAAAGCAGTCCATCGAGGGTGACTATGCCAACAAATCCGAGTACGAAGGCAAGATTGGGGGCATGGCCTACGCCGCAACCATAATCAAAAGGTTTCGCTCGGAAAAACCGGACAGCACCCTCCTGGTCGATAGTGGCGATACCTGGCATGGTTCTGGCCTTTCGGTTTTAGATCGTGGCGTATCGATGGTCAAAATCATGAATAAAATCGGATATGACGCCATGGTTCCCGGTAACTGGGAGTATTTTTACGACAAGGATCACTTGCTGGATCTTATCGATCAGGCAGATTTTCCGGTCGTGGCTTTCAATCTGGTGGATAAGGAGTGGGGCGATCCGGTGCTGGATCAATATACGATCAAGCAAGTCGGTAAATTGAAGGTCGCTATAATAGGAATGACCTATCCCTGGACAGCACTCACTTCGTCAATCGTCGGTGCCGCAAAGTGGTGGAAGTTTGGTATCCAGGAAAGAGAGGCCGAGGAACTAATTGCGCAAATCAGAGAAGAAGAAAATCCGGATCTGATCGTGTTTATCTCGCACGGTGGTTACGGTTATGATCAGAAGTTCGCGCAACGTGTCGATGGGATCGATGTACTGGTCAGCGGTCATACGCACAATGCGGTCTTCGATCCGGTTATCTGGAATAACACCATAATCTATGAGGCTGGTGCGCACGCCGAAAATGTTTCGGTCCTCGATGTCGTGGTCAGGGACAAAAAGATCAAGAGTTACAATTACCAGTTGGCCAAGGTCAATCAGCAATTTGTGTCCGCCGATCCCGAAATCGAGGCAATGGTGGAGGAGGCTTACCGGCCGCATGCGAAGATACTGGATGAAGTCATCGGCCAGGCCGAAGGAATTTTCTTCCGTCGCGATTACTTCCAGAGCACGCTGGGCAACCTGATTACCGATGTGCTGCGTCACACGCACGAGACAGACATCAGTCTTTTCCCGGCATGGCGCTACGGCGCGACCCTGATGCCGGGCAAGATCACGGTAGAGGACGTATACAATATCATCCCTACCGGGGGCGAAGTCTCCACCTACGACATGCAGGGCAAGCATGTCAAAACCCTGCTTGAAAATATACTGGATGGTGTTGCCGGCGACGACGCCTACTCCAGAGTCGGCGGTGACATGATTCGATTTTCCGGGTTGAACATTGTTTATGACCTCGCCAATGTGCGCGGAGAAAGAATCGTAGCGATCACCATGGCCGATAATCAGCCTTTCGATGACGACAAAGTTTATTCCATTGCATCGGTAAGCACCCGGTTTCAGAATAATCCGCTTTTTGGCGCCGCCAATGTTGTCGATACCGGCAAGGTCTTTGCCGAAGAACTGATTGCCTATATTCGGGCTAATTCACCAATCAGCGCGGCACTGGACAAGAGAATTACCCCGCGCAGGGATTCCGGAAGCTAGTTAGGCGGGTGCGTATTTCAGTTCATTTTTAAGAATTATTGTTGAGACAGGAGCAGTAAAATGTCAAGCAAAGTAAAGCCACCGAGAATGAGAATCGGGAGGCGAATCAAAAAAGATCATGTGTTTAAAGTTAAAGTCAGATTTGAGCACCCATCGTTTACCGGACTAGGTCAGGCGGAGCCTGAAACCACCCCGGCATTTAACCGGGCCATACCGGTCTCCTTTATCAGAAACATGCTGGTTTATTACGGCGAAGATCTGGTTAGCCGATTCAACATGACCTCGGCCATTGCGGATAATCCCATGTTCACTTTCAAGTTGAAGGCGGTCAAGGAGGCACCGGTCAAGGTGGTATTTATCAATAATGCCGGTGAACGCTGGGAAACCTCCAAGGACATTAAGTTTTCAGCTTAAGTCAAGTTGCCGCGATAGCAGCGACTTCTGTTTGAATTTCCTGGAATCAGTTTGATGTTGGATATAATTATGAAAAGAGTATTTTCTGCAAGCATGTTTATTTTCCTGCTTACCCTGTTAACCGGTACCAGTACCGTAGCTGCTGGTAAGATTGGTAATTTTGAAATCGAGGGCCTTATCTCGGCGGCGAGTCCGATGGCGCTGATCTCCGAACTGGAAAAAAAGTTAGAAGTAAATGTGGTAGAAATAAATTTAAAGAACACCGAAAGTGGCTGGCCAGTGTTCGCGATTGAGTTTGACCCGGGCCAACTTTCTCGAGAAGACATTGAGAAAACCATCGCAACTATAGAAGATCCGGCGGGGCAAAAATACAAGGTTCACAAGGGTCCGCCAATCAACAATGCCGCCTTTACCGATGAAGAATTAAAGGCTATGGAAATATTTGCTCCAACAACACCTGATATAGCAAAGGTGACTAATCCGATAGCATCTTCAGACGAATCGCTAGCGCGTGGCAAGGAGATATTCGAGATCAATTGCTCTACTTGCCATGGCACGAATGGCAGTGGCCAGGGGCCCGCATCCCACGGTATTACGACTTTTCCTCGCCAGCTCTGGTCCTGGTACAACACGGACTCCGGAACCGACGCTTACCTGTACTGGTTTATCACCAATGGTCGTAACGAAATGCCACCCTGGGGTTTGATCCTGTCTGATAACGAACGCTGGGATGTGATTAACTACGTCAAGACCCTGAAGAAACCTGAATAAGGGTGAGGTATCACAATCCAGGTTATGAATGTAGACGAGGACATTGTTAGCCGAAAATATCAAATTGTAGATTTTGACGATTTGATCGATGATCTGGTGGTGGAAATTCAACAGCATAACTTCCACATAAGCAGAATAAATCACATCGATAACATATACGACCGGCTCGAAGCAGGTATCGATGTAATAGTTAATTTCAAGCACTATAAAATTGTAGAAATCTGTAACCTGAATATCTGCAGTGAATTGATCTCGGCAGATCTGCGTGCGGGTGTATTCATGCCCGTGCGTTTTATCGTATATCAGAGACAGGAGGAAACCTCTGCACATGTCGCTTTCTTAAAGCCGACTGCATTTGCGCGTTTATTCGACTCGAAACCGCTGATGCAAGTAGCCACCCAACTCGAGGAAGAGATGATCGATGTACTCGAAGAAATGGCATACTAATCTTATTCTGACTATCGCATGCCTGACAGTACTGACAACCACTGTTGCTGCCGATAACCTGTCGGCACCGGATACCCGGTTCCCCGGGGGGGACTTCACCCTGCAGTCATTTCATGGCCCGGTTTCACTCAAACAATATCGTGGTAATGTGGTGCTACTGTTCTTTGGATATACGTCATGCCCGGATGTATGTCCGATGGCACTTTCGATTCTGTCCGGCGCATTTTCCAGGCTGGAGCCGGAGGAGCTTGGAAAAATCAGGGCTCTGTTCGTGAGTCTCGATCCCGACCGGGATACACCCGAACTACTGGGCAGGTACACCGGTTTCTTTCATCCGAATATTGTCGGTATTACCGGCGAAGTTGACGTCATCGATCAAATCGTCGGCAACTATGGCGTGGTGTACAAAAAAAAGCGGAACCCCGATTCGCCGACAGGTTATTCGATCTCGCATACACCTGACATCCTGGTGGTAGATGGGGAAGGGCAACTTTTAAAGTGGAGAATCGAGCCGGCAACCAGTAGCGAAGATATCCTTGCATATCTTCGAAGGCTGTCATCACTCCTGCAATGATATTTTTCGGAATGCAGGCGGTAGATTCATGAAAAGTATCATCAAGCTTGTGGCTGCATTATGCCTGAGCAGTCTGATCTCTCCCTCCTTCGCCTTCGAGCACAAGGATTCCCTGGTAAATTTTATTGAATATTCCGATGACGTGGTGCTCAAAAGCAAGCGCAAAAATAAACCCTACTTTCTTCTGTTTTCGGCGGAGTGGTGTCATTGGTGCCACGAGTTTGCCGAGAGAACACTGGTCCGTCAGGATGTGGCGGACTATCTGAATCAGCATTTTGTCAACGTATTCATCGACGCCGATATACACAACGCCGCCTACATCAAGTACCGGGCCGTAGGCCTGCCGTACTCTGTGTTTCTCAATCCTGACGGATCTCTTTATTACCAGTATTCCGGCACCTTATACGCTGATAGTTTTCTCAAGGTAATCAAGGAAGTTCAGGCTAAATCCGGCGTTGGTAAATATGCCCTGGGAATGGATGCAAACCATATCAGCTACGCACCACCTGCAAATTTAGCGGTTGATGATTTGAGGGGAATGCCGGACATATTTAGACAGGGCCTGTTAGATAATTTTGATTCCAGCGAATACGGATTAGGCAGAGGTCAAAAAGCCATTTTACCCCGCTCCTTTTTATATTTGCTGAAAACGGCAGACGTATCCGAACGCGAGGCGGCGCTACAGTGGCTCAGGAAAACCCTGGAACGTGCGATTGACAGAATATACGATCCGATTGAAGGGGGGTTTTTTCGCTACGCGGAAAAATCCAACTGGGAAATACCCCACTACGAAAAATTTGCCGATTTAAATGCAGGGACGGTTTTGTTGTTGTACCAGGTAAACCAGTTATCTCCTTCACCCAAATTAAAACAGGCCGCGGATAAAACCCTGGATTACCTCACTTCCACCCTGTTCGATGATGAGGTCGGTACCTTCCTCAGCTTCCAGGTCGCCGATAACTTTTACTACTCTGTCGATAAAAACAAACGCGAGTTAGTAACCAGGCCCCGGGTCGTAGACAGGGTATTCACCGACCGTCTCGCCGTCACCCTCGGTTACCTGATCGAGGTCCTCGAATACACCCAGGATCCGGAGCTGGAAAACAGGTTAAGACAGTCGCTCGACTTTCTGGCATCGATGATTATGCGGGATATTGGCATGAGTCGTTACTATTCCGTCTCGGATAAACGTTGGCTGACATCTAGTGGAATGTCGGACCACGCTTACGTGGCAAAGTTGTTTGCCGATGCCGCGACCTATTTCCAGAACTCATCCTATGCGGAAGTTGCCGCGAGGGTATTGAATGTAGCCGTCGCCAATTTTTTTAACGTGGAAAAAGGGATATTTATCCAGCCCGAGGTCGATGACAGCACCAATGTAGAATACCTGATGGAGATCAACGGATTGTTTGCCCAGTCGATAATATCCATGGATGGCAGCCTGGGTTCCGGCGGCAGGAAGGTAGCAGGATCACTAGTCACCTATTTTTCGCGGATGGTAGAGCCGCTGGAAGATCGCCTCTGGAACGCGGTTGCCTGGGAATTCGCCGAGAGCTATGTACCCTACCTGCGGGCCGTTGGAAATTACCTGTCCTACACAACTGCGAATCATAGTGAGTAGCACCCGAATCCGTTGCTTAACAGGGATAAGATAGACGCTCCATCCTTACCTGAACCGAGGGCTAGCCGATTTCCTGCTACGGTGCCGCTATGCGACCTGCCACTAGCCGATACCTGATAAATGTCATTGAATATGGATATTGTAAGTATTAATAACCACTATATGGATAGGTTTTTGGGTCACCATACCCAATGATAGGTATAGGCTGTAAACCTGTTTTTTGATTATCTAACATTCCCCGATAGCTGTACGGAGTGACTTGCAAATGAAGCGCTTATTTTTTGTATTCTGTGTCTGCCTGCAGGCATTTATTTCTTCAGCCGCGCTGGCGTGGTCGCCGCTGGAGATCTATCGCTCTGTCATCGAGCCCGGCCCACAATGCTATGTACTCGTTGCCGGCAGCGAAGGAAACCAGGAAGAGAGCGAAAATAATGAAGAAGAAGAAGAGGAAGAGGAAGAACCTGATTGTGATTGAAGATAAGAGTCAAACCTGTTCGAACTTAACTATATAATCCGCGAGGAGAATAAAACATGAAATGCTGGAAATCGAAAATAGTCATGCTGGCGACCGTGCTGATCTGGTCCGCTGGCGCCGTTGCCGGCAAGCCGGTCGGTATTACCCCTGACATGATGAGTGCCAAGGTCATGCACGGCGGCAAAACGGTCAAGATAAAGCGTGACCAGAACAACGATGCCACCGTCATTCCGGCCTTTGCGAAAACGTCGCGGCCCTGCCCACCTTTATGTATCCAGCCAATCGTATTGGCACCGGGCATCGAGACCCTGGGTGAGCGCGAAATCATCGACTACCTGCTAAGAATGAAAAATGGCGACGATACGGTGCTGGTGATCGACTCGCGCACGCCCGACTGGGTGGAAAAGGGCACCATCCCCGGAGCGGTTAATATTCCATGGACCGCGCTCAACCCGGCCAAGGGCGCCGACCCGATTTCGATCGGTGAAATCCTGGAAGATCGTTTTGGTGCAGCCTCGCTGGAAGGCCTGTGGGATTACAGCAAAGCGAAAACCCTGGTCATGTTCTGTAACGGCATGTGGTGTGGGCAATCTCCCAACAACATCAAGAACCTGCTCAAGTTCGGTTACCCGGCCCACAAGATCAAGTGGTATCGTGGCGGTATGCAGAACTGGTCCAACCTCGGCCTGACAACCGTCAAGCCTGCAAGCTAGTTCGCTCTTGCGACTGCAGCTGATAAGACGGCGTACAGGGATGTGCCCGTCGTCAGCGAACCGGTCGCGCCGCTTACCCGCAGACCGAGTTCGCGGTGGTGTCGCATGGCCGCGAGGAATTTGCGTTGCAGACCCGGTACCGGGATGAAAATGCGCAAATCCATCAACAGGTGCAGGCACTGGTCGCCGAGGATGTTCCGGTGCACGTCTGTGAAACCCATGCCGGCTGGTATGGCGTCACCGCGGAGGATTTTCCGGACTATGTCGGCGTCGCGGCAACCGGGCCAGGTCAGGTAAGACTTTATCGGGAACTGGGCTACGACATGATAGTGGTTGAGTAATCGGAGCGACAGCGAGACATGCCTTACTACCTGTATAAAATAACTTCCCGCGACAGCCTCGAGTTGGTCAAACGTCTTCAATTGCTGGAGGTCCATGAGGTTTTCAGGGCCGCAAAAAACGAGGCCAGGCGGTTGCGCGCCGAACAACCGCTGGAGGGTGTCAGATACAAGGTAATGTTTGCAGAGTCCCGGTTAACGGCCGAGGAGAAGCTGCTGGAAAAGCGCGAAAAACCGGTACTGATGGAATATGAGCGTTAACCCGCTTGTCGTGGCGCTCGCCTTGATCGCGGCGTCTTTGCCACCGCGGCTCGCCGCCGCGGAACCCGACTACCAACGGGAGTCGCGGCTGGCGGATGAAATCGGTGACATGATTCTGGATGGTGATCCGGTCTGGCTCGATGCCGGTGAGCGTGAATTTCTGGGCATCTATACCGAGGCGGATGACGCCAGGGTTGCGATCGTGATTTTGCATGGGCGCGGCTTCCATCCCGACTGGGCCGATACCGTTAACCCGCTACGGGTCGGTTTGGCCGAGCTTGGCTATAACACCCTGTCATTGCAGATGCCGGTGCTGGAAAAGGATTCCAGCTATTACGATTACGTGCCGATTTTTGATTTTGCGCATGCCCGTATAGAGGCCGGTATCGTTTTTCTACGCGATAACGGCAACACCAAAGTAGTGTTGCTGGCGCACAGTTGCGGCGTGCACATGTCGATGGACTGGATACGGGACAAGAGTGATCGAACCATCGATGCCTACATTGGCCTGGGGATGGGTGCAACCGACTACGAGCAACCCATGCGCGAGCCATTCCCGCTGGCGCAAATGCGGGTGCCGGTACTGGATTTGTACGGCGCCGACGAGTATCCGGCGGTAATGCGCGGCGCGGCCGAACGCAAGGCCATGATCGAAGCTGCCGGCAATGCGCGGTCACGCCAACTCATGCTGCCGCGGGCGAATCACTATTTCACCGATCACGGTGATGCCCTGGTTAGCGCCGTGGCTGACTGGCTCGACCAACTGGAGTAAACCGAGGTGTTTACCGGGAAGCTAAAGGCAGGACTGTTTAGCCTGGTTGTCTGCTTTGCAGGCACCATCAGTCCCGCATCTGCGGCGCAAGACTTGCTGCGGCTCGATTTGTCTGGCGGGCAGGAAGTCGAAATAAATTGTTTTGGCCCGCATATCTCACCAGGGGGCGGGATGGCGGTTCTCGGCTCCTGCCTCCACCGCATTCGTGCTTCCTTGCACATCATCGCGCAGGGCTTTGGATTCACAAGGGATTTTCTGAAGGAGCGGAATAACCGTGCGTAACCCGCCTGAAGAA
>JAAEPH010000398.1 GCA_024232855.1 Gammaproteobacteria bacterium
GCGGGCCGTCGGGAGTACAGCTCGTCACAGTGCGCTTTGCGGCGTCCGCAGTACGCCTACATGGATGTAGGTGGTAGAGCAATGCAGCGGTCCGACGTATCGGAGCAATTGCCGAGGAAATCGGTGAGATATGCGGGCTAGAGCTTTTCCCGGATACGCGCCGCCTTACCGGTACGTCCTCGCAGATAATAAAGTTTCGCTTGCCGCACACGGCCGCGTCGCTTGACCTTGATCTCGGCGATCAGTGGGCTATGCGTCTGAAAAACCCTTTCGACGCCTTCGCCGTGCGAAATCTTACGCACCGTAAAGGCCGAATTGATGCCGCGATTTCGCTTCGCGATGACAACGCCTTCGTAGGCCTGCAAACGTTCACGCGTGCCTTCTTTGACGCGCACCTGCACGACCACGGTATCCCCGGGAGAAAACGCGGGAACGTCGGCTTTCATATTCTCCGCATCGAGTTGTGCAATTATGTTGCTCATGTCAATTCCCCAAAAAAATCAATGTGTCAAATCACTCTATCGCGGTGCTTATCACCGCTTCCGGGTTCGCTCGAACTCGGCAATGTATTCATCCAGCAAAGCCTGCTGCCTGGCATCCAGGTTAATGGCTTCGAGCAGTTCCGGCCGCCTTTGCCAGGTACGCCCGAGCGCCTGCTGTTGGCGCCAGTTGTCGATGTCATGGTGATTGCCATTCATCAACACCTCCGGCACGCGTTCGCCCCGATACTCCTCGGGCCGCGTATAGTGCGGGCAATCCAGCAAACCGTCACTAAACGAATCCTGTTGCGCCGACTCGTCGTGCCCGAGGGCGCCCGGCAGCAATCGCGTCATCGCATCGATGCAAACCATCGCCGCGAGTTCGCCGCCACTGATGACGTAGTCGCCCAGTGACCATTCCTCGTCGACTTCGCGCTCGATCAGGCGTTCGTCGATGCCTTCGTAACGACCGCACAGCAGGATAACCGATCCCAGTTCTACCTGCCTCGCAAGGGTTTGCTGGTTGACCAGCCTCCCCTGTGGGCTTAAATACACCAGCCGCGCGTCGGCGTTCTGTTTGCGCAGTGCGTCGATCGTATCCTGCAGGGGCTGGACTTTCATCAACATGCCCGGCCCGCCACCGTAGGGTCGATCGTCGACCGTGCGGTGCTTGTCCTCGGTATAGTCACGAGGGTTCCAGCAATGCAACTCGAGCAGACCCTGCTCGGCGGCGCGCCCTACTACCCCGCAACTGATTACCTGCTCGACCAGTTGCGGAAACAAGGTGATGACATCGACCCGCATTTCAATACTCGGGTAACCAGTCAACCACCAGGCGCCGCTTCTCCAGATCCACTTCGCGAACGATGTTATCGATCGCGAAAGGTATCAGGCGTTCGCGTTCCCCGCTTAACACCATGACGTCATCCGCTCCGGTCTCCAACATCGAGGCCACCATGCCAAGTGGTTCGCCCTGCAGCGACTCGACCGCAAGCCCGATCAGATCGGACCAGTAGTAGTCACCGGCCTGCAGCCGGGGTAACTGTGCCGGTTCAATAAAAATCCGGCATCCCTTCAATGCTTCGGCCTGGTTTCGATCCTCGCAACCATCCACACTGGCGAGTACATTCCTGCCCTGCAGGCGTCCCTTCACGCTCACCTTTTGTAACTCGTCACCCTGTTCGATAACCCAGGGGCTGTAATTCACTATATTTTCGCGCGGACTGGTATTCGAAAATACCCGGACCCAGCCTTTGAGCCCCTGCGCGCCGAGGATATGCCCAACACAGATTAATTCATCATCGTGTTGGTTCATTCCCGCCTAAGCCGCAGCCTTGCGCGCTCCCTTAAGCAAATTAGCTACTCTTTCGCTGGGTTGCGCACCCTTGGAAATCCAGTAGTCGATGCGGGCATCATCGAGACGCAGTTCCTCTTCCTGGCCACGGGCCTTGGGATTGAAGAAACCAATGCGTTCGATGTAGCGGCCATCTCTCGGGCTACGGCTATCGCTTACCACCACGTGGTAAAACGGACGCTTCTTGGAGCCGCCGCGAGCCAATCGAATTGAAACCATAAAAAATCTCCAAAATAAATCGATCCACGATCGATCTTTTGCCATCAGGCAACAGTCTGCCGCTGACCGGGGGTCAGAAGACCGCGTATTGTACCTAAATATACCCATCTGTGAAGTCCGAAAGGACTGTTTTTAAGGGGAAAACTCGAGAAATTGGAGTTTAACCCGAATTTCTCACCAGGGGGCGGGATGGCGGTTCTCGGCTCCTGCCTCCACCGCATTCGTGCTTCCTTGCACATCATCGCGCAGGGCTTTGGATTCACAAGGGATTTTCTGAAGGAGCGGAATAACCGTGCGTAACCCGCCTGAAGAA
>JAAEPH010000399.1 GCA_024232855.1 Gammaproteobacteria bacterium
ATCTCGCTTGTCTATTGATTCCACAAGAAATATATCCTCAGTCGCTCGTAATCACCGATACGAGACTTCTTCGGATATTTCCTTGTGAAATCAATATACTGCGCGATCTTTGCGCATATTTATGAATTCTCCGGGCTAGCAGAGTATTTGGAATCGATTCAAGAAACACTAACTAAAAGAGGAATCAAATCATGAGTTGGACAAGAAAAATCCTACGGGTAAACCTGACGAACGGAACCTGCGAGAGTGAGCCACTGAATATGGAGTGGGCGGGTCTGTATCTGGGTTCTCGGGGCCTGGCAACCAAGTACCTGGTTGAAGAAACCGATCCTACTGTCGATCCCCTGTCGCCTGATAACAAGATGATTTTTGCCACCGGGCCGCTAACCGGCACCGCGGCACCAACCAGCGGCCGCTGGACCGTGGTTTGCAAGGGGCCTCTGACCGGCACTATCGCCTGTTCCAACTCGGGCGGTTTCTTTGGCGCCGAAATGAAAAATGCCGGCTGGGACATGGTTATATTCGAAGGCAAATCGGACCAGCCCGTATACCTGGATATCAAAAACGATCAGGCAGAGCTGAAAGATGCCAGTGATCTTTGGGGCAAGCGCATCTGGGACGTGGAGAAAGAATTGATAGATCGCAGTGGCGACAAGGATTCCCGCGTCGCCTCGATCGGGCCCCCAGGTGAAAATGGCAATATGTTTGCCGCGATCGTCAATGACCTGGATCGTGCCGCCGGACGCTCCGGTGTCGGCTCGGTGATGGGCTCTAAAAACCTCAAGGCAGTCATCGTTCGCGGCACCACCGGTGTCAAGGTTGATGATCCAATGGCGTTCATGCAGGCCGTCAGCGCATCGAACAAGATTCTCGAAGAGAATGCGGTTACCGGCCAGGGCCTGCCGACATACGGCACCGAGGTGTTAATGAACGTTATCAACGGCATTGGCGCTTTACCGACGCGCAACGCCAGTGATGTCGAGTTCGAAGGCGCGCAGCATATCAGCGGTGAAGCGATGCTCGAACCTCGCGAAAGCGATGGCGAGGCTAACCTGGTTTCTAATCATGCCTGTTTCGGTTGTCCGATTTCCTGCGCTCGACGCTCCAAAATGGATGCCCGTAACCCCCTGATCGCCGACAAGGAAAGATACCAGGTCACCAGTGGTGGACTGGAATACGAGGCAGCCTGGGCGCTGGGAACCGCCACCGGTGTGGACGATCTCGAAGCGCTGACCTACTGCAACTTCCTGTGCAATGACTACGGCATGGACCCGATCAGCCTGGGCTCAACGGTTGCAGCCGCGATGGATCTCTACGAAAACGGCGCGATTACCGACGCGGATACCGGCGGTATCGCGCTTAATTTCGGTAGCACCGATGCGCTCGTAAAAATGGTTGAAGCAACCGCTAAAAGCGAGGGTTTCGGTAACGAAATAGGCCGTGGATCAAAACGCCTGTGTGAAAAGTACGGGCATCCGGAAATGTCGATGAGCGTCAAGGGCCAGGAATTTCCGGCCTACGATCCACGCGGCATCCAGGGCATGGGTTTGACTTACGCGACTTCTAATCGAGGGGCCTGCCACTTGAGGAGCTACACCGTTGCGTCGGAGGTGCTGGGTATTCCCGAAAAAACAGACCCGCACGTAACTGAAGGCAAGGCCGGACTGGTGAAGATATTCCAGGACCTCACCGCCGCGGTGGATTCCAGCGGCACCTGCATTTTCACCACGTTTGCGCTGGGTGCGGACGACATTGCACCCGAGATCGATGGCGCCTGCGAGGGTGACTGGTCGGCTGAAAACATGATGACGGCAGGTGAGCGAATCTGGAACATGGAGCGCATGTATAACATCGCTGCCGGCTTTACCGGTGCCGACGATACTCTGCCTCAGCGACTGTTGAAGGATGCGGCCAAGTCAGGCGCGGCAAAGGGCCTGGTTTCCGGGCTCGATAAAATGCTGCCCGAGTATTATGAGATACGCGGCTGGGATGCCGATGGCGTTCCAACCGACGAAACGCGTCAACGCTTAAGCCTCTAAGATACGACAGCTTAACCCGGGCGCAGTACTGTGCCCGGGTTTTGTTTTTTTACAGGATTACAAGACAATGAAATACGTCATCATCGGTGCCGGGCCAGCAGGTGTAACCGCGGCCGAGGAAATACGCCGCCAGGATCCCGCCGCCGCTATTATCATTGTCTGCGACGAACCCGGCCCGCCTTATTCCAGGATGGCGTTACCTTACCTGATCAAAAAGAAAATCCAGGAAAGCGGTACTCATTTCAGGGTTTCGGAAACCCACTTTGATGATCTCGGAATCGAGCTGGTCAATGCAAAGGTCGACTCGATCGGCACGGCTGAGAAAAGACTGGCTTTATCCGATGGCACCGGGCTCGATTACGACAAACTGCTGATCGCCAGCGGCGGTCAGCCGTTAAAACCACCGATCGAAGGCATTGACCTTGCAGGCGTTCACCCGTGCTGGACCCTCGAAGACGCGCGTAACATTACCGCCCGCGCCGTTCAGGATTCCAGCGTTGTCCTGATCGGCGCCGGCTTTATCAGCACCACGATTGTCGAGGCCCTGGTCGATTGTGGCGCCAAATTGACTATCGTCGAAATGGAAGACCGGCTGATTCCCCGCATGATGGGCAAGGAAGGCAGCGATATCATCCGCAAGTGGTGCGAAAAAAAGGGGGTAGCGATTACAACCTCGGCGCGCGTAGAAAGGATTACCGCCGCCGGTGACAAGCTAAGCGTGGCGATCGCCGGACACGATGCCGTAACAGCGGATCTGGTTATCTCGGCGACCGGCGTAGCGCCAAATACGGGTTTCCTCGAAGGCAGCGGGATCGACACCGACGCGGGCGTACTGGTCGATGAATATCTCACCACCAGCGTTCCGGATGTTTATGCGGCGGGAGATGTCGCCCAGGCGCCGGATTTCCTGCTCGATGAAAAAACGGTAATGGCGATTCAACCGGTCGCCGTAGAGCAGGGAAGAGTGGCGGGGATCAACATGGTCAAAGACAACGTTCTTTGCTGGCGTGGCAGCGTTAACATGAACGTGCTCGATATGCTGGGCCTTGTGTCCTGCTCATTCGGACTAGTCGAAGGCGTGGACGGTGGCGACAGCGCGCAGCAGTACCATCCCGAGCATAATAAATTTATCAACCTGCAGTTCAACGACAATCACCTGGTTGGCGCCAGCAGTGTGGGATACAGCGAGCATATGGGCGTGTTCCAGGGCCTGATTCAGAGCAGGGTCGACCTTGGTGAGTGGAAAGACAGGCTAAAGCAGGACCCGGGTAAAATCATGGATGCGTGGTTAGACTGCACCTGGGGATACATACCGTCGGATTGAATAAATAGGCCGAGAAACGAGTGCAGATTACGCTGGAATTATTCGCCTTCCTGATGCCATTGCTGCCGCCGGGCTCGAGCATGCATGCTGTAGAACTCGAGGTTGATGACGATTTGACGCTAAACAACCTGATCGACCAGATGAAAATCCCACGTGAACAGGCGCATATCGTCCTGGTGAATGGGGGGTTCAAGTGTGGCGCCGACCGTGACGAGCCATGCTTCCAGACAGGCGACAGGGTTTCGATCTGGCCCCAATGCTAGTACTCTTCCAATACTGCGACTACCGATGCGTGGCCAGGTTGCACCCGGGATACATACGACAGATTTGAGTAAATAAGCCGAGAATCGAATGCAAATTACGCTGGAACTATTCGCCTCCCTGATGGCATTACTGCCGCCAGGCTCGAGCATGCATACCGCGAAACTGGAGGTTGATGACGATTTGACACTCAACAACCTGATCGACCAGATGAAAATCCCACGTGAACAGGCACATATCGTCTTACTGAATGGCAACTATAAGGGTGAGGCCGATCGTGATGAGCCATGTTTCCAGGCAGGCGACAAGGTTTCGATCTGGCCTCCGGTCGCGGGTGGATGAGTGGCTTGAGCCGTGATTTTCAAAGACGTTCGGTGAATCGATCCAGTGACAAGAAATAAAATTGTAAGC
>JAAEPH010000400.1 GCA_024232855.1 Gammaproteobacteria bacterium
CATTATTAAGCAATTATGATTCTCAAATTTGCAGATCATTGGAATAATTGCGCATAAATTTCAAAATCTGTTGAATCTCTTTCCTCCGAAAACCTTACAGTGACCCGGGGGATTTTGATCGGAGACTGGCGAAATCGGCTGGCCTGCCCACGGCGGAGGGTGTTTAGCCAGCCCGGCGTCAGCCTCCGGGATACCGGTGCGGCCCGCAGGCCGGAATCTTGTCGGCGGCCGTCTTCATGCACGGATGAGCCGATATGCTCGGGCTGAATCTCATTTCCCCGGCATCGTCCCCCCATACCCTTACTCCGGGATTTCAGGCTGGAACGGCGCAAGAAATATATTGCTTTTTTACTTTGTTATTAATAAGTCATATATTACTTTCTCAACAGGGTCGGCATTACCCCGATCCGCTGGGGGAATCGGCAATAGCCGTTATTCAAAAGGAGGAAACCTGATGTCCGACAATACCGTCGCGTTGAATCAAACCGGCTCTGGCGCCCACCTGGAGTTTTCGCCCGTGTTCAACGTCGCCCCGGTCTTTATCGATCGGCATATCGATGAAAATCGCGGCGACAAGGCTTGTATCCGCACGACTTCCGGTGAGACCGTCCTGTATTCCCAGCTGTTTCAGCGGGTTAACCAGGCGGGGAACGCCCTGCTGACGCTGGGGCTACGCTCCGGGGACCGGGTGCTGATGATAGTCAAGGACTGTCCCGAGTTTTACTACCTGTTCTGGGGCGCGATCAAGGCGGGTATCGTTCCGGTGCCGGTCAATACCCTGCTACGTGCCAGGGACTACAGTTACATCATCGATAATTCCGAGAGCAGGGCGCTGATATATTCCGCTGAATTCAGCGCCGAGGTAGAGCCTGCAATTGCCGATGTACGTGTTAAACCCGACCACTGCCTTCAGGTCAGCGGCGGCGATCAGGATTTTGTTTCCTTACTCAACGATTCCGTCATGGAGCTGACGCCGGCGATCACCACGGCGGAAGATGATTGTTTCTGGTTGTATTCGTCCGGGTCCACCGGGCGTCCCAAAGGCGCCATTCACCGCCATCGGGACATGGTGGTTTCAAGTCAGAAATACGGCTGTGAAATCCTGAACGTCAATGAGTCCGATGTTTGTTTTTCAGCGGCCAAATTGTTTTTTGCTTACGGCCTGGGTAACGGCATGACCTTCCCGCTATGGAGCGGCGCGACCGCAATACTTTGCGATCAGCGACCGACACCAGACTCCACGTTTGCGGTGATTGAAGAATTCAAGCCTACCCTGTTTTTCGGGGTGCCCACGCTCTATGCGGCTCAATTACAGGCAATGGCGCAGAACCAGCCCGATCTGAGTTCGTTACGGGCCTGTGTTTCCGCCGGAGAAGCGCTCCCTGCCGACATTCTCAATCGCTGGAAACAGCAAACCGGGCTGGATATCCTCGACGGTATCGGGTCTACCGAAGCGTTACATATTTTTGTTTCCAATCGGCTCGACGATATTCAGCCGGGTACCACAGGAACGGTTGTGCCGGGTTACGAGGCCAGGATTGTCGATGATAAGGGTGAACCGGTGGCGACCGGTGAATCGGGGTATTTGCTGATCAAGGGCGATTCCACGGCGCGTTGTTACTGGAAGAATCCGGAAAAAACCGCCGAAACAATGGTGGATGGCTGGCTGAATACCGGCGATACATACATTCTGGACGAAAATGGATACTATCAATATTGCGGTCGCAATGACGATATGCTGAAAATCGGCGGCATCTGGTGCTCGCCGTTTGAAATCGAAGCCCGGCTTATCGAGCATCTGTCGGTTCTGGAGGTGGCGGTGGTTGGCCGGGAAGATGAAGAAGGCCTGGTCAAGCCCGAGGCTTTTGTGGTGCTGCAAAATCCTGAAGATCAGGGTGAAGATGTGACTGAGCAATTGACGCAGCATTGCAAACAGGGGCTGGCGCCGTACAAGTATCCGCGCTGGATTAATTTTGCCGCCGAATTGCCCAAAACTGCAACCGGAAAAATACAGCGGTTTAAACTGCGTACATGAAGAGAGGATCGAGAATAAACGAGTTTCCCGGGTAAGCGATCCGCATGCATTGATGCAGGCTATTTATTTGTTCGTTATCCCTGTTTTAAAAAAGACCGGTATCCAATCCGGCTAACCAACCAAGAGGAGATTATCATGCCAAAAGAGAGTCGTAAGGGTTTTTCACGCCGAAGTTTTTTGCAAACCACGGCCGCGGCTGTTGGCGCGACCGCCGTCGGCGGGCTTATGCCGGCAAGTTTTGCCATAGGCGGTTCGAGTAAAGTTCGAATTGGAATTTTATTACCCTATTCAGGCACCTACGCGATGCTCGGTAATTCCATTACCGACGCATTTAAATTAAGGGTGCAAATGGGAGATGGCACCATCGCCGGCCGCGAGGTCGAATATATTCCGATCGACAGTGAAATGTCGGTACCGAAAGCGCCGCAAAATACGAAAAAGCTGGTGGATAAGGAAAAAGTAGACTTTCTGGTCGGCCCGGTGCATTCGGGAATTGCCGCGGTGATGGCCAAGCTGGTAGGGCCGCGTGAGGGCCCGATCATGATCGTACCCAATGCGGGATCGAATGCCGTCACCGGCCCACTGTGTGCCGATAACATCTTCCGTACTTCGTTCAGTAACTGGCAACCCGCGTTTCCCGGCGGCAAGGTCATGGCGGATGACGGTCACAAAACCGCGATCACCATTGCCTGGAAATACGCCGCGGGCATGCAAATGATGGATGCCGGTAAAAGCGCCTTCGAACAAAACGGCGGCAAGGTGATCAAGGATATCCAGGTGCCCTTCCCGAATGTCGAGTTCCAGGCAAACCTTTCTGAAATAGCCGCGCTGAAACCCGACGCGGTATTTGCTTTTTTCTCCGGCGGCGGAGCGGTCAAGTTCGTCAAGGATTATGCCGCGGCCGGATTGAAAGACAAGATACCTCTATACGGCCCGGGCTTTTTGACCGAGGGCGTTTCCAAGGCGCAAGGCGCGGCGGCTGAGGGGATCAGGACCACCTTGCATTACTCGGGTGATCTGGAAAATTCGGCCAACCAGGCTTTCCGCAGAGCCTACGATAAGGCTTACGGGAAAATGCCCAATGTCTTTTCGGTGCAGGGCTACGATGCGGCGGCACTGATTATCAATGCGATGACCCAGGTGGGTGGCGATTCCGGTGCTACCGGCGATTTGATTAACGCCATGTCGGGGGCGAAATTTCCGGACAGCCCGCGAGGGGCCTGGCACATGTCCGCCGCCCACAACCCGGTGCAGAATATTTACCTGCGCGAGGTCCGCGGCGGCAAGCAGAAGTTACTGGGCATAGCGGCCAAGGATCTGGAAGATCCGGCTAAAGGTTGCAAAATGGCATAGGCTGAGGAATCGTTAACGGAAAATTCCTACCTGATTTGCACCAGGGGCGAGTTGCCGGCGAGCTTTCGCTGGCAACTCGGGCCCGTTGGTTTCCCTGCCCGCATTTCTCACTATCCACCGCCGCGTATGGGTGGTGAGAAACGCAGGCTGGCCCCGACCGGGATTTCGCCTGCCTGTATGGTTTCACCTTGAATAATCCATCGATATGATGACATTTTTTATCCAGTTGCTGAACAGTATCCAGTACGGGTTTTTGCTATTCCTGGTAGCCAGCGGTTTGACCCTGGTGTTCGGTATCATGGGCATTATCAACCTGGCGCACGGTGCGTTTTTCATGTTCGGCGCCTATCTGGTTTACTGGCTCACCGGGGTAGTAGATAACTATTTTGTCGGCATATTGCTGGGATTGCCCATCATGCTGGTGATGGGTTATGTGATCGAACGCCTGGCTATCGCGCGTCTATACCAGCGAGATCATCTGTACCAGGTACTGCTCACCTATGGTCTGATTTTAATCCTGAATGAATTGCAGAAAATACTCTGGGGTTCGGATTTTTACAGCGTGCCGGTGCCGGCCGTACTCGATGGTTCCATTGCGCTGACCGAAACCCAGGCTTACCCGGTCTACCGGTTGTTTATCTCGGTGGTGTGCATGCTGGTGGCCGCCGGGATGTATGTCGTTATCGCCCGTACCCGGCTCGGAATGATTATTCGCGCCGGCTCGGTTAACCGCGAAATGGTGCAGTCGCTGGGGATAAATATAAATCGCTTTTATGCCATTGTTTTCAGTGCCGGTGCCGCATTGGCGGCGTTTGCCGGAATGATCGGCGCGCCGGTAAGCTCGGTGTATCCGGGGATGGGCGACCAGATATTGATTATTTCGTTTGTCGTCGTGGTAATCGGCGGCATCGGCTCCGTGAAAGGCGCGTTTGTCGGCGCCATGATCATTGGCCTGGCCGATACCTTCGGCAAGGTGCTGATACCGGATTTTGCTTCCATGGCCGTCTACGCCACCATGGCCCTGATTTTGATGTGGCGGCCGCAGGGCCTGTTCGGTCGAGCGTAAAATGAATACCAGGGCATCGCGCTTGATTCGATATTTCCTGATCTCCAACCTGCTACTGCTGGTGGCGTTTCCGTGGGTGGGTGAGCATTTTTATGTCGGCTTGGTCATGAATATGATGATTTTCGGCATTCTGGCAATGAGCCTGGATCTGCTCATCGGTTACACCGGGCTGGTCAGTCTGGGTCATGCCGCCTACTACGGGCTGGCGGGTTATCTGCTGGCGATAATTTCACCCGAATCCGAAGCGGTGAGTATCTGGTTAGCGCTGCCGTTTTGCATATTGGGCACCGCGCTCGCGGCGCTGATAATAGGCTGGTTCTCGGTTCGAACCAGCGGCATTTACTTTATCATGATTACCCTGGCGTTTGCCCAGATGCTGTTTTACTACTTCAATGAAAACACCGATCTGGGGGGGTCTGACGGTATCTTTATATTTTTCAAACCCAGCGTCACCCTGGGTTCCATTACCTTGCTGGACCTGGACAATCATATCGTTTTTTATTACTTCATCCTGGTCTGTATGCTGCTGGTCTATTTTCTGTTGCGCATGTTGCTGGCTTCGCCATTTGGACAGGTCATTCAGGGGATACGCGCCAACGAAAATCGAACCCGGGCGCTGGGTTACCCAACCTTTTATTACAAACTGGTGAGTTTCGTCATCGCCGGTTCAATTGGTGGTCTGGCCGGGTTTCTCGAAGGCATGCACGGCGGCATCGTAAGTCCGGGGCACCTCGGCTGGCATGAGTCCGGGTTGATATTGATGATCGTGATCCTGGGTGGTATGGGTACTTTATACGGTCCGATCATGGGCGCCTTCGCGATGATCTTTCTGCAGGACTGGTTTCAGGAAATAACGGTGCACTGGATGTTGTTGATGGGGGTTTTCGTGATTGCGGTCGTGCTGTTTTTACCGCGCGGTATTGCCGGCCTGATCGAGGATCTTGCCGCGAAACTCGATAAATCCGTGACCGACTCGAATCGGCCGGCGACGCAGAAAAACGGGGAGTCGGGTGACGGCTGAGCTAATACTCGAAACCCGTGATTTAACTCGCACATTCGGGGCCCTGGTTGCGGTTGACAAGGTTAGCCTGCAGTTTCGGCGTGGCCAGGTACACGCGATTATCGGTCCGAACGGCGCCGGCAAGACGACCTTTATCAATTTGCTATCCAGTGATATTGATACCTCGTTCGGCAGTATCCATTTTAACGGCCAGGACATCACCGACCTGCCGCCCGACAAGGTTTCCCGGCTTGGAATCGGCCGCAGTTATCAGAAAACCAACATTTTCCCGGAGTTCAGCTGCCTGCAAAATTGCTGGCTAGGGGCTCAATCCCGCCTGCCTACCAGCATGCGCTTCGTCCGTCCCGCCAGGCTCTACGACGAGGTGCGCGAGCACGCGGACAAGGCATTGCGCGATTGCGGGCTGTATCAACGGCGCAACACCGTGGCGGCGCACATGAGTTACGGGGAACAGCGCCAGCTGGAAATTGGTATGATGCTGGCCACCAATCCACAGTTGCTGTTGCTGGATGAGCCGCTCGCCGGCATGGGCCAGGAAGAATCATTCGAAATCATCGAGTTGCTGAAAAAACTGGCCGAGGATCATACCCTGATACTCATCGAACACGATATGGACGCGGTTTTTTCCATCGCCCAACAACTCACGGTAATGGTTAATGGCCAGGTACTGGAAACCGGCAGCGTGGAACAAATCCGTAACAGCAAGGCGGTTCATGAAGCTTATCTGGGTGAAGACGAGGACGAGTCATGACATCGGCGGCGGACAGGGTGCCGATTATTCAGGCGACGGGATTACATACCCATTACGGGGCCAGTCATATTCTTCACGGCATAGACCTGACGGTTTATCCCGGAGAAACCGTCAGTTTGTTAGGACGCAACGGTATGGGAAAAACCACGACGCTGCGGACTATTCTCGGGCTCACCCCGCCAAGCAAGGGTCAGGTGCTGATTTACGGCAAGGACATGACGGGGCAGCCGACTCATCGCATCATTCGCCAGGGTATCGCTTATGTGCCTGAAGACCGGGAGATTTTTCCAACCTTGTCGGTGCTCGAAAACCTGATTATGGCGGCACGGCCGGGTGTTGGCGGTAATCGTGACTGGACGCTCGATCGGGTGTACGAAACTTTCCCGCGTATCTACGAGCGTCGCCATCATATGGGAAACCAGCTTTCCGGCGGAGAACAGCAAATGCTGACATTTGGGCGGGCGCTGATGACCAATCCCAACCTGATCATCATGGATGAGGCTACCGAAGGACTGGCCCCGCTGGCGCGCAAGGAAATCTGGTCGGTGATTCGCACCATCAAGGAAACCGGTATCGCCAGCATTATTATCGATAAGGAAATCAGGGAGTTGCTCGGCGTAGCCGAGCGTAACCACATCATATCGAAAGGGAGTATCGTATATCAGGGCAGCTCCGAGGAATTGGCCGCCCAGCCCGATATACACAAGCAACATATGGGTGTTTGATGATTCGGGACCTGCAATCCCAACGGTGCTTTATCAAAAGATTTAATATTTCACGAGGCTGACCTAATGAATATCGATGAATTTCAAACCTTATTGCAACCCGTTACCAACCGGATAGCTGGGAAGCCGGTCGATGACGGTCTGGCGAGCGAGCTTAACCGTCAGTTTCCACCGGGCGGCGATGTCTACGAAGCCATAGAAGCGGCCTGTCACCAGGCGATAGCCGACGGATGGATGTGCTCGCAGGGCGGCGAGGGGCGGCGCTTTGGCCGGGTAATCGAAGCGTCGGCGGAAACCGCCATGTTGAGCGTGGATGTGGTCGACCTGAAAGATATCGTGGGGCCGCACCACCGCCATCCCACGGGTGAGATCTGCATGGTAATGCCGGTGACGGCCGAGGCCCTGTTCGATGGTAAAGGTCGCGGCTGGTGCGTCTATGAACCCGGGTCGGATCATCGCCCGACCGTCACCCGGGGTGAAGCCCTGGTTCTTTACATGTTGCCCGAAGGACGTATTGAATTTACCGGCCTGTGACAATTGACAATCAGACACTGGTGATAAAGGAGGGGCGGATCGAATATCGCCGGATAACCCGCGAATCCCGCAAACCGGCGTTGGTTTTATTGCATGAAGGTCTGGGTAGCGTGGCGCTATGGAAAGATTTTCCTGACCGGGTTGCCGAAGCATCCGGTTGCAATGTTTTTGTATTTAGCCGCTTCGGTTACGGCAATTCCGATCCGGTGGCGCTACCGCGGCCGTTGAGTTATATGCAGGATGAGGCGCTTCACAATTTAGGCCCGATTCTGGATCAAATGGGTGTGGCGGACTGTGTATTGCTTGGCCATAGTGATGGCGCCTCGATCGCAACCGTTTACTGCGGCTCGATTCGCGACGACAGGATTAAAGGCCTGGTGATGATGGCGCCACATTTTTTTACGGAAGATCTTACTTTGCACAGTATTCGCCAGGCGAAATCGGAATTCGAGTCCGGCGATCTCAGAAAAAAGCTCGAGCCTTACCATGGCGCCAATGTCGATTGCGCGTTCCGCGGCTGGAATAATGCCTGGCTTGACCCGGGATTCAAACAATGGAATATTGAGCGCTATCTGACCACGATATCGGTCCCGGTATTAGCGATACAGGGCCAAAATGACCAATATGGCACCGTTCATCAATTGCAATCATTGGAAAACAATATCACTACCGCGCTGGATATCGTGACTGTGCCTGATTGCGGTCATTCACCCCATCGAGACCAGGCTGATACGACCCTACAGGCGGTTTCGAAATTCATGGCAACCATCTCACCGTTACAGGAGCCATGTTTACCCAGCGAATCTCCGCTAAACCATACTACGAATCCGGCAACCTGCCGGACCCGGACAGAAGGTTCCGATCCCAAGTTACCGTGAGATTATTTTATGATCAATTTTGAATGCGATCCCGACCAGTACCAGCATTGGAAAGTATCTTACCGCGATTCGATCGCCACGCTGGCAATGGACGTTACGCCCTCCCGAGGGCTATTGCCCGGCTATGAGCTTAAATTGAATTCCTATGATTTAGGGGTCGACATTGAACTTTACGATATTCTGCAACGGCTTCGATTCGAACAGCCCGGCATTCAAGTCGTTATTCTCACTTCGGCGAAAGACAAGAATTTCTGTGCGGGCGCCAATATCAAAATGTTGGCTCAATCCAGCCATCAGCATAAAGTCAATTTCTGCAAGTTCACCAATGAAACCCGAAACTCGATCGAGGATGCATCCAGATACAGCGGGTTGAAATTTATTTGCGCACTCAATGGCACGGCCGCCGGTGGGGGTTATGAGCTGGCTCTGGCGACAGATCATATTATCTTGATCGACGATGGCAGCGCCACGGTATCGCTACCCGAACTTCCGTTGTTGGCGGTATTACCGGGCACCGGCGGGTTAACGCGTTTGGTGGACAAACGATTTGTCAGGCACGATCACGCCGACTACTTCTGCACCAAACAGGAAGGTATAGGTGGCAAGCGCGCGTTGCAATGGGACCTGGTCGACGCTATTGCGCCGCCTTCGGAATTTCACGCGGCAGTCAATCAACGCGCCGCGGAGCTGGTATCCGATTCCGACAAGCCGGCGGGAAATGCCGGCATAAAACTAAAACCGCTCAACAAAAGCATCGACGGCGAGGAAATTCGGTACGATTTATTGCGCGTCGTGCTGGATCGAAATTTGGCAACCGCAACGATATGTATCAACGGACCATCTGATTCGCCACCCGGGACGGCGGATGAGATGCTGGCTTTGGGTGGCGAGTTCTGGTCGCTGGCGTTGTGCCGACAACTCGATGACCTGATTTTGCACTTGCGTGCCAACGAGGCCGAAATCGGTAGTTTTGTTTTTATGTCCAGTGGAGATATTGCCCTGGTGGCCGCGTATGACCAGTTCTTGATTGACCAGCAGCACTGCTGGCTGGCGCACGAAACGCTGCTTTACTGGAAGCGCACTTTAAAGCGGCTGGATGTGACCTCGCGCAGTATTATTTCGGTGATTGAACCCGGGAGCTGTTTTGCGGGAACCCTGCTGGAAATCGTATTGGCGTCGGATCGTAGTTTCATGCTGGATGGAGAATACGAGGGTAACGATTTACCACCACCGACCGTTCAACTGACGGCGATGAACTTCGGGCCACTGCCAAAAGTGAATGACATAACCCGGCTACAGTCGCGCAGCCTTGATGAACCTGAATTCGTAGTCCGGTTGGAGCAACGATTACAACAGAAGCATGCATGCGTTTTACTGGCCGCCGAGGCACTGGAGCAACGACTGGTGACTTTCGCGCCCGATGACATTGACTGGGATGACGAAATTCGTTTGTGCCTGGAAGAGCGCGCAGGTTTTTCTCCGGATGCCCTTACCGGCATGGAGGCGAATTTGCGTTTTGCGGGTCCCGAAACGATGGAATCCAAAATTTTTGCTCGACTGACGGCCTGGCAGAACTGGATTTTCCAGCGGCCCAATGCGGCGGGAGAAAATGGTGCATTAAAAAGTTACGGAACCGGTAGTCGCAGCCAATTTGACAAGACGAGAGTGTGATATGAATGAAATCAACTATCAGGAAAAAATCCCTAATAACGTCAATTTGGCCGAAAATCGACGGCTGCAACGGGCGCTGGAAGCCTGGCAGCCCGGTTTCATAAACTGGTGGAACGAGCTGGGCCCCATTGATTCCAGGTCCCTGGATGTTTACCTGCGAACGGCGATTAGCGCCGATGCCGATGGATGGGCCGATTTCGGATATGTAAAAATGCCCGATTATCGATGGGGTATATTTTTGTCGCCCCAGGAAAAAGATCGAACCATTTCATTTGGCGACCATAAGGGTGAACCGGTATGGCAGGATGTGCCGGGTGAATACCGGGGCCTGTTGCGGCGATTAATCGTGATACAGGGCGACACTGAACCGGCTTCCGTGGAACAACAGCGCATACTGGGTAGTACCTGTCCTTCCCTGTACGATTTGCGCAACCTGTTTCAGGTCAACGTCGAGGAGGGCCGGCACCTGTGGGCGATGGTCTACTTGCTGCATGCGCACTTCGGCCGCGAGGGCCGGGAAGAGGCCGAGTTGATGTTAGAGCGCCATTCGGGTGACAGGGATAAACCCAGGCTATTGGGGGCGTTTAACGAAGCAACGCCCGATTGGTTGGCGTTTTATATGTTTACGTTTTTTACCGACCGGGACGGGAAGTTTCAATTGGGCGCATTGGCCGAGTCGGCATTTGATCCTCTTGCACGCAGTTGCCGGTTTATGCTGAAAGAGGAAGCGCATCACATGTTTGTCGGCGATAGCGGGATTTCTCGAATTGTCCGGCGTTGCTGCGACGTGATGCGCGAAAACAGGACAGACAATCCCAGAGAGTACGGTGTGATTGATCTGACAACGATTCAAAAGTATCTCAATTTTCATTACAGCGTGTCGCTGGATTTATTCGGGGCCGAAGTATCGACCAACGCAGCCAATGCCTTCACCGCCGGGTTAAAAGGTCGCTTCAATGAAGCGAAACTGACCCACGATGACCATCAGCTCAAAGATGAAGCCTATTCGGTGTTGCAGGTGTCTGGCGATGTAATGCGACAAACGGATGTACCCGCGCTAACGGTTTTAAATGAAAACCTCCGCAACCGATACAGCGGAGAATGCCTGAACGGCGTGAATCGCTGGAATAAATTGATCCAGAAGTGTGGCTGTGATTTCCAGTTACAGCTGCCGCATCAGGCATTCAATAGAAAGGTAGGTGATTTCAAGGACTACCATATTTCGCCCGATGGTAAAATCCTGTCCGACAAAGAATGGGAACAGCAGAAAGATAACTGGTTGCCTACCGAGCAGGACAGGAAGTTTGTGGCATCGCTAATGACGAAGCCGGTTAGCCAGCCAGGCCAATACGCCAACTGGATCGCGCCGCCGACCAAGTCGATTAATAATTTACCAGCGGATTTTGAGTATGTTCGGTTTGACTGATTAGCGGGCTAGTCAGTTACCGCTGCCACAAAACCTGAACTGCCGAGGGTTGCATATGTCCGATCATGTTGTAAGGCAAGACGGCCCCGGAACCCGGTTGATATTTTCCGAGATATTCAATGTTGCGGTGCCGTTCATCGACCGGCATCTGGACGAGGGGCGGGGCGAAAAAATAGCGATCCGTACCAACCTGGGCATTGAAGTCAGTTACTCGCAGTTACAAATCAACGTTAATCGCTGCGCCAATGGTTTGCTTTACCTGGGTCTTGGTCGCGGAGACCGTCTCATCATGGTTATCAAGGATTGCGCCGAGTTTTTTTACTGTTTTTGGGGCGCTATTAAAGTCGGCATCATGCCCATACCGGTTAATACATTACTAAGGTCCGGGGACTACCGCTTTATCATCGCCGATTCAGAATGCAGGGCCGTTATATTTTCATCGGAATTTGCTGCAGAAGTGGAGCCGGCACTGGATAAGCTATCTCTCGAAGATCCGTCAAAGGCACCTGCACACGCAATAAGAACCGAAGGGGAGGCAAGTAGTTTGCAGGCGATGATTGCCGCGGCGGAGACCGAGGTCGAGGTGGCACCGACGCGTGCCGAAGACGACTGTTTCTGGTTGTATACGTCGGGTTCTACCGGTAATCCGAAGGGAACCATACACCGGCATCGCGACATGGCGGTGACCAGCCAGCACTTCGCCGTGGAAACATTGGGCGTTGTCGAGTCAGACGTCTGTTTTTCATCCGCCAAACTGTTTTTTGCCTATGGTCTGGGTAATGGCATGACCTTCCCGCTCTGGGTCGGTGGTACCGCCATTCTGGACGATGCCAGGCCAACACCGGATTCAACTTCTACAACCATTCGGAAATTTCGACCATCGCTCTATTTTGGCGTACCTACACTGTACCTGACTCTGTTGCAATCAATGCAAACCACTCGATTTGATATCACCTCGATACGTTACTGCGTATCCGCGGGTGAGTCGTTACCAGGGGGAATTCTGAGGCAATGGCGTGATCAGACAGGACTCGATATCCTCGATGGCATCGGTTCCACCGAGACGCTGAACACCTTTATTTCCAACCGCGCGGGTGATATTCGCCCGGACTGCAGCGGTCGTCTGGTACCCGGATACCAGGCGCGGATACTGGGAGGCGACGACCGCCCCGTCGCCACTGGAGAAAGTGGCCAGTTGATGGTCAAGGGTGACTCGATTGCACGCGGTTACTGGAATAACCCGGAAAAGACAGCGGCTCACATGGTGGGCGAATGGTTGAATACGGGCGATACGTATTTCCAGGATGAAGAGGGTTACTATCATTACTGTGGCCGTAACGACGACATGATCAAGGTGGGTGGCATCTGGTGTTCACCGGTCGAGATCGAGGCAAAGCTCATGGAACACAGCGCGGTGTTGGAAACCGCGGTGATTGGCAGGGCTGACGATGCCGGGTTGGTTAAACCCGAGGCTTACGTTGTGCTTAAGCAGGCATCGTCTCAGACCCGGCAGTTGGCGGATGAATTGACGCAGCATTGCAAGTCGAGCCTGGCGCCCTACAAATACCCGCGCTGGTTTCAGTTTGTCGATGAGTTGCCAAAGACAGCGACAGGAAAGATTCAACGATACAAATTACGCGCCCAGGTGTAGATCCTGCACACCGGGGGCAGCTCGGACCGGCTTCGGATTCACGGATCAACTACTTGAGAACTCCAACCTGATCCCCATGGGCACGTTGTACGCAGTCGAGAAACAATTCTTGCAACCTGTTGGGTTTGGGAGTTTGTCGCAGGATTGCCGCGAACAGGCTTTGATAGTGGTAAGTTTCGGGGAGTAATGCGCGCATGAGGCCCGTGCGAACGAATGGTTCGACATAGTGATCCGGCAAAAACCCGATGTAGCACCCGGAGAGAATGAGTGTCGCCAGGGCTTCCTGGTCGTACACATCCGCGCTGCGCAACAGATTCCGCTTTTTACTGACGATCATGTTCGGAGAGTGGAAACCCAGACCGGCATATTTGTGTTTTCTTATTTCACGCGATGACATATCGGCATCACTCCGGCTGAACAGCGGGTGACCAGCGCCACAGTACAAATTCATTTGTTCTTCGTAGATCGGGTAATAAGCCAGGCTTGACGATTTCCGGTGGGTAGGAATGAACCCAATTTCGAAATTGCCATTGAGAACACCGCTTTCAATAACATGGGTAGGTTCCATATAAAGCTCGAGTTGGACCTGGGGCGCAATTTCCTCAAACAAGGTGAATGTTTGTGAAACCCGTGCCTGCGGATTCGTAATGGTTTTATCGAACAGGGCAATCGCCAACGTCCCTTTTATCTGCCGGTGAGTTTCATTGACATCGGCCTGAAAAGTATTGATCGCCGAGAGCAGGCGCGAAGATGCATTTATGACGCGCTGTCCCTCTGCCGTCAGGGCAAACCCGGCGGGTCCTCGCGTACACAACTTTAACCCGAGACGTATCTCGAGATCGCTGAGATGCCGGCTGATCGTGGAGCGGCCGATATTCAATTCAAACTCCGCGGCAGCAATTCCGCCACATCTCACGATCGTGTGAAATATTCGCAGCAGGCGGATGTCGACATCGCTTACACGTCCAAGAATTGCCTTTCGGTCCATTATGAATGTTTCATAAACTACGAACTTTTGTGTGATAACTTAATATATATGAAACAAACTCGTGATGATAGGATGATTCGCAAGACTCAATGGCAGGCGTGATAAAAAAATCCCAAAACCGGGGCGCCAACCACATAAATAGAGTTGACACGATGGGGGAGATGTCGCTGCTATAGCAGTTTTCCCACTTATCCAAAACCGATGCAAAGAGGGTGACGGGGCCTGATACCCGCCACAAAATCTTAGCAGCAAAGTGAGGAATCAAAATGAAATATTTTACCAAACTCGCGCAAGCCGCCCTGATTACAGTGGGTATGCTTGCGCTCTCCAGTCCGACCGCGGTGGCCAAGTCGTTCAAGATCGCGGTCGGAGACTCTGGCGGCAGCGCCCAGCACGAACTCGGCAAGAAGTTTGTCGAAGAACTCGAGAAGCGCACCGACGGTCGGCACACCGCCAGGCTGTTCCTGAATGGACAACTCGGCAGCGAGCAGGACACGGTCAATGACGCCGCCATCGGCACACTGGACTTTTCACTGCTGGCGATTAACAACATCACACCCTTCTCACCTACCGTCGGCGTCATGACGCTGCCTTACGTTATTCTTAGCCTCGAAGATGCCGAGAAGCTGACCCAGGGCGAAGTCGGCAAAGAATTGACGGAAAACACAATCCGTGACGCCGGTGTGCGCATCATCGGCTGGACCTATACCGGCTTTCGGGTGCTGACCAACTCCAAGAAACCAATTAAGACGCTCGAGGATCTCAAAGGCGTTGTCATACGCGTGCCGAAGAATGAGATCATGATCGACGTGTACAAGTCCTGGGGTGCGCCGCCTACACCGATGGCCTGGTCGGAAACCTTCACCGCGCTTCAACAGAAAGTTGTCGATGGCCAGGACAATCCCTACCTGACCGTTCACTCGATGAAGTTCTATGAAGTACAGAAGTATGTAACCAATATTCGCTACATCTTCTCGGTTGAGCCACTCATCGTTTCCGAGCAGGTATTCCAGGGACTTTCGGATAAAGACAAGAAGGCGATTCTGGAGGCTGGCAATGCGGCTACGCTGCACAGCGCGACGCACCTGCGCAAGAGCGAGGCGGCTATTAAGAAGGATCTGATCGCCAAAGGCATGCAGATCGACGATCCCGCTAATGGCGAGAAGGAATGGATCGAAAAGGCGACCGCCGCGGTATGGCCGAAATTTTACGAGAGCATTGGTGGTAAAGCGAAGCTCGATAATGTTTTGAAAATACTCGGGCGCTAGCGGGATCATAACTAAAATGAAAATAGGTATGACCGCATGAAAATCACCGCTTCGGGTAGTCGAGAAACCACTCCGGGCAGCAAGTGCTCAAGCCACTATCGACGGAGTCCAATATTTGTTTCAACACAACAAATGGACGGTTACTCGAAAATCAAACGGGGATTTTATCTTACCTCCTAAAAGTGGGTTTTGCCCCGCATCTGTGAAGCTGCGGGGAATTCTTTTCAACTGGAAACTTCGCCCAAAGGGGTTTGCTGGTCGGGCCGGGGAGCTAGCATCATGAAAATATTGAAAAACATCTATCACAATTTTGAAAGCTATGTTTGCCGGACATTGCTGTCGCTATTCGTTTTGGTACTTTTCTTACAAATAATAGGAAGAGAATTGTTTGAAATTTCTTACTCATGGACCGAAGAACTCGCTACCTATATGTTTGTCTGGTTTGTTTTCTTCGGCGCCAGTTACGCGGCAAAGCTGGGCGCGCATAACAGGGTCACCTTTCAATTCAAGAAACTGCGAAAAAGAACCATACACTTCATCGAAGGATTTGCCGATCTGATATGGCTCGCTTTTAACGTGTACTTTGTCTATCTCAGCTACGATTTTGTTTTCAATAAAATGAACAAATTCTGGAAATCCCAAACCCTTGGGGTTGAGATGAAATACTTCTACGTAATCTTGCCGATCGCGTTTGCGATAATGTCGATTCGTATCATACATCTGAATTATGACCGACTGGTACTGGGCATCGATATACGCGACCCGGATAAAGCCGAGGTCGACAAAATCATAGAAGAATCAGATTCCGAAGAGAACGGAAAGGCCTAAACGGGGAGACGACACTATGGATACCACAATTGTACTAGTTCTGTTTGGAACCTTCCTGTTTCTACTATTGATCGGCGCGCCGATCACCGTGGCTTTGGGCGTTTCGGCACTGGCATCGCTTCTCTATCTTGAAGAGAACCCGATCAAGCTCGTTCAAGTTGCCTTTACCTCGGTTGGCTCTTTTCCGCTAATGGCATTGCCGGCCTTTATTCTCGCCGGCGCACTGATGGAGGCGGCGGGTATATCGAAACGGCTGGTGACCCTGGCGGAGAGTTTCGCCGGACCGTTCACCGGCGGTATCGCGGCTGCAACCGTAATAGCGTGCATGTTTTTCGGCGCCATCTCCGGATCGGGACCTGCCACCACGGCCGCCGTCGGTATGCTGATGATCCCGGCCATGATGAAACGCGGTTATGACAAAGGCTATGCTTCGGCGATTACCGCATCTTCCGGCGGTCTCGGTGTCGTCATCCCGCCGTCGATCCCGATGGTCATCTTCGGTATCTCGGCGCTCGGCATGCAGCCGCCGTCAGAGGCGATCGAAAAATTTGGCGTGTTCCAATCGGTGTCGATTCCGAAATTATTCATCGCCGGACTACTGCCCGGCCTGGTTATCTCGCTTTCGCTGTTGATCATGAATTATTTCCTGTGCAAGCGGCATGGCTATCATGGCACGGCCGAAGGCTGGTCGATGTGCAATACCTGGTTGGCGACAAAGGCGGGAATATGGTCGATCCTGGCTCCGCTCGTCATTCTAGGTGGTATCTATACCGGCTTCTTTACGCCGACGGAATCGGCCATCGTCGCCATTTTCTATACCCTGATCATCGGTTTTTTCGTGCACAGGGAATTGAAGATCAAAAACCTGTTTAGTTCATTGGAGACAACGACCTGGTTGACCGGCCGCGTTCTGCTCATCTTGTTCACCGCAACCGTCTTCGGCCGCGTCCTGGTAGAGAATCAAATCCCGGCTATTGTCGCTGACGGCATGCTGTCGATAACCGACAACATCTACTTGATCTGGGCGATGTTGATCTTTTTACTGCTATTTGTCGGCATGTTCATGGAGACGCTGGCAACGATCATGATCCTGACCCCCGTGCTATTGCCGATCACCTACAATCTGGGCATCGATCCGCTGCATTTCGGCATTGTTATGGTGTGCTGCTGCGAGATCGGTTTCCAGACACCGCCACTGGGCGAGAATTTGTTCATCGCATCCGGTATATCCAACTCGTCGATTGAAGAGATATCGGTAAAGGCGATCCCGTTCGCATTTACATCGATTATCGCGGTTTTCATCATCGCCTATATACCGCAAATCTCGCTGTGGCTACCCAGGCTCTTCGGCTATTAAGGAGGATGAACAAATGAAACCCTTTATTACTATGGTACTCACCGCCGCGATGGTTATGGTTTCAGCTACAGGCATCGTGTGCGCGGACACACCCGATGAGATTACAGTCGCTTATTTCCAGGAGTGGCCGACGGCCAACCAGGTGGCCCAGGCCGAGCGCTGGTACGACAAGGAGATGGGTGTTGCGGTTAAATGGCGCGCATTCGATACCGGCGTTGCCATGGCCGAAGCCATGCAGGCCGGCGAAGTTCAAATATCCTACTCCATGGGTTTTGTGCCATTCCTGGTCGGAGTATCCGCAGGCAACCCGATGAAGGCGGTCGGCGTGGCCGTTTCCTACTCGCAGAACGATAACTGCGTGATACACAATAAAGCCGCGATCGACAAGGCCAATGCGCATCAACTGGAGGGCAAGAAAGTCGCGGTGGCCTTCGGAACCGTGACCCATTATAAACTGTTGCGCGTTCTCGACGCGCTGGCCGTTGATGCGACCAAGGTCGATATGATCGATATGACATCGACGGAGGCCGGCAAAGCGCTTGCCGCGCGCGAAGTGACGATGGCCTGCGGCTGGGGCGGTCCGCTCAGGCGTATGTACGGGCACGGCAAGCTGCTGATGACCGCCGAGGAGCAGGAGCGATTGGGAATCCGCGTATTTGACGTGATCGCGGTCACCAATGACTTAATCGACAAGCATCCCGATCTGGTCACCAGGTTTCTCGAGGTGACCGACCAGGCGACCGTTCATCTGCGGCGCAACCCGGACGAGGCGAAACCGGTCATCGCCAAGGCCGCCGGTCTGGAACTGAAGGAATCAAACATCGTGCTATCGCTATTCCAGTTTCCCGAGCGCGAAGATCAGCTGTCCGCACGCTGGATGGGCGGTGGGGTGCAGGCTTTCATGAAAGAGGCCGCGGCATTCTTTGTAAAGCAGGGCCAGATGCCCAAGGCGCTCGATGATTACGCGACAACAGTCGATTCGAGCTTCTACGAGAAAGTGAATTGATTGACGCGGTATTGTTTGATCCCAAAACCGCTCTCTAAATATATACCGGCGAGAAAGACACAGGAGTAATCTAATCATGTTACCTGATATTCGCAACATCCTTTACAGCACGGATTTATCGAAGAACGCAGTCTTTGCGTTCCGTTATGCGGTCGACCTCGCACAAAAGACCGGCGCCAATGTCCACGTTCTGCACGTCGTGGAGGCCCTCTCAAATGACGCCAAGATCACGCTTCAAGCTTACGTGCAGGATAAAGACGCCCGCAAGAAGGCCTTGTATGAGAGAGTCGATCGCGCGAAGAACAACCTGGACGAGCGCCTGGAAAATTTCTGGGCCGCATGTACCGAGGAAGAACGCAAGGTGAGCAGTCAGATTGCCACCGTCAATGTCTGCGAATCGTACCCTCCGGAAGAGATTCTCAAGAAAGCCGACGAACTGAATTGCGACCTCATTATCATGGGAACCCATGAAAAGGGGATAATGCATACGTTTCTCGGGAGCGTAACGAAGAGCGTGTTGCATCGCTCGCGTATTCCCACGCTGGTGGTGCCTCTGCCAGAAAAATAATCCTAGAAAACGCGGTAGGATCACGAAAGTCTGCACAAGCGATTGATTCATCAGTGATTACGAGCGACTGAGGGAATATTTCTTGTGGAATCAATAGACAAGCGAGATCGTGCATAATTTGTGAATTTTCCGGGCTAGCTATATGAAAAAAGTGCTTA
This sequence comes from Gammaproteobacteria bacterium, assembly GCA_024232855.1. GTDB lineage: Bacteria > Pseudomonadota > Gammaproteobacteria. Next base: position 19,285 of record JAAEPH010000400.1, read on the forward strand.
TCACCAATAACGTATTTCCGACCGAAGAAAATTCCTTGTGGATTCAAAGAACAAGTGAGGGCCCGTCATCCTGGTGAGGTATGCGGGTTAGGGGGCTACTCAAAAAAGCGGGTGAAATTATCCACGGGCTCCCTGGGTGTGCGATAAGAGTTAACCAGGGCTTCCTGTTCCTCATACCCCAGGGCCATTCCCGCGACCAGTTGCGTATCCGGTGAATAGCCAAGCACCTCTCGGGCAATATCCGGATATTCCGCCAGCGCCGCCTGTGGACAGGTGGCGAGCCCCTCTTCAACGGCCGCCAGCATCAATGACTGGAAGAACATTCCGTAGTCAAAAAAGGAGCCGGTCTCGAGTTCATTGTCAATGAAGAAAAGCAGCATTACCGGTGCATCGAAGGCCCTGTAGTTCGCCGCCCACTGATCAGTCTGTCGCTGCTTGTCATCGCGGCTGATTTCCAGGGTTGTGTACATTTGCAATCCGCAGGCGCGCCTTCTCTCTTTATAGATGCCTTCAAACTTCACCGGATAGTATTGATAATCCATCTGTCCATGGTTGCCATCACGAAAGCTGCTTTCCATGGCTGAGCAGAGTGCCTGTTTGGTTTCACCGCTGATTACCGCGACTTTCCAGGGCTGGGTATTGGTGCCTGATGGCGCGTGGCGGGCAGCATCCAGGATCCGAACGATCTTTTCATGCTCCACTGGTCTGGGCAGGAAAGCCCGGGTTGCCTTGCGTTTTTTCAGTGCCTCGCTGACCAGCATATCCAAATTCCAGATTACATTAAGGTAAGCGCAATAATAGGGTAGTTTTGCGCTGCGGCCTAGGAGTCTGTCGGGTTTAGGGAGTCGTAGCGAGGCGAGTGGGAAATCGAGTTCATTTTTTCGATCTTTTGAGGCGCATAGTGGGTGCTACGCAACGAAAAAGATCGGAAAAATGGGCCGGTTTCCCATCGCCGCAGTAGATTCTCCCTAAACCCGACAGACTCCTAGTCACAGGGAATTAGCCGGGCGGTAAAATGCCGTAGCACCGGTGGCTCGTATTCAAAGCGAAGGCCCTTGATTTCATGGGCGCGGTCCTTGATTGCGATCAGGGAATCGGCGATATAGTCCATATGGTCGTTGGTATAGACCCGCCGGGGAATCGTCAGGCGCAGCAGCTCCATATCCGAATGCTTCTGCTTGCCGGTAACTGGGTCGCGCCCCAAAAGCAGGGAGCCGATTTCAACGCCCCGAACGCCGCCTTCCAGGTAAAGTTCATTGGCCAGTGCATGCGCCGGAAACTGATCGTTCGGGATATGCGGAAGCAGCATGCCGGCATCCACAAACACCGCATGTCCGCCAGTCGGGTACTGTATCGGGATCCCGCCTTCTTTCAAGCGCTCACCCAGGTAGGCGACCTGACCAATTCGGTATCGAAGAAAATCTTCGTTGGCGCATTCCCACAGACCCACATGCAATGCTTCCATATCACGGCCGTTCAATCCTCCATATGTGATGAAGCCCTCCATGGGGACACAGCGGATTTGCGCCGCTTTGAAAAGCTCCATGTCTTCGCGAAAGCAGCATAATCCTCCCATGTTCACCATGGGATCTTTCTTGGCCGACATGGTGAACACATCGCAGTATCCGAACATTTCTCGAATGACATCGCCGATGGCGCGGTCGGCATAGCCGGATTCCCGCTGCTTGATGAACCAGGCATTTTCGGCAAATCGAGCCGCATCCAGCACCATGGTAATATTGTGATTTCTGGCAATCTCGGATGCCGCGCGAATGTTTGCCATGGATACCGGCTGACCGCCCGCCGAGTTACAGGTAACCGTCGCAATAATGCCGACGACGTTGTCGGCGCCGCATTCTTCGATCGTCGCTTCCAGTTTGCGCAGGTCGAAATTTCCCTTGAAGTCATACCACTTTCCGGTGTCGGTAGCCTCGGGTGTTAACACGTTTATCGCCCTGGCGCCGCTGATTTCGACATGTGCCGCGGTCGTATCAAAATGGTAGTTGGAAATAAACACCGGGTTGCGGGCCGCTTTTCGTTCGACCATGCAGGGGAACAGTATCTGTTCGGCGCCGCGGCCCTGATGCACCGGTATCACGTACTGGTAGCGGAAAAGCGTCCTGATCGACTCTTCCAGCTTGACGAAACTGCGGCTTCCGGCATAGGCCTCGTCGCCGACCATCAGGCCGGCCCACTGGTCGGCACTCATCGCCCCGGTCCCCGAGTCGGTCAGTAAATCGATATAGACATCCTC
>JAAEPH010000401.1 GCA_024232855.1 Gammaproteobacteria bacterium
AACAAGGCGGCAGGTTTTCTCATCGAAGACGATGAGCTTCCACAATTTTTCCATGCCGAGCCACTCGCCCCTAGCGGCAAGGTGGCCCGCTTCAATGCCCGGGATGTCAATCAATGCGTGAAGGATTGGTGGCAACAGGAAGTGTAATCAACCCCACCCGGCCAAACGAAATCAACGGATTGAATGAAGAGAATGGGAGGCACGCTTGGGGCTGACCCTGAGACACATCCGCGCAAAAGGTTCGCGACATGCTGCTCACCGAGATTCCGCGCTCGGTGGATCGCTTAAAAGTCTGAGAGACCCCGGGGGGGGGCATAATCGAACGGTTTCGCCTGCGTCAACGAAGCGAGGATTTGCAGGCAGGCCGGCAGCTCGCATTGCTTTTATTTGTTAAATATTGTGTTGGGTTTATACTTCACCCCTACTTCCCGTTTGACAAAACGACTCCAGCGAGACCCGGTTCAAATTGACAACCATAGCTAAACCCAGACACCTGTTTCCCTCGCTGTTGGCGAAGCCCATGTCGCTGATACCGGGCTGCCTGCATGCCAGGCTCGTCTCAGGCTTACTGAACCAACTGCTTGCCGGGCAGATCATCGATGGCGATCTTGAATTCATGACCGGACGCTGCCTTCGGGTCGAGGTTATGGATGCCGGTATTCAATTTAACATTTCCTTCGATGGCCGCCGTTTGCTGGCTACCGGCCACGGAAAGACACCGGATCTGATTTTTCGCGGTAACGTGCACGACTTTTTACTGCTGACCACACGCAGGGAAGACAGTGACACCCTGTTTTTTCAGCGCCGCCTGAAGATAGAAGGTGATACCGACATGGGTCTGGCAATCAAGAATTTTCTGGATGCCATCGAGATCGAATCACTGCCCTATCATCGCCAGGTGGACGCGTTTTTGAATCGGACCGTAAATTTGTATGAGCGGGTAACCTGATTTAGCCCGGCTTTCGAGTCAACGCCGAGACAGACGGGTTAGCATTGGTCCATACCGGCTTCACCCTTCCAGTAACCGTTACATTCCGTGGTTGGCATAAAGCTTTCCAGCTCGGTATTGAAACGTTCCGGAGACTGCGGTTCGTTTAATACCTGGCTAAAGCGCTCGATGATATCGACCGTATGACGGGATTGTGGACTGATGCGCAACACGTCGACGCCCAGCTCGATAAAACGACCAGTTTCACCCAGTAGATTCACGGTTCGCGCCGATTGTGTCTGAATACCGTTGATACACAGAAAGGCTTCGTCTTCCCGGGTCGACAGCAATAGCCCATCCGGATGATCGAGACAACGAAACTGGCAGTCGTCCTTTTGCAGGTTTTCGGCGCGCGCGGTAAAACAACGCGCCGAATAAGCCAATGGCAGCCGCCCCCAGGCGAACACCTCGGTTTCCATGTTTTCAGGTCGATCCTGCTGGAACCGGGCCAGTTCGTTGGCAGAAAGCTCGACCGGAAGCGTCCAGCGATGCAGGCCCATTTCACTGAGTTTTTTCAGACTGCGACTATTGTAGATATTGACCGATGGACCGGTAACGAAAGGTTTGCCAAGTTCTTTCAGGATCTGCACGGCGGCGATATCATTGGCTTCGACCAGAAACGGGCTTTCCACGCAGAGGCGTTTCAGTGCGCTGAGCTCGGATGCCGCCTCCAGCAGTGTCAGGGTGGACAGTATGACCGTCTTGCCCCGCGCCTGTAATTGCTCGCCGATACCGATCCAGTCTTTGCCGCGTAGAAGGCGACGTTTAGAACAGATGGCTTCACCCAGGTAAACAATGTCGACGGCGGTATCGGCAATATCCCGGTAAAAATCTTCGACCTGTTGTTTCGACCAATAGTAGAGGATTGGCCCGAGGGCCAGTTTCGGTGCAGATTTCTTCATTGCCACGGCCTGGCGTAGGCTCCCAGCGTGGTTTGCGTTCCCTCGGAAACCTGTTCAAGCGACGTCATCCACTCGGCGTCTACCGAAAAATTGTCCGGATCTTTTTTGGCCGCATCGATTGCCGCGCGCAAGACCCGGGTTATCAGTTTGACGTAGGCAGGGCTGCGCTGGCGGCCTTCCACTTTCAGGGCACTGACGCCAATACGCATCAAATCCGGTATCAATGCCAGCGTATTCAGACTGGTTGGCTCTTCGATGGCATACCCGGTTTTTTCCTGCACCTGGAAACGTCCTTTACACAGGGTCGGATAGCCGGCATTTTCCCCCTCTCCATAGCGGTCGATCAATACACCGTTAAGTCTCGATTCCAGGCCACGGGGCGTTTCCTTCCAGCGAACCGCGCTACCCGGTGAGCAGGCGCCGTAGGTATTGGGAGATTGTCCGGTGGCATAAGACGACAGCAGACAACGTCCTTCGACCATCACGCACAGGCTGCCGAAACCGAATACTTCAATTTCGACCGGGCTCTCGCTAATCACCTGCTCGACCTGTTTAACCGATAACACACGCGGCAGTACGGCCCGCTGAATACCGAAGTTTTCATGATAAAAGCGCAGTGAAGCCGGGTTGGTCGCAGAGGCCTGTACCGACAGGTGGAGGCGTAACTCGGGCCAACGCTCCGCCGCATAATCGAGCAGGCCGATATCGGCCAGTATCAATGCGTCCACACCCAGTTGGGCGGCTTTGTCCACCGACTGTTGCCAGCGTTCAAAGGCGCTTACCTGCGGGTAGGTGTTAATTGCGACAAAAACCCGGGTGCCGTGCTGATGAGCGTAGGCGACGGCCTCGGCGGCGCGTTTATCATTGAAGTTCAGGCCGGCGAAATGACGCGCATTGGTGTCGTCCTGGAAGCCGATGTAAACGGCATCCGCTCCACTATCGACGGCCGCCTTTAGTGACGGCAGGTTACCTGCAGGGCAAATAAGCTCCATATTGGACTCCTGAAATTATTAGCTACGACCATGGGGGCAATTGCGACTGGCCGATCATCATCGGCCGGCTTGAGACCATACTCTTTGATCAGGTTTAAATCAACGGCTAGCCCGCCACCCGATCGAAGTATCGCAAGCGATATAACAATCTTGGTGCTTCACGATCGTCATTGAATCCCGATCGATCATGCAGGACGTTGTTGCTGATCAAACCTTGCCCGGGTTGCAGGGTGGCCCGGTAGATGAAGGATGAATCCGCACCGAGAATATCGTCCAGTGCATTTACCGCCTGCCGCGTAACGGCATCCTGGCGCCAGACGACATTGCGCACGCGGGCGGTGTAGCGCATATGTAGCGTGCCCCCGGGGCCCGCCATGAAAACCGGACCGCTGCGATCGGGTCGATCGATTCGGTTATCGACGCGATTTTCCGGGATCATCATCGTATCCTCATGCATCAGGGCTTCAACCAGGGCGGGGTCGCGATCACGTAGCAGGATGTACGCGATCTCATGATCCATCAGGGCATTCTCTCCCCCTTCGGCTGCCGCGCGCACGCAATGCAGCTGAAGCCCGTATACCTGTCGCGTCAACTCGTTGTAATAACCGTCGGTATGCCAGTGGATCGGACGATTGGTGTAGGGGATATATTGCTTGTGCCAGGCGCCATTCTTGACTTCCAGCGAGGTGATGCCATCGTCATCCGCACCGGTATTGTTATCCAGTGATAGCAGGCCGAATTGCGCGCCCAGTCGCCGCGGAATTGCCTTGTCCGGGTCGGCTCCGCCCGGCCCGGCAAATATAGCCATGTTGGATTTACGCAAAGACAGCAACATCGCCTCGCGCTCGGCCTCGCTGAGTTGAGCGGGATTCCTGATCTCGACAATCAGTTGCTCTATATCGGCAGGATAGTCCAGCAGCTTCTGTTCCCGCCACTGCTGGTAGGCGGATTCGTTGCCTGGATCGAATTGCGGTAGTAACCGTGTATTCATATCTGCGGGTTTCTTATCTGGGACACAATACGTAATAATTTTTCAGAAAAAGTGAATTAACCCGGAGAATTCATAAATATGCGCAAAAATTGCGCAGGATATTGATTTCACAAGGAAATATCCGAAGAAGTCTCGTATCGGTGATTACGAGCGACTGAGGATATATTTCTTGTGGAATCAATAGACAAGCGAGATTGTGCA
>JAAEPH010000402.1 GCA_024232855.1 Gammaproteobacteria bacterium
ACTACAGCAGAAGTTGTGTGACCACTTGCCGTTTGAATTAACAGCTGCCCAACAACGTGTGCTGGCCGAGTTGATGCAGGATTACGCAACTGCTAAGCCCATGATTCGACTGGTTCAGGGAGACGTGGGATCGGGTAAAACCGTGGTTGCGGCACTGGCCTGTTTGCCGGTTATCGCATCGGATTACCAGGTCGCGTTAATGGCGCCGACGGAGATCCTTACGACCCAGCATGTCCAGAATGTCTGCAGCTGGTTCGCGGGCGTGGGAGTGGTCGTGGGCAATCGGGGGGGCGGTGAGAAGGGTAAGAAGCGAGAGCATTAGCTGAAAATGATCGCTAGCGGCGAAGCGCAGGTTGTTAGTGGCACCCATGCCCTGTTTCCGAGCAGTGTTGAATTTAGGCGCCTCGGATTTATCATCTTCGACGAGCAACATCGCTTGGGTGTCGAGCAACGACTCGCGCTGCAACGCAAGACCCGTGATGGCGAAATGGCCCACCAGTTAGTCATGACGGCAACGCCGATACCCCGCACGATGGCAATGGCGGTATGCGCGGATCTGGACTACTCGCAAATTGATGAGTTACCACCGGGACGCAAGCCGGTGGCAACTTCTATTGTCTCCGAACAACAACGCGACAGCCTGATCG
>JAAEPH010000403.1 GCA_024232855.1 Gammaproteobacteria bacterium
ATCAGTCCCCCCCGCCAGGGTTACAGTAATAACGTTAGCTGGGCCTGCTGTATTGCCCGTAATGATGCCCTCAGAGCCATCAGCGGTGTTCTTACACACTCGCCCTACAACTGCGTCGAGTCCAATGTTTAAGTCTGTTGCGATAAGTGTTGCAGAAGCGTCAGCGCCGATATGCGTGCCGTCATACAAGTGCAGTATCGAGGCGTGAGGTTTTCCCATTCCATCGTAAATGACTTGAGCGTAAGACTCAGGCACGACTATTGCAGCTGCTGTGACGACAAGGCTGTAATTCCCCGCTGCATCCTTGTGCACAAAGTGCACGTGTTGTGTAGAACCCTCCTCGATAGTACCCATGACCAACGATTGTGAGCCCGCTGTCGTTACAGCACCAAACGTAGAGTCATTTGCAGTTGCACCCAAATAATCTTGCCCTGCCTCAACTTGCTCAGGTGTTGGTTGCGTTGCAGTGTCTGTAGCAACAGCAAAGAGAATACCGTATGCCTCGTCAGTATCTACTGTACACAATAAACCATTATAACTGCCCTCTGATG
>JAAEPH010000404.1 GCA_024232855.1 Gammaproteobacteria bacterium
CGCCGCGGCCGATATCGAGGCACGCAATGCACCGCTGGAAGTTGCGGATCCCGATTGAAGCCGAGCGTCTCGTGGTGCAAAATGAGCACTGCAATCAACCAGGGAGTAGATGATGGCCACCGGCTGGGCGCGAGACGGCGCCGTACAGGATCAGATAGACGCCAGTATCGCGGACGCGGTCGAACGCGCGCGCAGCCACCTGCCAGTCGGCGAGAGCCTGACCCATTGCGAGGAATGCGGTAACGATATTCCCGAAGCCCGGCGTCAGGCGATTGCCGGGGTGCGCCTGTGCGTAAGCTGCCAGCAGGAAATCGATGAGCACCGGGCCAGCCAGGGCGGCATCAATCGCCGCGGCAGCAAGGACAGCCAGTTACGCTAACCCGCCGCCATAACACCATCCTGATCCCGTGACGACAAAGCGAACTGGCGGCCGCCTTTCGAGTCTAATTCCCATGTTTCGGTTAGCCGCTTCCACGTGCCGGCGCCGCCAATCTCCGGCCGGCCACTAAGGTGGCGCTCAAACTAAGCCTGTTTGAGCGCAGACTACGCCTCACGACCGGTCTGATACTGACGGTATATATCGTCATTCATCTCGTCAACCACGCCCTCGGCCTGGTTTCGCTGGAGGCCATGGAGGCGATGCGCCAACTGGTTACACCCTTCTGGCGCAGCTGGTTCGGGGGGTTGCTGATCTACGGCTCGCTGCTGGCGCACCTGGGATTGGCGCTGGTCTCGCTGTACCGGCGCACCACCTTGCGCATGCCCACCTGGGAACTGGCGCAGCTCGTCCTCGGGCTGTCGGTGGTGCCTCTGCTGGCCGGACATATCGCCGACACCTGGGGCGCACGCGTGCTAATGGGCTTCAACCCGAACTACCAGTATGCACTGACCAACTTGCTGAGCGATCGCTGGGAACTGGCGCGGCAGGGCCTGCTGATGCTGATCGTCTGGGGTCACGCGGTGCTGGGACTGCATTTCTTCCTGCGCCTTTTCAGAAGCTATCGTCACTGGCGGGCGCACCTTTACCCGCTGGTATTGCTGCTACCGCTGCTGGTGGTGTTGTCAATGATACGCATCGGCAATGATCTACAGGTATGGCCTCAGCTTTCCGCACCGGCCGACAACCGTGCTGCGCTGCTGACCCTAACGGACAATCCGCCCAACGATTTGCTGCGCAGCGCAATTTTGCTTGTATATTTCACCCTGCTGGGTCTCACGCTGTTGGCGCGCTCGATCCGCGACAAGGCGCATAAGAGTACCGGTATCACGATAAGTCATATCAATGGCCAGACACTGAAAGGCCGGCCGGGGCAAACCCTGCTGGAGATCATTCGCAGTCATTCGATTCCACATGCCTCGCTGTGTGGCGGGCGGGGTCGCTGCACAACCTGCAGGGTCAGGATCGACGAGGGTGGCTCTACGCTGGAGAAACCGTCACCGCTGGAGCAATCCGCGCTCGACCGGATCGGCGCGGCGCCCAATGTCAGGCTCGCCTGCCAGACGCGGCCACGCCTGCCCCTCAAGATAACGCCGCTGATGCCGCCCGATCTGAACGTGAACAGCGAATGGCGCGAGGGTGGCGTCAGCGGCGAGGAGCGCGATGTGGTGGCGCTGTTCGTCGATCTTCGCGGCTCCTCCAGGATCAGTGAAAAACACATGCCCTACGACGTGCTGTTTATCCTCAACCGCTTTTTTCTGGAAATGTCGGATGCATTGACGGCAAGTCATGGTCATTACGCCCAGTTCGAAGGCGACGGCCTGCTGGCGCTTTACGGGCTTCGGCGCGGGCTGGCGCAGGGTTGCGACGACGCCTTACGCGGCGCCATCGACATGCAGGCAAGGATTGATCGACTCAACCGGCAACGGCTCAACCAGCGGGAAGACCCATTCAGGATCGGTATCGGCATCCACTGCGGACAGGCGATCGTCGGCACCATGGGTCCGCCGACTTCGCCCAACTACTCGGCAATCGGCGACTGCGTCAATGCCGCGGCACGCCTCGAGGCCAGCGCAAGAGACCTGGGCTGTGTGCTCGTGGTTTCGGGCGACGTGGTGCAAAATGCCGGGGCCGATCTGGCACGGTTTGCTTCGAGGGAAATCAGTTTGCGCGGCAAACAGCAGTCGGTGCTCGTCTATCTCGTCGAAGACCCTCTACAGATTGAGATGCCGCCGGGTAACGCCCGCGAATGAGCGGGCAGCCGCCTCGAACCGCAGTCGAGTAGATCATTGGACATTCGCAGGCGGCACCTCTATTCTTGACGGCGACCCCGGCCACAGGATCCACTCAAATGCAGCTTTCATGCACGAGATAGCACTAGACCTGCTGATTTTGCTCGGTGGCGTGTGGCTGGTTGCGGTGACATTGAGGCCTCTCGGTTTGCCGACGATCATGGGTGAGCTCATCGTCGGAGTGATGCTCGGTCCGGCGGTATTCGGCTGGATTCAACCCGGTGAACTGATCCAGTTGCTGGCCGAGATCGGCATATTCTTCCTCATGTTCCACGCCGGTGTCGAAACCCAGCCGCTCGAGTTCTTCCAGGCCCTGAAGCGTTCGCTGGGCGTCGCCATCGTCGGCGCCATCGTCCCCTTCACGGTCAGTTTCAGCGTGGCGATTATGTTCGGCCTGAACATGGTCGGCGCCACCTTTGTCGGCTTGACCATGACCGCGACCGCGGTCGTGATTACCCTCAAAAGCCTCAAGGATCTCGGGCTGGAAAACACGCAGGTGGCGCGCGTCATCATCGCCAGTTGCGTGATCGACGACCTGTTGACCCTGATCTTCTTCGGCCTCGTGATCGGGGTTTTGTCGGGCGGTGAATTCGAACCCATGATTTTGCTCGTTACCATGGGCAAGGTACTCGGCTTCGTTGCCGTCGCGGTACTCATGGGCAAGTACGTCTACCCGCGTCTGAGCCTGCCGTTTCGTTCCGAGGGTGGCAAGGGCTTCACCTTCGTGCTGGTGATGGCGCTGGCGCTGGGCCTGTTCGCGGAGGCAATCGGCCTGCATATCATCCTCGGCGCCTACCTCGCCGGCCTGTTCTTCGAGGAAAAGGTCGCGCATCCAAACCTGGTGCGAATCGTCAAGGACCGCGCCTACGGCATCGCCTACTCGTTTCTGGGGCCGATATTTTTCATTTCACTGGGCTTCTCCATCACTTTCGACATCAGCCTGGCGACCGTGGGACTGATACTGGTACTGACCACGGTGGTCATCGTCGGCCAGATCACGAGCGCCGGCGGCATGGCCCTGCGCATGGGTCTGCCGCGATTCGAGGCGCTCACCGTCGGCGTCGGCATGTGCGGGCGCGCCGAAATCGCCTTCATCCTGGCGGCGCTGGCGCTCAGCCAGGGCGCCATCGACAAGCCGACGTTTTCGGCGCTGATCTTCACAGCCTTTATCCTCAACCTGTTTACCCCACTGGCGCTGAAAGGCTGTGCGACGCTGCTGCAGGGTAAGGCGGTACCACAAAAAGATGCGCTCAGCGGACTGGTACAGATCGATACCTTCGGCGCGCCGCTGGTGGATGAACGCTATGACGGCAAGCTGCGCCACGAGTTACCCGACGTCGAAGACGCGGTGGTAATCTATGGCTATGGCCCCGAAGTGGCCACCCTGATGGAAGAACTCGACGGCCGCGGTATCGAGACGCTCGTTATCGAGGCCGACGAAGGCGTGGCGCGCCGACTGCAGGCGCGCGGTGTCAGTGTGATACAGGCCTCGATCGCCGAAGACGACCTCGACCTGCGGCCGCTGGTCAAAGCACGCGCGATGGTCGCCAACGGTGACGACGAGTACAACGCGACACTGGCATTGAGTGCGCGCGAACTCGGCTTTGAAGGTCCCATCGTCGCGCTCATCGACAACCCCAACCGGCGCGCGCCCCTGCAGCTGGCCGGCGCCACCGCGGCGTTTACACCCACGCACGTGCTGGCAGCCGCGGTCGCGGTACGCGCCAGCGCCCAGATCAGTCCGAGGATCACCGGGGTGCAGCCGCTCGGCAACCTGCTCGAGGTAGTCGAGGTGCGAATTCACGACCACAGCAGCCTGGCGCATAGAACCCTGGCCGAGTCGGGTATCCACAGCCAGACCGGGGTCCACATCGTCGGGCAATGGAGCGACGGCATGCTGACCGCAGCGCCGGTACCGGATGAGCCATTGCAGCCCGGCACGATCCTGATTGGCGCCGGCAGCCCCGACAGCATCATTCGCCTCAGCGAGATCGCCCGGCCGATCCGCAAAGAGGGTCGCATCGTGGTTGCCGGTTATGGCGACGTTGGCAGCAAGCTGGTTGAAATGCTGAGCGACGCCGGCGAGGATATCTGCGTTATCGATGAACACGAACTGCCCCATGTCGATATCGTTGGCGATGTACTCGACGCCAGCGTGCTCGAACGTGCCGGACTCGGCGAGGCGCGCGTCATCATCCTCGCCGCCGAGAACGACAGCGCAACCCTGCTGGCGGCAACCGTGGTGCGTGATTTCGCACCCGATATCCCGATCGTCGCCTGCGCCAAACTGGAAGAAAATGTTCACCGCCTGCAGCAGGGCGGCGCCGACTTCGCGCTGTCGGTAAGCCAGGTCGCAGGACAGTTACTGGCGCATCACATTCTCGGCAAGATGGTTTCGCAACAGGCGCACATCAAGCTCGTCAAGCACCCGGCGGTACAGCTTGCCGGCCGCCACCCCTCCGATTCCGGAATCGACGATACCCGGCAGTGCAGAATTGTCGCGGTCGAACGCGCGGGCGAGGTCATCATGGATTTTCCCGCCACATTTGTCCTCGCCGAAGATGACGATATCTACCTCTGTGGAACCGTCGAGTTGCTCAACCGCTTTCACGATTCGTTTCAACGGGATGAACCACCCCTGACGCCGGCAACGACATCGCCTTAAACGACCGACAAACATGACGAGCAAAACCGAGAATCGGGTAACCACCAGCCACTGGGGTGCTTTTCGCATCCTCACCGATGACAATCGTATCGTCGGTACCGAGGCCTTTGCGCCCGACCCGCATCCCTCGGCCATTCCCGGCATCCTGCCCGCCGCCGTGCATCACGCAAGCCGCGTCGCAAGGCCATCGATTCGGCGAGGCTGGCTGCAAGGTGGTGAGCGCGCACGCGAGCTACGCGGCCGCGACGAGTTCGTCGAGCTACCCTGGGACGAGGCGCTCGATATTACCGCCGCCGAACTGCAGCGGGTCATCGCCGAGCACGGTAACGGCTCGATCTTCGGCGGTTCCTACGGTTGGGCCAGCGCCGGCCGCTTTCATCACGCGCTCGGCCAGGTACATCGCTTTCTCAACGTCAGTGGTGGATACGTTTCCTCCGTGGCCAGCTACAGCACCGCCGCCGCCCAGGCCATGGTCCCGCATGTATTCGGCATGCATTTTTTGAAGTTTATGTGGGCCTGGCAGAACGCCTGGCCGACGATTGCGCAACACACGCAAACCCTGGTGATGTTCGGCGGCATCAATCCGAAGAATTCACAGGTCAGCATGGGCGGCGTCACTCATCACGAAACCGACGGCTGGTTCAGGGAGTTCGCGCGCAGCGGCATGCGCCGCATCAACATCAGCCCGCAAAGCACCGATACGCCCGCCGGCGCCGATTGGTTGCCCGTCATACCCGGCACCGATACCGCGATGATGCTCGGTATCGCGCATGCCCTGGAAAGCGAAGACCGCGTCGACCGGGCATTTATCGAACGCTGTACCACGGGTTACGATCGCTTCGCCAGCTACCTGCTGGGCCAGTCCGACGGCGTTGCAAAAACGCCGGAGTGGGCCGCGGAAATCTGCGGCATCGATGCCGAAAGCATTCGCAAGCTTGCGCATACCATGGCATCGACGCGCACGCTGATTACCGTCGCCTGGTCGGTGCAACGCGCACAGAACGGCGAGCAACCCTTCTGGATGGCGGCCACGCTCGCCGCGATGCTCGGCCAGATCGGCCTGCCCGGCGGCGGTATCGGCTATGGCTACGGTGCGATCGGCGGCGTCGGCGTGTCGGTAAAACGCCTCGGAGGATTGACCTTCCCGCAGGGCGATAACCCGGTGACCGACTCCATCCCGGTGGCGCGCATCGCCGACATGCTGCTGAACCCCGGCAAGCCGTATGATTTCAACGGAGAGCGGCGCAACTATGCCGATATCCGCCTGGTTTACTGGTGCGGCGGCAACCCCTTCCATCACCACCAGGACCTCAATCGCCTGCAACAGGCCTTCCGCCAGCCCGAAACCGTCATCGTGCACGAGCCCTGGTGGACCGCGACCGCGAAACGCGCCGATATCGTATTGCCCGCGACCACGCCCTATGAGCGTGAAGACATCGGGCGCGCGATGGGTGATTCCTACCTGTTCCACATGCCGCAATTGATCGATCCGCTCGGCGAGGCTCGCGACGACTACGCAATCTTTAGCGAACTGGCACGACGCATGGGCCTTGAGCAGGAATTCACGCTCGGACGCAGCTCAGAAGACTGGCTGCTACACCTCTATGACGAGTTCAGGCAGTTGACCCGCGCCAACGGCATCGACCTCCCCGACTTCGAGGAATTGCGTCGCCGCAACTGGATCGATTTGCCGGTGCGCGGCGCCGAGTTCGCACAAACCCCGTTCGCCGAGTTCCGCGACAACCCGGAAGCCGCGCCGCTGCAGACACCCTCGGGGCGTATCGAAATATTTTCCGAAACCATCGCCGACTTCGGTTACGACGAATGTCCCGGCCATCCCTGCTGGCGGGCTCCCGACGAATGGCTGGGTTCGGAACTCGCGACGCGTTACCCCTTGCACCTGGTGTCGCCGCAACCGGGTGATAAATTGCACAGCCAGATGGAATCCGCGATCGCCGATCAGCCCGGCGCGCGTCCCGGCGCAATCGAAATCAATCCCGTGGACGCGAGCGCGCGCGAACTCGGCGATGGCGATCTCGTGACGGTGTTCAACGAACGCGGCGCCTGCCGGGCGCGCGCACATATCAGCGACGATATCCGTCCCGGAGTGGTGTCACTGCCGACCGGCGCCTGGTTCGATCCGGACAGCGAGGGCACCGACACCCAGGGTAATCCCAACGTTTTGACGCGCGATCTCGGCACCTCGCGCATCGGCCAGGGCAGTAGCGCGCATACCACATTGGTTGAAATAACCCGCCTGTAACCTTAGCCAAACTGCACTGATCAGGGAATACAGCATGGCGAATCAAGACCGGATTTCACAACTGTTCCGCCTCGACGGCAAGGTTGCACTGGTGACGGGCGCGAGCAAGGGCATCGGCGAATCGATGGCGCGGGGCCTGGCCGAGTTCGGTGCACGGGTCATACTCAGCAGCCGCAAGCAGGCCGCGGTCGAGGCCGTTGCCGAAACCTTCAGGGCGGATGGACTGGAGGCGACCGGCATTGCCGCCAACATGAGCAATGGCAGCGACATCGCGTCCCTGGTCGAACAAGCCGCCGAAATTTACGGCGGACTCGATACCGTTATCAACAACGCGGCCGCCAACCCGGTCTACGGTCCGCTGCAAAATACCGACGAGTCCGCTTTCGACAAGATTATCGATGTCAATCTGAAAGGTCCGTTCGAATTGTGTAAAAAGGCCTACCCGATACTGAGGGCGCGCGGCGGCGGCTCGATCATCCATATCAGTTCGATCGGCGGGCTCCGACCCGAGGCCGGCATCGGCATCTACAGCGTCAGCAAGGCCGCCATCATCAACCTGACGCGGGCCATGGCGCAGGACTGGGGCGCCGATAACATCCGCGTCAACGCCATCTGCCCCGGCCTGATCAGGACCCGCTTCAGCGAGGCCCTGTGGACGGATGCGGCGACCCACGACCGCTTCGTCGAACAGGTTCCGCTCGGGCGCATCGGCGAAGCGGCCGATGTCGTCGGGATCGCGGTTTACCTGGCGTCCGACGCGTCGGCCTACTGTAGCGGCGGCGTCTACCGGGTCGACGGCGGCTACAGCACGAACTAGTGGTCGAACATTGATGGATACAGCCAGTCAGGAAGCTGTCAGCTGCTAGGCGTGCGACTGCAGGACTAGCCGTAGCTAATTCAAAGGAGCACAACAACGCAGAGAGCCTGCCCCATGAGCGTAGCGAATGCTTTGGGCATGGCTGCTTCCTGGCTGGCCCGAAGGGAGCGCCCCGTCAATCCGGCAACAATGCCAGGCTCAATGCCGGCCAATAGGTGATGACCAGCACTGCTACCAGCAGCACCACGAAAAACGGAATCGTGGCAAGATACAGGGTCATCACCGGTTTATCGAAGCGGTAGCTGGCGATGAACAGGTTCATGCCCACCGGCGGCGTGAAATAGCCGAGCTGCATATTGGCGAGGAAAATAATGCCGAGGTGCACCGGGTGAATGCCGTAACCGACCGCGATAGGCAGAATGATCGGCACGACGATGATTATCGCCGAAAAGATATCGAGCATCATGCCCAGCACCAGCAGGAATATATTCAGTAATATCAAAAAAGTCAGCTTTTCGTCGATGTGTGACTGGATGAAAGCGAACATCCGCGTCGGCACCTCGGCGTCGATCAGGTAATTAGTCGATGCCAGCGACACGCCGATGATAATCAGGATACCGCCTACCAGCATCATCGCTTCACTCATGACTTTTGGCAGCTCGGAGAATCTAATTTCGCGGATGATCAGCACTTCGACCACGAGCACGTATATCGCGGTCACCGCGGCGGCCTCCGAAACCGCAAAATAGCCGCCGTAGATACCGCCGAGCACCAGCAATGGTAACGGGATTTCCCATTTCGCGGCGCGAATCGCGGCCATCGCAGTGGCCGCGTCGAAGGCTTCGCGACGACTGTGCTCGCGCGGTTGCATCATCGAGTACAGCGCCAGCATGACCAGCATCAACGTGCCGGGGAGAATTCCGGCGAGGAACAGGTCACCGATACTGACCGGCTGATCCAGGTCCATTTGTTGCGCGACGACGCCGTAGAGTATCAGCGGCAGCGAAGGCGCAAACAACAGACCGAGGCTGCCGGAACTGGTCAACAGGCCAAGATTGAAGTTTTCCAGGTAACCGGCCTCCTTCAACGCCGGGTAAAGCAGGCCGCCGAGCGCGACGATGGTAATCCCGGAAGCGCCGGTGAAAGCGGTGAACAGGGCACAGGCAAAGATGGCGACGATGGCGAGTCCACCTGGCATCCAGCCCAGCAGGCTATTGCTCAGGTTGACCAGGCGCGTCGAGGCGTGGCCCTCACCGAGCAGGTAACCGGCGAATGTGAATAGCGGGATTGCGAGTAATACCGGCATTTCCGCAAGTCGGTAGACTTCGATGCTGATCACCGACAATGGCACTTCCTGGCTGTAAAATCCGAGCATGGCGCTCAATGCGATGACGACGAACAAGGGCGTGCGCAGTAGTGCCAACAACAGCAGGATGGGCGCGGCGTAACTCACTGCGGCCTCCGCGCATTTACCTTCAGGTGCAGGCAATAGCGGCGCGCCCACAGCAGCGAGCGCAACAGATAGCGCAGTCCGATCAACGCAAATGCCAGCGGCACGATGATTTCGACCGCCCAGGCCGGAAGTCCGGCAAACGAAGTCACGGCATCGGCGTAATCGAGTTTGATCCAGTCGAAGCCGTACCACGCGACCACCAGGCAAGTCCAGGCGCTGACCTGCTCGACCAGCGCCTGAATCAGCCGGTTTGTGTTGCGTTCGAAGTACCGCGATAACAGGTCGATGCGAATATGCTTGTTGTGGCGCGACGCCACGGTCGCACCGATCAAGCCCAGCCAAAGCACCAGGATGCGGAGTAGAGGATCGATCCAGACGAATCCGGAATTGAAAAAATTGCGCAAAAATATTTGCGTGCCGGCCAGCACGATCATGCTGCTCAGCAGGATGATCAGCAATCCATCTTCGGCACGGTGCAGCCTGTCGATCCAGCGCCGCATCGATTACTGCTTGTCGCGAAAACTTTGCAGGTGTCTCCTGATCAGTTCGACGAGGCTCGCCGGCATCACCCCGGACTCGACCATATCATCGATCGACTGATTTGAGATTTCTCGCCAGCGCTCGATTTCGCCAGGTTTCGGCATCACGAAGGTAATCCCCTGCTGTCGTAAAGCCGCTTTTGCCGCCTCGTTATCGATGCGGTTGAGTTCACCGAGGCGCTTGAACACCCTCTCCATCTCTTCCTGCAGGACTACCTGGTCTTCGGCGGGGAGTTTGTCGAACGCAGATTTCCTGATCGCCAGCAGGCCGACCAGAAAGTTTATCGGAACGTCGGTCATGTAGGCGGTACTTGAATGCCATTGAAAGGCGATAGCCGAGGTCGGATTGACCGGCACGGTTTCAATCAACCCGGTTTGCAATCCGGTGAAAACGTCGGCGATCGGTAAAGAAATCGGTGTAATGCCAAGCCCGCGGAACACCGTCAACCCGACCTGGTCGCCTTCGGGCACCCAGACCTTGCTGCTGCGAAGTGCCTCCAGGTCCCGCATTGGCTGTTTCGAGAGAATGCGTGCAAAGCCCCCCTCGGAGATCCCCAGCAGCACAAAACCGGCCGCTTCCGTTTCCCGCTTCAGCACGATGTCCATGTGCTGGCGTACATAGTCAACTTCCTCCAGCGATCTGAACAGCATCGGCAGACCCAGCACCTGGATGCCGGGATAGACCTGCGCCAGGCCAACCTGGGTAAATGCACCGCCATGGAGTTGCCCGATTTTTATCTTGCGATGCACGCTCTGGTCGTTACCCATCACACCACCCGGATAAAATTTCAATTTGACCCGACCCCCGGTGCGCTGCTTTACCTGCTCGGCGCCCGCCTTGATTTCCTTCATCCAGGTAGTACCGGCAGGCGCCAGCGTCGCAAACTTCAGCGCCTTAGCTTCGGCACCGGCGACGAACGCAATCGAAACAATTGCGAACCCCATGATTTTGAAGGCATTGTTCATTCTATAATTCCGATATTGATGCTTAGAACCGACTAATGCGGTTTAGTTTCTTCTAGAAAAAGTCCGCGGATTCGGCCAGTAATCGACCGGCCTCGAGTTTTGCCAGGGTATTGATCAGCGTGTATCCCGCGTACTCGGCGTCCGCGGCCTGAACGGCGATTAACAGTTCGTCGTGTAACTCCTGATCATAGATGTTTCTGGCGTAGTGCCTGGCCATCAACACGTCGACCATCAGGTTTTTCCCGCCGGACAGTTTACGCGCGCGTTCAAAATGAGCGCGCGCCAGCTCGGGCTTTCCACCCAGGGCGGCGGATAACAGCGATTTGATCACGCCCAGGTACAGATGTGCGCCGCCGCCATCATAACTCTCGTCGAGCACCAGGCACTGCTCAAACAGGGCCGTCACCTTGCCAAGGTCCGCGACGGCATTCCAGTCTGACGAATTGACCTGGATCCAGCTGGCCCAGGCCACGGCATAGGCATACATCGCCTTGAGATCGCTGCGCGAGGTGCCGGCCAGGCTCTTCGTGAACGGCTCCAGCTTGTCGGTGCTGGCATTGCAGACCGTGACGACGTCAAGACAAAGCGCGCGTTTTGCATAGGCGAGAGACTTGTTCGCCAGGCGTTGCACCCTCACCTCGTCGTCGACAAAGGCCGAAGTGTAGGAACCATAGAGCCTGGCGCCGGCCACCAGCAAATCCTCGTTGCGCGGATCGCCTTCGATGAGCCCGTCGATCATCAACAGATAAGCCGGGGCGCCGTCCCGCACCGTGGCGGGATCATCCTGGTTCTGTATGGCCAGCGTGATGTTATCGGCCATCCTCGAGGTCGCCGAGCTGATCATGCTGGCGCATCCCGACAAAATCAGGATGGAAATCCATAACAAGATCGTTCTAAATATCAAACTCTTTCTCTCGTGAAAGCCGCGCGCATATTATCACCAAACCAGCAGTAAGAGTTCGCATTTGCCGCTGCCAGGATATACAAGGACGCAGCGATTATAGTCCCTACAGGAAGGGTTTGTCGTGATCCGCTTTTATTGGTATCGTCGGCGCAAACCGCGCTATCGCGGTAAACCATACTCTTTCAACAGGCCACGGGGCATCCTCCATGCTCGATCCAGACGAGGCACGGACACAGTTCATCGCGGCGGCCGAGGCAGCAGTGGTACGCCTGGTACAGATTACCGATTGCCATATACAGGCGGCGGCGGATGATCGCCTGTACGATATCAACACTCGCAGGAGCTTCGAGGCGGTGAGCCGGGCGGCCGCCGACAGCAACGCCGGCCTCGACCTGGTGCTGGCCACCGGCGACCTGTCACAGGACGCCTCGGCGACATCCTACCAGTACCTGGCAGCGCGCTTCGTTGAAATCGGGCTGCCACTTTTCTGGATACCGGGAAACCACGATGACGACGCCATCATGCGGGAACATTTGCGCGGCAAGTGTATATTCGCCGCCCGCCAGGTGCTCGTTGGTAACTGGCAAATCGTACTGCTGGATTCAACCATCAAGGGCGCGGTGGGCGGCTGCGTATCTCCTCACCAGCTTGAATTCCTCGACAGCGCCTTGCGCGAACATCCCGACCGGCATGCGCTGGTCTGCCTGCATCACCAGGCGCTCGCCGCCGGCAGTGAGTGGATAGACGGCAAAGGGCTGCAACAGCCACAGCAACTGGTCGACGCGCTGAAG
>JAAEPH010000405.1 GCA_024232855.1 Gammaproteobacteria bacterium
CAGGGTGATGTCGAAGGTTAAAATACCACCGCGTTGCGCTGTGCCCGACGTGTAGCTTGCGTTACAGTCAATCACCTGTGACACCAGGGTATCGCTGACAGCGCCTCCGGGGGGGATTTCTTGCGGGTTATCAAAGCCGTCAGCACTGTATCGCACAATCGTGCCGGTCGCCGGGTTACAGAGGTAACTGATAGCACTATCGACCAGGAACACGCGCTGGCCGGGTGATTGCTGGGGGAATTGGAATGCTGTCGAAAGGCTTATATGGCCTTCCTGGTTCGGCCCCGGGTTCAGCGTCGCATAAACCAACGCGGTGTTGGCATCGGTGATGATGCCTCCCTGGTCGCTATCGACCGCCTCGGCGGAAATATTGGTCGAGGTGTTATCAATGACGAGCCGGTGATTCGGGCTGACGGTTGCCGGGTCATTAAGCCTGCCAAGCAGCTTGAAGGCCGTATCCGGCGCGGTGAAATCGAGCACGAAATCGGGGTCCGCCAGGTAAGCGCCGCCGTATTCATCGCGGTAACGCGCACCATCGACGATGTTTACCATTTCCAGCGCAAAGCCGGCCCCGGCAGGTGCTATGCGGACGCTATTGGGCAGGGCCCGTTGCAGGTCACGCGCTATCTGGCGCAACGCCATTTCCCCCTGGTCGACCAGTTGCTGACGCCGCACCTGGGCATCGTAGGCTCCGATCGGATTCAGGATCAACAGCCCTGCGCCCGCCGCCAGCAGCCCGAGCAGCACGATAACCCCGATCAGCTCAATCAGTGAAAAGCCGGCATGAGATCGAGGTGATTTCATTAGTATCGGGTGCGGTAACCGCTCAGCAGGATATCGGCAACCGCCGGATGCGTCACGGTGACATCAACGCGCATTGCAGCTGCCGCAGGGA
>JAAEPH010000406.1 GCA_024232855.1 Gammaproteobacteria bacterium
ATCATCAATATTAGCACTTGTCTGTTAGTTTTTGACTAATGCTATTTCACTCCAATGTTTCCATTCCCAATGACAGCCGTGTTGCCTTGCTATCGCTTCAATGCGTGGGTCAATGTAAGGACGCCCGTTGCCACAATATTCTCCATGCCAATCTACTACAGTATGCCCAGGCGAACTGATAATCAGGGTTCCGCCGCGCTCAAGTACTTTCAGCCCCTGTGTACGCCATTGGTCCTCACGGCTATCAGTATCATAGTGCAAGGCATCATAAGTAATGGCTTCGAGTTGTGCTTTGATTTCGGGAGTGTTCATTTGTTTGTCCTGTTTTGTTGTTGATGTTAGCGCGTGCTCTTATGCAGTAGGTTCTTCGATTTTGAAATCCTCGCCTGCGCGGAAGACACAGTAGCATATTTGATCGGTATCAAGAACAAGATGCGGATACTTGCGCCCGTACTCAAAGCCGTTCCAGAAATGGCGGTGGTGAGTGGCGCCGCGATGGTGTGAACCATCAGCGTTATACAATGAGGATGATTTGTCTCGTGCGAGTTCAAGCATTATATTGTACTGCCGCATCTGTAACTCCTTTCGTGAATGATACTTTCTCATTTGTCTGTCCCGTTTGTTGATGAGTAAAGTATAGCGAACTTTTCACAAGTGTCAAGCACATAATGCACATAATGTGAAATTAATCACAAATAATCAGGGTAATGCAGTCTTGCCTGGTTGGGTACTCAATGCCTTTGCAATACCCTTACATTTGTGGGGGTTATTGAACACTGTATTAGAGAAC
>JAAEPH010000407.1 GCA_024232855.1 Gammaproteobacteria bacterium
ATCACCAATAGTATCGATTCGCGATCGAAATTCTTTCAGTTGCTCCTGATTTACCATAGGAATCAAAATTAGTTAAAAAGATGCAATGCTTTGTGCAGAACTTCGGCTTCGAGGAATCAAAGCCGTCGTCACCGGGGCCCGGTGAACGGTAGACGTCTTCCTGTTCCCACCACTTCTGCCAGTGTGGTTCGATGGCGTTGGCCATCGAGGCGTCGTAGCGATGAAGGGGCTGGCCCTCGGTATCGGGCGCGTTGGTCTGGTCGGTCATCTCGGGTTCCAGGAATGGCCGGAGTGCGGACGACCCACCAAGAATCGTCTGGACAACTCTAACAGGACGCGTGCATGCCCCCTCGAAAGTCGAGGGGTCCTGGATCAGCCCTTCTTGTTGAGATGCTTCATGGTCTCGCCTACGTTTTAGTGGTTCGGCGTCCACCGAGGTCGACACTCTTTCCCTACGCGACGCGCTGCCGAGCGGGCATAGTAGTTTTGGAGGCGACAGCAGCAGCGTGGCGTCGAGCCTGACCGGTGTGGAATCGATTGCAGCGACTTCTAGGGCCTTTGCCGCGATCAAGTCGGATGGCACGGTGGTGACCTGGGGGAGTAGTAGTTACGGAGGTGACAGCAGCAGCGTGGCGTCGAGCCTGACCGGTGTGGAATC
>JAAEPH010000408.1 GCA_024232855.1 Gammaproteobacteria bacterium
AGAAAACAAACCCGAACTGGACGACCTGCAGGTGATGACAATTTTCTGGACATCCTCGAGGGGTTAACGCAACGACGATTAAAAAAACTAAAACCTGGCCCCAAACCGGGAAATTAAGTTAACTGTCACCTTAATTGCGTACAACGACGATTAAAAAAACTAAAACCTGGCCCAAAATCGGGGAATTAAGTTAACTGTCACCTTAATTGGTCACCTTAATTGATTGCTGTGGAATTAGTTGACCACTTCACTGCCACCTTTACTGTGAATTAAGTTAACTGTCACCTTAATTCCACCTTAATTCTAAAACCGGGGAATTAAGTTAACTGTCACCTTAATTGGCAAACCGGGAAATTAAGTTAACTGTCACCTTAATTCTGCGATTAAAAAAACTAAAACCTGGCCCAAAATCGGAGAATTAAGTTAACTGTCACCTTAATTGTGTCACCTTAATTGTCACCCGTCACCTTATAAAACCGGGGAATTAAGTTAACTGTCACCTTAATTCGACTCCTGCTGGTGAGCCTTGACAAAATCCGCCATGCTGTTGAATTCCCACTCAATCGTGTATTTCCCCTCGGGCGGCACTGTCGCACCGTAACCCTCCACATTGTGTCGTCGATTAATCCATACCTTGGTCATGCCCAT
>JAAEPH010000409.1 GCA_024232855.1 Gammaproteobacteria bacterium
ATAAATATGCGCAAAAATTGCGCAGGATATTGATTTCACAAGGAAATATCCGAAGAAGTCTCGTATCGGTGATTACGAGCGACTGAGGATATATTTCTTGTGGAATCAATAGACAAGCGAGATTGTGCATATTTATGAATTCTCCGGGTTAAGTATTGTGCCCCCAGAACTCCAGAAGTATGCAAGAAGCAAGTCAATTAGCAATTCTCAGCCTCCACTGGATCCCCGCTCAAGGCCGGGATGACAATAGTTTTGGGCTTAGGTAAGTGCCATTGCGGCCTGACCCCATAGACACATAAACACATAAACACCTGAAAATTCGGGACCGATTATGGGATTGGCTGTATCCTTGTCAATCGAAATGTCGCTGAAGACCTGTTGATGCCAAAACAAAACGCCTACGATATCCTGTTCGAGCCTGTGGTTATCGGTCCGGTTACCGCGAAGAACCGGTTCTACCAGGTACCCCATGCCTGCGGTATGGGACACCTCCGGCCCAATGCGCACGCTGCCATGCGCGGAGTCAAGGCCGAGGGTGGCTGGGCCGTGGTCAGTACCGAAGAAGCAGAAATTCATCCCAGTTCCGATCTGTCACCCTATTCCGAGCAACGCATCTGGGATGAACGAGACATACCGGCATTGCAGTTGATGACCGACTCGGTGCATCAACACGGGGCACTGGCAGCTATCGAATTAGTGCACAATGGTCACCATGCCCCCAATCTCTTTTCGCGCCTGCCGGCTCTGGCACCGTCCAGCATGTCGTTGGATATCAGCTATCCGCGCCAGGCGCGCGCCATGAGCAAGCGTGACATCGCCGAGTTTCGCCGCTGGCACCGAACCGCAGCTCGCAACGCAAAAACGGCGGGGTTCGATATCGTCTACGCATACGCAGGCCACAAGATGAGCCTGCTACATCATTTTCTGCTGCCGCAGTACAACCAGCGCAGCGACGAGTATGGCGGAAGCATTGAAAATCGTGTCCGTCTGGCCCGGGAAGTACTCGAAGAAACCCGGGAAGAAATTGGTGACAGTTGTGCTGTCGCTTTTCGCTTCGCCGTGGACGAACTCGCCGGCACCGATGGTATGCAAGCTCTTGAAGAGGGCCGTGCAGTAGTCGAATTGCTGGCCGAGCTGCCTGATCTCTGGGATGTCAACGTGGCGGGTTGGGATAACGATTCCCAGACAACCCGTTTTCAGCCACAAGACGGTTACCAGGTTCCCTATATCGACTGGGTTAAACAGGTGACGCAGAAGCCGGTTGTCGGTGTCAACAGAACTTCCTCCCCGGACTTGATGCTGTCGCTGGTCAAGCGCGGAGTGCTCGACTTTATCGGCGCGGCCCGGCCCTCCATCGCGGACCCCTTCTTGCCGAACAAAATCCATGAGGATCGTATCGATGAAATCCGTGAGTGTATCGGCTGCAATATCTGTGCATCATGTGACTCCATGGGGGTTCCGATCCGCTGCACGCAGAATCCAACCATGGGGGAAGAGTGGCGACGCCGATGGCATCCCGAAATCATTTCACCAAAGGTTTCGGACAGCCCGGCCCTGGTTGTCGGCGCGGGCCCGGCGGGCCTTGAGTGCGCGCTGCAACTGGCTCGTCGCGGATACCCGGTCACCCTGGCAGAGGCATCCTCCCAGCTGGGCGGCCGTGTTCTTGGCGAATCCGGCCTGAAAGGTCTTTCGGCCTGGTTGCGCGTACGCGACAATCGGGCTTATGAACTCGAGCGCATGGCAAACCTGGAAATTTTCCTCGAAAGCCGCCTGAGCGCCGAAGATATCCTGGAATTCGAGTTTGCCAACGTATTTATTGCCACCGGTTCGACCTGGCGCCGTGACGGCATCGGGCGCAGCCGCAGGCAGGCGATTCCCGGTATCGACCGGGAAAACACCCTGACCCCGGACGACATTATGAATGGCATCACACTGCCGAATGGCCCGATCGTCGTTTACGACGATGATCAGTGCTATATGGGCGGTGTCATCGCCGATCACTTGAGTGCGCTCGGGCATGACATCGTCCTGGTTACTTCCGCGAGCGTGGTTTCGCCCTGGACCGCTTACACCCTGGAGCAGGCGCGGGTGCAGCGTGGCCTGATCGAACAGGGTGTTGAAATTCGCGCCAACGAAAGCGTAACCCTCGTCGAACCGGGCCAGATCGAAACCGCTTGCGTTTTCTCGGGCCGAAAAAGCCGGATCCCCTGCGGGAGTCTCGTGCTTGTCACTGAGCGAGATTCGGAGAATACTGTCGCCACGGCGCTTGCAAAGCTACGCGATGATGCACCTGGAAAAATAATTGAGACGCTGGAAGTCATCGGTGACGCCCTTGCCCCCGGTCTGATCGCCGACGCGGTGTATTCGGGCCATCTGGCCGCTCGAAATTTCGAAGTGGATCCGCAGGAAATCACGGCAGCGATCTATCGGCGGGAAATGCCATCACTCCAGGATCTTACCTGGGAAAAACCGAGTAATTGATAATATGACAAACAATAATCCGACCGATACCAGTGCTGCCGATGCCAGCCACGGCGGAAGATCCCGCCGCAGGGGTGCGGGACGAGCCGAACGCCTGAAGCAGCGTAAAGCAAACACGCCCGCCCAGGCGGTATGGCCCGGGGTAGAGGCGGGCCAGTTCAAACCGCTAAGCCAGGCCGACATGGAAAAGGTGCATCGGGGCGCACTCGAGATCCTCGCCACCATCGGCGTTGCCGACGCTCCTCGGGAATTACTCGATATCGCTCTGCCGAAGGGTTGCACGCAGAACGAACACGGACGCCTGTGCTTTCCGGTCAGCCTGATGGAAGACCTCATCAGCGGTGCCGCCAATGGGTACGTCGTCTATGCCCGCGGCGAAAGAGCCGGTAAAGACGACATCCACTGCGACGGCAGCAAGCTGCATTTCTCCACCGCCGGCTCGGCGGTTACTACCCTGGATCCCGAAACCCGTGCCTACCGTCCATCGACTATTGTCGATGTGTACGACTTCACCCGCCTGACGGATACCCTCGAGCATGTGCACATGTGTGGAGACACGGTAATTGCGACCGATCTCACGGATGACTTCGAACACGACATGAATGTTGCGTATGCGCTTATCGCGGGTACCGAGAAACCCATGTGCCTGTCGTTTCGCAGTCGCGATTTCATTGACCCGGCGATTGAAATGTTCGACCTGGTGCTCGGCGGCGAGGGCCGCTTCCTGGAAAAGCCATTCTGCATATTCGGCGGTTGCCCGATTGTCTCGCCATTGAAATTCGGGCGCGAGAACCTGGAAGTCCTGATCGACGCAAGTAAGCTCGGACTGGTCAGCGATATCGCGGTTGCCCCGATGAGCGCGGCCACCGCGCCAACGCCGCTGGCGGGAATTCTGGCGCAGGTGATCGCCGAAACCCTGGCCTGCCTGGCGGTGGTCAACCTGGTCAATCCCGGATGCCCGATGACCTTTGCCGCATGGCCCTTCATCACCGACCTGCGTACCGGGTCGTTTACCGGCGGCAGCGGTGAACAGGCGCTGCTGGCGGCATCGGCGGTACAGATGGGAAAATTCTACAACCTGCCCAACAGCGTCGGCGCCGGCATGACCGACTCGAAAATTCCCGATGCCCAGGCGGGATACGAAAAAGGATTAACCCTGGCGCTGGCGGCACTGGCTGGAGCCAACCGCGTTTGCGAAGCGGGCGGAATGATGGGCAGCCTGATGGGATGCAGCTTCGAATCGTTATTCATCGACAATGAAGCACTCGGCATGATACTGCGTACCGCTCGCGGCATCGAAATAACGGACGACACGCTCTCCCTGGACGTGATCAGGGAATGCGCCATCGATCCGGGTCATTTTCTGGGCAATAGCCAGACCTTACAATACATGGAAAGCGAGTATCTATATCCGACACTGATGGATCGGACGGCAACCAATGTCTGGGAACAGGATGGCTCCAGGGATGTGTTTGAACGCAGCCGGGAGGCGGTAGGGAAAATACTCTCATCACATTACCCGACCTATGTTGACAGTGCCACGGACCGGGAAGTA
>JAAEPH010000410.1 GCA_024232855.1 Gammaproteobacteria bacterium
AAAATCGCGCAGTATATTGATTTCACAAGGAAATATCCGAAGAAGTCTCGTATCGGTGATTACGAGCGACTGAGGATATATTTCTTGTGGAATCAATAGACAAGCGAGATTGTGCATATTTATGAATTTTCCGGGCTAGAGGAATTCAAGCAGATAACGCGAAGAAGCTGAGAATGCAGCTTGCAGCTTTAGATACCGCGCAATCCATTGATGATGTGGATATCCCTGGATACCGACTACATCAACTTACCGGCGACAGGAGAGGTATCTGGTCTATCACGGTAAATGCAAACTGGCGTCTCACCTTTGAGTTTGAAGAAGGAAATGTATACATATTGAATTACGAGGATTATCACTAATGGCCATGCATAACCCCCCTCACCCAGGAGAGTTTATTTCAGCCACTTATATGGAGCCATTTGAGCTGAGTTGCCGCTACCTGGCTTCGAATCTGAATGTTGCGGCATCAACCTTGAATCGAGTACTGAAAAAGCAAAGTGGCGTCAGTCCTGAAATGGCGCTTAGACTATCCAAATCTTTAGGCCGCAGTCCCGAGAGCTGGTTGGCAATGCAAGATGCCTATGATCTGTGGCAGGCAAGGAAACAGGTAAAACTTGGCAAAGTTAAGAAGATTCCCCTCACCGCCGCTTAGTATCAAATACAGACGGACGCGGCCAAGACCGCGCCGCTGATGCGGAGCGTTATTAGGGGGCATATAGATGAAAACCAAGGTGGCAATTAAAGGTGGATGTTTATGTGGCAAAGTTCGTTACGAAATCACTGGACCCATCTTTGATGCGGATCACTGCCATTGTTCTATGTGTAGGCGGCAGCATGGTGCGGCATTTTCGACATATGCGGATTTCAATCCAGGCGATTTTAGATGGCTCTCAGGAGAAGACCATGTAAAAGTATACGAGACGTTAGCAGGTGCAGGATGGTGTTTTTGTAGTGAGTGTGGCTCGTCTTTAGCAGGAACCGAAAAAGGCAGGATCACCACGGTAACGCTAGGTACGGTTGAAGGGGATCCAGGTATAAAGCCAGAGTCACATATCTTCGTAGGTTCCAAGGCTCAATGGCATGAAATAGATGATGATCTCCCGCAATTCGAAGAAAGGCCTCCAGACACATGGAAACCACCGAGCAAAGCCCCCTAACGAACAAGGATAGATCGTGAGACGAACGAACCACGATCTTATCCAGGTGTTGAACAGGCCCGTTCTCTAAAATTGCAAATTTCTTTTTCGAAGCTCCGTTGGCGGAAGCCGGAGGTGGCGGGTGCTTTATCGCAGCCGAGCGGGATCGGTGACCGCCGGAGCGGTCAAGCGAACGCGTCGATTGGCGTCATTCCACCCAAATGCGCCCTCGCTACGTAAAACGGTGAGATATGCGGGCTATCCAGTAGATAATCTTCATCCATCGCGAACGAATAAAATCATTCCTGCCACAAATGACCGCGCCACCCCCCGCGAAAATTGACATGACGCCTGTATCGCCGGTGCGCCTCCGACAACGCCGCTCGTAGTCCATCTTTGTTTTTTGGCAGCATGACCAGGTGCACATGATTGGGCATAAGGCAATACGCCCATACCTCGGTTTGCGCCTGTTCGCAGTACTCGGAATCAACTCAAAATAAACCTGGTAGCCGCCCCTATTGAAGAAGGTTCATTGCCGACGATTACCACGCTGCGTAACATGGTGTGGGTAATTCGGGACCACCAGCCGTGCCATCCCGGCCATTGCTCACTTCCCTGTAAGCGGTGGGGAGTCAAATTATATTCGTCCGCGTGTAATAGGTATACTGTCCCCGGCCAATTACCACAGGTTCACTTTGAAAAGACAACTCATTCGATTCCTGCGCTGGATCCTGTTTCTCTGGGTCAGGGTCGAGGTTTTCCCGCAACCCGATCCCGCCGCGACGCTGGATTCGACACGACCGGTTCTCTACGTATTGGCCGATCGCGGTTTAAGCGATTTGCTGGTGCTGACACAACTGAGCGGACGCCATCGACTCCCCGATCCGCTGGCACGCATGCCGATCGCCGAATTGAAGCGCCATCACTCGGTCTATAGCATTGCCGCGCGCAACCCGGTTACCGACTGGGTAAAGCGCCGCCGCAAACACTCGCCGATGCTAACCGAATTCATGCAGGCTTTCATCGAAAATGGCGAGCTCGACCTGCAGATCGTTCCGGTATCGGTTTTCTGGGGCCGCCCGCTGGCGCGTTACAAGCACTGGCTGCAGGTCCTGTTCGCCGACACCTGGTTGCTGGCAGGGCGCACGCGCCGGTTTTTCACCATCCTCGTCCACGGCCGTAACGCGCGCCTGATTTTCTCGCAGGCAATCGATTTTCGCGCTCTACTCGATGACAGTGAAAACGACGAACAGGATTTGCAGGAATCCCTGGTGACGATACTGCGCCAGCAACGCGAGGCCACCTTCGGCCCGCAGATCACGAGTCACAGGCATCTCTCGGCGAAGGTTGTCGAAGACGCCGTTGTGCGCGACCTGATAATCGATGAGTCCGACAACGGTGCGCGCGCCAGGGTCAGGGCCCATCGCTATTGCCGTGAAATTTTCGCCGACTGTACGCAGTTGACCATCGAAGTGATGCTGCGCCTGTTGCGCGCTTTCTGGAGCCGCTTTTACAGCGGCATCGAGGTCTATAACGCCGAGCGCATCCGCGAGACGGCCCTCAGCCACCAACTGGTCTATGTTCCCTGTCATCGCAGCCACGTCGATTACCTGCTGCTGTCCTACGTCATCTACAACGAAAACCTCGCCATACCCTACATCGCCGCGGGCGACAATCTCAATATCCCGTTCATCGGTCGCATCCTGCGCGGCGGCGGCGCTTTTTTTATCCGCCGCGGTTTCAGGGATAACCGGCTTTACGGCGCCATCATGCGTAGCTACATCCAGCAGCTGGTGAAACTGGGCGTCCCGCTCGAGTACTTTATCGAGGGCGGGCGCAGCCGCACCGGAAGGCTGCTCAAGCCCCGTTACGGCATGCTCGGAATGACCCTCAAATCCTATATCAAGACCCAGGCGCGAGCGCTCGCGTTCGTACCGGTCTACATCGGCTACGAAAAGCTGATCGAAGGAAAATCCTACCTCGGCGAACTCTATGGCGAGAAAAAGAAAAAGGAGTCCACCCTGGGCGCCCTGAGCGCAATCTTCCGTCTCAAGGGTCACTTCGGAAAGGTCACCGCCAGCTTCGGCGAACCCATCGTCGTCGCAGACCTGCTGCAGCAACATTGCCCCGACTGGGCCGGTCGGGCAGCCGAAATCGAGCACAAGCCGGACTGGTACCGGGCCAGCCTGCGGCACCTGGGGGATGCGATCATGCAGGGCATCGGGCGCGCCTGCGTGCTCAACCCGGTGAATTCGGTCGCCACCATACTGCTCGCCACGCCACGCCAGAGTATCGAAATCGAAGAATTGATCGACCAGTCGAAACTATATGACCGACTCATTCGCGGAGCCGCCTGCCTGGCTTCGATTCGCATCGAAGGCACAGTCGACAATCGTTGCATCGAGCACATTGCCGCACAGAAAATTATTCACCTTCGCAAGCACGAGCTCGGGGATATCGTTTACCTGAAGCCCGAGGATACGGTCCTGCTCGGTTACTATCGCAACAATAGCCTGCACACCCTGATTATTCCGGCGCTTATTGCCTGCTGCTTTACCAATGTTCGACGCGTTTCACGCGCCAGTATTGAACGTATAATCGGCCTGCTCTACCCATTTCTGAAATCCGAGTTACAACTCGAATGGTGCAGCGCTGAACTGGGCGCGATCATCGATGAATTCGTCACCTGCCTGATCAACGAATCGCTACTCGAGGAAGTCGACAAGGATTTACGCCGGCCGCGGCGCAGTGATCACCGTTTCATGCAACTGATCAGGCTGGCGCATATCGTGCAACCGATCCTGGAACGCTACTACATGACCTTTATCGTTCTGTGGCAAGCCTCTTCCGACCCGCTCGGCGAAGCCGACCTCGAGCATCGCTGTCATCTGCTGGCGCAGAAAATTTCGATGATCTACGGCATTAACGCACCCGACTTCTTTGACCGCCTTTTATTTCACGACTTCATCGAGACCATGCTCGACAATGAATACCTGATTAGAAACGATCAACAGCAGCTCGAATTTACTTCGGGATTCGACTACATCAGCCTCGACCTGCGCAACCTGCTCAGCACCGAGGTCCGCGGCAGCATCCTGTCAATCATCAAAACCACCCCGCACAAACCCCCCTCGAAGCCCAGACCCTGACCCCACCACTCTGACCACCATTCCTGCAAAGCCTAAAATGTACCTTCGTCCCCGAGGCAAGCGATGATACCCCTCGCGACGGACCGGTTCGGTCCGACGCATCGGGCCTGCGGCTTCCCGAAAAAGGGCTGATTTTAAAGGGCACGGCTCTACGCGACGCCCCTGTCGCCTTTCGCCTAGCGCCGATACGTCGGACCGCCGCAAAAGATTTCCCGTCGGCCGCGCCGTCGAAGGAAACACTTTCAACGTTTGCTGTTGTAAGGCTCTTGCTTACGCCGGGTCGACGCATCGGGGAATGACGCCTGTTGTGAGGGTTCAGGGCTTTTCGATGAAGCGGCGGATCTGGCGGCGTTGTTTTTTGTCGGGTCGCGACTCTGAGCGCGGGCGTTGCATTTGCGCCAGCTTGCGCTGCTCCGCTTCGTCGCGGCGCCTGGCGGCGCTTGCCTCGGTTTCCCGATAAAGTAACTGTGCATCGCTCGCCGAACCACGGCGCCCGCTGAGGCCGGTGACAACAATTTCAAAACGCTCGTAACCGCGTCGAATTTCGAACAGGTCATCAATTTTTACCGCACGGGACGGTTTCACGCGACCACCGCCCAGGTGAACCTTACCACCGCCGACCGCTGCACTCGCCAGCGCCCTGGTCTTGAAGAATCGGGCCGCCCATAGCCACTTGTCGAGGCGAACGGTTTCAGTGTTCACGACTCACCGGCGCGAGAACTGGTGCAATATGCGAACCGGACAGGCGCCGCTCAGGCATGGTTTTTACGGATGTATTTCATAACCCGGTCGGCCATCGAAAAACCGCTCAGCACGGCTCCCTCGATACGCGGCGAGGTACACCAGTCACCGCAGGCGCCGATCGCTTTCGCATCGTCAAACAACGAGTCTTCGCTAATCGGATTGATCGGTAAGGCGTGCTTCCAGCAATGTACCGAGGTGGATGCCGGTTTTTGCTCATCGAGGTCGACCGCTTCCCAGAATGCGTGGAGCATGGCGTTCATCACGCGCCCCCGGAAACTGGCGGCATACTGCTGCGACCACTCGGGTGAGGCATGCAGCACCCAGCAATCGGTCCCGGCCCCGGCATCACCCGCAGCCAGCTGGTAGCGTGAAATCCAGGACAGCGGGGAGTCGAGAACGAAAGCCGCATCATAGGGTAGATTTAGCGGTCGATCGAAGGCAAACATAGCGCTCCAGCATACAGTCATATCGACATTATCGGCTGCCTTGCCAATCGCGGGAACCGAGCCGCACAGTTCCGCGACCTGCTGCGCCGCGGTGGCAATAATGACGATATCAAAGGCGCCCTGGTAGTCGCCTCTCTCGTTGAAAAGGCGCCAGCCCCCAGACTCCTGATGCTCCAGCTCGGATATGTTTGTCGAGGTGCTCAGATCACAATGGCGCGCCAGGCTTTCGACTATGGTCTGCATGCGTGGTACGCCGATAAATCGCTGTGTCACCATATCGCTATTTATGATCTGGCCCTTTTGCAATTCGACTATCCAGCCATCCCAGGGCCGTACGATGCCTTCGCTTTGCCAGGCCGAAACGATATTCCAGAACAGGGGATGGTTGACCGTGAAATACTGCGCGCCGTGATTGAATTCGTACTCACCGGCGCGAAAACGACTGATACGACCTCCGGGGAAGATACTTTTTTCAAATATTTTGAGCCTTTCGACCATGCCCTTGAGCGCCGTGCCGCAGGTGAGGCCCGCGAGGCCGGCGCCGATGATGGCGACTGATGGCTTGCTGTCCATTCGAGATATTTACCCTTTCATTGAAAGAGTACTAGTGGTCGAACAACTAAGGTTTGATGGATACAGCCAGTCAGGAAGCTGTCAGCTGCTAGGCGTGCGACTGCAGGACTAGCCGTAGCTAATTCAAAGGAGCACAACAACGCAGATGGCAGCTTCCTGGCTGGCCCGAAGGGAGCGCCCCAAATCGGCCAATGCCGCGTTGCAGTCCTTGAAAAGGGCATGCCAGGGCCGACCCCGCGAGCGCAGCGAGTGCAGTGGGTCTTCCCTGCGGACTGCGCCTTGCCTTGGCCGA
>JAAEPH010000411.1 GCA_024232855.1 Gammaproteobacteria bacterium
CGGTGCTGACCGCGACGACCGCCGAATGTAAGCTAATGCTCGACTTCGACGGGGTCGCGCTGGCCTCGGCGCTGAATCGACCGCGCACAGCGGTTTCCATCCTGCTAGGTCCCGAGGGCGGCCTCAATCCCGCGGAGATCGACCTCGCCAGGACGACGGGCTTCGAGCCGGTCAGCCTGGGCCCGCGAGTACTGCGCACCGAAACCGCCGCGACCAGCGCGCTCGCCGTCGTGCAGTCAGATATGGTGACAGTTACCTTAATTCCCTCTGGGAAATATTGAAATTATTATTCGAGAATTATGGTAACTGTCATCATAATTACGAAACACCTTCGATCCGAGGCAACCGAAGAATCTCCCCGCGACGGACCGGTTGGCCTTCGGCTTCCCGAAAAAGAACACCCGGCGACCACGCCGATGCGGGGATTACTCTGGTGGATTCAGGTTTTGAGTTCTTCGAGGCGCGCTGGATTGTACTCGAGCTTGAGATCGGCAATGATTTTGTCGATATCCGGGATGACTCGCGCCAGCTGTTCATCGTCGACCCGCGTTATCAGGTACTCGCTCAGACCCTCGCTGCTGCCCGATTCGGTGCTATCGGATCCGGCAAGGTATGCGCGTGGTATATCCTGCATGTGAATTCCGATGTAGGGCAAATCCGGGTCCTTTTCCGGGTTGTATACAATGGCGATGCGCGCGCGCGGCCCGGCACCGGCACCGGCACCGGCGATGTTACACATCTGTTCGACCGCGACCACCGGCACGTATACGCCCCGCCACAGCACTACCCCGGCAAACCAGTCACTGCCGCCGGATAATGGACGCGGCACGGAGTAACCGATGATCTCGGCAACCGCCGAGTTCGGGATCAACAGGTTAAGCGAGCGTAAGGGTAGCAGCATGCAACGTACCGATGTGGACTTGTCACTCATTACCGGACCCGTTACCGGCCTCCCAGTGCCGATTGAATGTTCTGGATCAACTCGTCTTCCTGGTAGGGTTTACCCATGTAGTTGGTGACGCCGATCTTGAAGGCTCGATCGCGGTGTTTTTCACCCGTGCGCGAAGTGATCATGATGATCGGGATACTGGAGAAACCGGTCTCGTTCCGCATGTGCGTCACCAATTCGAAACCATCCATGCGCGGCATTTCGATGTCGAGCAACATCACATCCGGGTGCACATCCTGCAGCTGCGCCAGTGCATCCACCCCATCCTTGGCGGTAATCACTTCGTAGTTATGGCGTTCGAGCAGTTTGCTCGCGACCCGGCGCATGGTGATCGAATCGTCGACCACCATGACGGTATCGCGCAACCTGGTGGCTTCTTCCGCTGCCTGGTAGACGATTTTGACCGCGCTGCTGACTTTGTGGCGTATCAAGCCGCCAACATCAAGAATCAGCACCATGCTGCCGTCGGCAAGTATGCTAGCGCCGGCCAGGCTCTTCACCTGACTGAGCTGTTTGCCCAGGGTCTTGACCACGATTTCCCGATTACCGATGATTTCGTCGACATGCAAGGCGATGCGTATATCGCCGGCGCGACTTAAAATGACAGCCTGTTTTTCGTCATCGGCCCCAATCCTGAACTGGGCTTCTGCGCCGACCAGTTTCGCCAGGTTATGCAGAGCAAAGCTCTGCCCGGCGTATTCCAGCTCGGGAGCCTCCTCGCGGTAGTGTGCGTTCAATTGCAGGGCGTCGATACGCGTAATGCCCTCGATGTTGAGCAGCGGGATAGCATATATTTCGTCGCCGGTACGCACCAGTATTGCCTGGTTTATCGAAAGCGTAAAAGGTAGTCGCGCTACAAAAGTGGTTCCCTGCGGCGTGCTTTCAATCTGCAGGGTACCACCGAGCTGTTTGACTTCGATATCAACCACATCCATACCAACGCCACGGCCGGAGAGCTGGGTAACATGTTCGGCGGTACTAAACCCGGACTCGAGAATATACTGCACCAGATCGGCGTCACTGGTTTCGTGCCCTTTATCCAGCAGGCCCAGTTGAATCGCACGACTGCGTACTTTTTCAATATCGATCCCGGCGCCATCATCACTGACGCGAATGACCACGTCAGAGCCATCGCGGGTAATATCGATCGCAATCCTGCCGTTTTCGGGCTTGCCTTTCTTGACCCGTTCAAACGGCGTCTCGATGCCGTGCGACAGGGCATTACGGATAATGTGCTCGAGTGGCGCAACCATGCGGTCGAGCACCTTGTTGTCGACTTCGTTTTGCTCACCGCTCACTACCAGTTCGGTTTTTTTGCCAAGTTCCTGGCTACTCTGCCTGACCAGTCGGCGCAAACGTGACAGCAGGCCGGAGAACTTGACCATGCGGCTCTTGATCAAGCCATCCTGCAAGTCCGTACTGACCCGGGATTGCTGTAACAAAAGCGTCTCCGAATCCTTGACCTGTTCGCCCAGCATGCCTTGCAGGCTCGATAAATCATTGACCGACTCACTCAGCGAGCGCGACAACTCCTGTATCATCGTGTAGCGATCCATTTCGAGCGGATCGAATTCGCCGGTTTTGCCGGCTTCGGTGCGGTGGCTGAAATAAATCTGGGCATCGGTCTCCGCTTCCAGATTGCGCAGCTGCGCCTTGAGCCGGACGATGGTTTGTCCCAGTTCGCCGAGGTGCGATCCGATGCCCGCCACCTGCTGCTCCATGCGTGCGCGGTATATACTGACTTCACCCGCCGAGCTCACCAGGTTATCAAGCAGATCCGAGCGCACCTTGATGACGTCCTGGGTTGAAGAATCCGCTCCCGAAAGCGGGACGCCAGAGAGATTTTCACTAACGATGTCGATGTCTTCGCTATCCATGTCGAGACCCATCGAATCATCCTGATCCGGGATACGGTGACTGCCATCCTCACCCAGACGCACCTCCTTGAGTAATTCGACCATGGCCGCCGAGGAACTCATTTCCTTTTCCTCCTGGGCCTCGACAACCTGTTGATGCAGCAGGTCAAAACAGTCTTTCAGCAATTCCACGAG
The DNA here is from genome assembly GCA_024232855.1 of Gammaproteobacteria bacterium. Lineage (GTDB taxonomy): Bacteria > Pseudomonadota > Gammaproteobacteria. The sequence goes on from JAAEPH010000411.1 coordinate 3,001, forward strand.
ATTGTCATTTTTATCGACACGCCCGTCGATTACCGCAATGAACATGGACTCCATCTCATGTGACAAATCGCTGATCTCCCTGAGCCCCGCCATACGCGCACCACCCTTCAGGGTGTGCAGGTAACGCTGCAACTCCATGACCGCGTTGTAATCATGGGCAGCGGGCTCGTCCGAATTCTGCTGCGACCACTGGTGCAACGTGTTGTCACTCATTTCCAGCAATTCGTTTGCTTCATCGACGAAGATGGTCAGCAGCTCGCTATCCTGCTCGCCGTCACCCACTTCATTCATCATGGTCAGGGTATCGATGAAGTCACCGGAATGACCTGATTCGTCTTTAGTGAGATCGACCGTATACTCTTCGAAGTCTTCGGCCAGGGCCACCAGGCTGATCCGCAGATCTTCGGGGATGGCCGGCATTTCCCGGGTTGCGACCAGCTCCGAAGTCATTTGGTGAAGCGCTCGCTGCCCTTCGCGATACAGGGCCACGATTTCATGGTCCAGCGCCATAGTTTGTGCTATTGCCGATTTCAACGGCTTTTCAAGCAAGGCGGCAAGCTCGCCAATGGTGGTGATATCCGCGGTGCGCGAGGCACCGTTAATAGTGTGCAGCGCCCGGTATATTCCTTCGCCCGGAATCAGCTCGCGAATCTTTTCAGCATGGTCAAGGGCGGAACTTACTATGCCGAGGTGCTGTTCTACCTCTTGTTGGTAAATGGTCAGAAGTTCCGGATCGAACGACAGGCCGGTTGGTTCGGGCCGCCCTGGGTCCCTGAGTCCGCCCGGCTCTACCTTGTCTCCAGGCTCCAGGCTCCCTGTCATTACCGGGAAAGGGTCAGGCGGGGCCCCCCGTTGTGGCTGAATTGGTGGAGATTCGGCGGCAACTTCTTCCTCTACGGATTCGGACGGTTGCAGCTCGACTTCTTCCGCTTCGGATTCGGGGGTCTGCAGCTCGTTTTCTTCCGCTTCGGATTCGAGCGTCTGCAACTCGATTTCTTCCGTCTCGGATTCGAGCGCCTGTAACTCGATTTCTTCCGGCTCGGATTCGAGCACCTGCATCCCGTTTTCTTCCGGCTCGGATTCAAGCACCTGCATCCCGCTTTCTTCCGCCTCGGATTCGAGCGCCTGCATCTCGATCTCTTCCGCCTCGGATTCGAGCGCCTGCACTTCGATCTCTTCCGCTTCGGATTCGAGCGCGTGCACCTCGATCTCTTCCGCTTCGGATTCGAGCGCCTGCACCTCGATCTCTTTCGTTTTTGCCTCCTCAGCGGGCGGTAACTCGATTTCTGCTACTTCCTGCTCCGGGAATGATTCAATCTCGAATTCTTCCGTTTCGGCTTTCAGCGATAACTCCACCCCAATCTCACCGGTATCGTAGGCATCACCGATAAAATCCTCGCCCATGGTTTCTATTTCAATCGCGGTACTGGCAAGCGGCTCGTCACCTTCGGGCTGACTATCTTCGCTGGTGCCGACATCGGTGTCCTGCGCCCGATTCGATGGTCGCGAATAGTCAACGGCCGACTCATATTTGGTTTCAGCCCTGGCCCTGGCAGCCTCGGCAATTTTCAGATCGGCTTCGGGATCGATGAGACGACTGGGATCGATTACCGGAATCGGAGGCGCTTCTACCAGCACGGTACCGGCATCAAATTCGGAATCGGAATCGAATTCGGCCTCGTCATCGTCCTTCGTCGTATCCTCAGGCTGAGCCAATGCCAACGCGCTCGGCTCGACACGCATGGTGTCCGGCTCGACATCACCGAGCAGATCAACATCGAGATTTTCGGAGGGAAGTGCATGGGTGGTTGCTCCGAATCCAAAATCGGTTGCTTCGCTTTCATCCTCGACGCCTTCATCACTATCGGTGATGTGATCATACGGAGATTCGACCATCGACAGGGTTTGCGTATGGTCGACCAGCAATTCTTCAGTTCTGAACTCAGCCAGGGCCCGCGCCAGGCCGCGCAGGTAGGCGATATCGGCCTGCGGCTCTTCGAAAGTTTTCAATTCATGCACCAGTTCCGGAAGCGCCCTGGCCGCACCGCCAACGGCATCGATCACCTGCCTGCCGGGAGGAATAGTCCTGTCGATCACCTGGTTCAGCAATTGTTCGTAGTCCCATGCGAATTCGCCAATCTTGGTCGCCCCCACCAGGCGTCCACTGCCCTTGATCGTATGGAAGGCGCGGCGAATGCTTTTCAACGAATTTTCATCTTCCGGGTGCAACATCCAGTCCCGTTGCAGGCGCGCGATGTTGGCGGCCTCTTCTTCGGCTTCTTCGAGGTATATTTCCAGTATTTCCGCATCACTGTCTGATTTAAGCACCTCGAGATCTTCATCCACCGGTACCACTTCAAGCCTCTCCGACACCAACGGACTCGCCTTCTCGGCTTCGTCAAAACCGGTATCACTACTGGCCGACGCAGCCCGGTCGGCCGGCACGTCGAGTACAGTATCCGTATCGGCAGTCTCGGCTTCCACCCGGGAATCCGTTTCAGCGGCAACTTCAGTGACTTCGATAGTCGCGCCTCTGTCCACCGGTAACGCCGTGTCGGTTCCAGTTCGAGATTCGGCGTCCGGCTCCGATTCCTGCACTGCCGCGGCTTCCGGCCGCTGCGAATCCGGCTCGGGAGCTGCGTCATCGACCAACTCGAGCGGGCCGGATGTCTCGATTGCCGCGGCGGAAACATCGATCTCGTCACCTGGCGTGACCTCGCTTTCCTCGATATCGGAACCGACATGCACGCTGGCCAGCAATTCCTGCAACTGGACATCGGCCAAATCGAGGATGCTGCTGGCATCGCTGCGATGTTCGCCGAGTGCTTCAAGGTAATACTCGAGACTGGCAACAACCTGCGACAAGGCGTCGAGTCGACTGGATTCCATGAATTCCGTGACATCGTACCCGTTCAGATAGATCTGCAAGCCATCGACCACCGCAACCGCACGCTGCTGGTTGAGCAACAGCAATGCGCCACGGGATTCCTTCATCAGCGTAATACAGAGTTCTATGTTGTCACTACGCCCGGAATCCTTGACGAATTCGAGAATAGCGTTCTTGGTTTTCTGAATATCATCCAGCGCAGCGGTTACGACCGCGCTCAATACGCTATCCATCTCGTAGTCACGCGATACATCGGATTCGGTTCTGGGCTGTTGCGCACTGCCTGGCTGGCGTTTCTGCATCTGGTCGAGCGCCTGCTCGACCTGCAGGAGTTCAGCGGCCATTGACAGCAGTTGCTCCTCATCGGGGGTACGCTCACCGTTCCGAATTTCCTTGACCACCTTGATCTGGCCCTCGATCAGCTGGCGCTGAGAACCGAGCCCGATCATCGCCAGGGTATCCGAAATGATGTGCATTTCCTGGGGGAGATCCTTGAGCGCGTCAACCTGGGACAAGTCTCCGTTGACGTATACTTCGAGGGTCGACTTGACCGTCTCTATATCGGCCCTCATGGCCTCGGCAACCGTTTTTAACAGGGCCTGGTTCGGTCCCGCAATATTGTCCAGCACCTCGCTGCGCGCGGACTCCGATGGCAGGAATTGCTCCAGGCGATAAGCGGTCTTTATCGCCTGGGCCTTGGGGCCGTCACATTCCGGTTGGGCGATATAGTAGAGAAAATTCTTGATCAGTTCGATCGGCTGGCGTTTCAGTAAACCGCCCTCGCCGACGATGAGAATAACCCGGAATATGGCGTCCACCTTGCCGAGCAGGCTCTTGATCGAAACCCCAAGTTCAAGCTGTTGCCGTGAAACCGATTCTAACAACGCACCGACAATCCACCAGATGCGCGCTATCTGCTCGGATACCGAGCGCTCCTCCAGTATTTCACAAACCTTTTCGAGCCGCTTGAGACTCTCCTCAACGGATTTGTCTCTGATTACGTTGAGCAGGGCCAACTGGTATGTGGGGCGCAACTTCTTTGCCAGCAGCCTGGAGGCCTGGTTATGATCATCGTCGATCGCTTCGATTTCCGCTTCGGCCTCGTGCATCGACAGATCAGGAAGAAAGAGCAATTTTTCAGAGAACAAATCCTGGTTGCGAACCGCGCGGATATCGTTTAACAGGGGCAGTATGGCGATAGGAATATCGCGATTACCGGACTGGATGTGTTCGAGGTAATCGGGTAATTGCAACACGGCGCGCAGCAAGACTTCGAGAGCCGGTTCACCCTGTTCCTGCTTGCCGGCGACAATAAAATCCACCAGCGCCACCATTTCCTCGGTCAGCATGGCCGCGCCGTACTGCTCGATCATAACCAGAACGCCCTGGATCAGGCCTAGCCGCTGCTTGACAGCCGCGAGCAAGGCCGCGTCGCCATTCTCGATGTAAAGCTTGAGATCGGTTTTGATTTCCAACAGGTTGTCATCGATGGAGTTCTTAACCCATCCGAGTGCACTGTGCTTCACCGAAGTCTCTTGCGCGTTCATCGGGCCGCCTGTTTTTCAGCCTCGATCGACACTCCCATCTTGGCGAGTTCATCGACATTCTGCACCACTGTGCTTTCGGGCGCGGTGACACCGGGCAGTTTGAAGCCGGCCACCGAGGTCTGCATTTCCTTGACCATGACCGACAATTCACCGATCGACCTCGAAGCCCTGTTGGAACCCTCCGAGGTCTTGGCTGTGATCTCCTGGATCACGTCCATGATCTCAGCGATCTTGACGCTATCCTGCGCCTGGTCCCGGGTGGCGTCCGATATTTCCAGTATGCGTTGCGCCAGGTTCATCGAAACCTGTTCAATCCGATCGAGCGCGCTACCCGCATTTTCGGTCAGCTTCGCGCCCTTGACCACGTTAGCCGTGCTTTGCTCCATCGACACCGTGGCTTCAATGGTATCCGCCTGGATGGTTTTCACCAATGCCTCGATCTGCTTGGTTGCATCACCGGTTCGTTCCGCGAGCCGTTGTACTTCGTCGGCGACCACCGCAAAACCGCGACCCGCCTCACCGGCCATCGACGCCTGGATCGCGGCATTCAGGGCGAGAATATTGGTTTGATCGGATATCTCCGTGATCAGGTTGACGATATCGCCGATTTCCTGGGATGACTCACCGAGACGCTTGATACGCTTGGAAGTTTCCTGTATCTGCTCGCGTATGGTTTCCATGCCGTCGATTGTCTGGCGTACCGTCTCGCTACCCTTGTGTGCAATGCTGACCGATTTTCGCGCAACCTCGGCCGAATCGGTGGCGCGTTCCGAAACCTTGGACATGGATTTTGAAATCTCGGTAACAGAGCTACTGGCCGCGGTGATCTCGCTGGCCTGGGCTTCACTGGCCTCGGCCAGCTCACCGGTCATATTCTGTGTTTTACGGACCGCGCTACGCACCTGGTTCGCGGTACTGTTAATCGTGCCGACCAGGTCACGCAGTGCGTCGATCGAATAATTTACCGAGTCGGCAATCGCACCGGTGATATCCTCGGTTACGGTGGTATGGGTCGACAGATCGCCATCGGCAAGATTAGTCATTTCATCCAGCAAGCGCAGGATGGCGCGCTGGTTGCGTTCGTTCTGTTCCTGCGATTCGACGAGGCTGGACTGCGATTGCCGCGAAATAATCATTATCAGTAACCCCAGCAGCACCACCGCAAACGCACCGAAGGCATAGCCGACCAGGTTATAGACCTGGCGCGCTTCGTCATTGCGTTCAATCGCCTGAATCAAATCAGCCGAGGCAGACAACACCGCCGGGCTGATCGCATCTATTTTCAGGGCAGCTTCGTGAACCTTGAAAATCTGCGCCGAGTTATCCAGGATTTCGCGAACGTTCTTGCGCACAACGGAATAGAGATCCGCGAACTGCAACAGGTTATCGGCAATCTGCGGGCTGCTTATCTTCGCAATCCCCTGCGAGGCATCACCCTCCAGCAACGCCACCAACTGCGACTCTACCTGCCTGGCGTCGGTCGCAAAACGATAGGCCGCGGCCATCACCACTTCGCTATCGTTGACGATCTGATTGAGACTGTGCTCGATAGCCCGTATAAGAATTAACTGGCGTGCAGCTACCGCTATGCTGTTTTGCGGCGCACCGACCTTAACCAGGTCGGTAATGACCAGGTCGGAAAGCGATATCAGTTCCGGCAGCGACTCGTTGATCTGGGTGACGTACTCGTTCACGGTCGTAATCGAGCTTTTAGCCACCACCACCATGGCGATGTGCCGGTCATAATCATTCCAGATTGCCTGCAGATTTGAATACTCGGCCGAGTATTCCGCCGGCAACGCAGGCAGGTTCTGACCGCGATTGCCGTTGTTGTAAATCTCCAGCGTATTCAGAAAACGATTCTGATTTGCCGCAAGACGTTCGAATGCCTGCTCCTGTCCGGCTGCCGCCTCTAGCGCATTGACCGCAATTTGCTGGGATATGACCTGTTGTTCAAAGGCGATTGAACTGTAAACCTTATTCTTGCGCGCCTCGGAACTTTCGAAAGTGAACATCAACACCATCGCCAGCACCGACAGGGTCAACAAGACGCCAACCATAACCGGCTTTCTGTTGGCGGAACCACCTCGTGCGGAGGCCGGGGCGGAACTTCCCCTGCCTCCCGACTTCGCTTTATTAAATAAATCAAACACTACTAGCACTTCCTCGATACTCTGCTGATCATGCCCTAGACAACACGCAGAAACTGCTCAGTCCGGGTTAATTTTTCCACGCTGAATACATTCCATCGGCGAACTTGATCAATAAAAATCCCGCCAAGATAATCACCTAGCGATCCTGTATCCTCGCTTTCTTCCTGCCTGTGTTCCTCGGGTTTGAAACGTCTCAACCCATAAACCTCGTCGACCAGCAAACCGGCGATCACGCCCTGCTTGTTGATGACCAGGATTCTGCTCTCCTTGCGAATACTGCTCGGTTTTGCGTACAGGTAACCATTCATGTCGAGAATCGGCATCAGGTTACCGCGAATATTAGCCAACCCCATCACCCAGAGCGTAACCCCCGGCACGCGAATCGTCTCCGGCACCGGCAATATTTCGCTAACGTCATCCATTTTTACCAGCAGGGGAATACCGTTAATTGCAAAGCCAATACCGATCCAGTCGTCGACAATCCTGCTGGCCACCGGCAGGCCGCTGGAGTTTTTCCGGCAGCGTACATCCAGTTGTTTGAGCAATTCGTATGGCGATGCGATTGACATAGACTAGTACCCGGTTTACTCCTCGTTACTGCTGTCGGCGACCAGCACCTTGTAGATACGCTCGATCAAATCGCGCTCCTCGGTGGGCTTTACGATGTAGTCCCTGGCGCCCTGGCGCATACCCCAGATCTTGTCTGTTTCCTGGTCCTTGGTGGTTATGATAATAACCGGGATCGCCGAGGTTGCCGGATTTCGACTTAGATCCCGGGTCGCCTGGAAACCATTTTTCCCCGGCATCACCACATCCATCAATATGCAATCGGGTTTTATCTCGATCGCCTTCTCTATACCTTCCTCGCCATTACTGGCTACCGAGACCTCGATATTATTATTCAAAAGCATATTCTTGAACACGTGGACCTCGGTCGGGGAATCATCAATTATCAAAATATGTGTCATTAGAATCTCGCTTCAGTTTTCGTAACGAACCCCGTTCAGCTGACGTGGGTGGTTATCGCATTGATCAGGTCTTCCTTCGAAAAAGGTTTGGTTAAATATTTCTCCGAACCGACGATACGACCACGGGCGCGATCAAAAATACTGTCCTTGCTGGAAAGCATGATTACCGGCGTTGCCTTGAAGGCCTGGTTGTTCTTGATCAGGGCGCAGGTTTGATAACCATCCAGCCGTGGCATCATGATGTCGACAAATATAATATCCGGCTTGTGCTCGGTGATTTTCGCCAGCGCCTCGAAACCGTCGATCGCGGTAACGACTTCACAACCCACTTTTTTCAACAGGGTTTCAGCACTGCGCCGAATGGTTTTACTGTCATCTATGACCATGACCTTGACATTAAGGTTGGTCGATTGTTCCGGTCCTGCCGCTATCCGAGACTCGGTATTCACGTAACCCCCAAAGGATCATCTATGGGCATGACCCACTGTATATGACTAGGATTATAGGTACTATTTCAAGTAAAACCAGTGATTTAATAAAACTACGTGATGTGGTTTCTAAGTTTTCCGCCCATCAGTTACCGGTTTTTAGCTGAAATACCACCCATTTAATAAGTAGCCTAGAAAATGGGGCTTAACAAGCGCCAAGTCAAGTCTGCCAGCCACCCGGGAGGAGATTTTGATGTGCTTGCCCGGCGTTATTCAGTAAAATTGAGCATCGACGGACAAAATCCTCAGAAAAAATTCCAGCCATGACTCAAGCACGCAAACTCGGCATCGTGATGGATTCGATCGAATCCATCACGCCCTACAAGGACTCAAGCCTAGCGATGATGCTAGAAGCGCAGGCGCGCGGCTGGCAGATTTACTATTTCCGACTCGACGATATTTTTCTCGACAACGGCATCGCCAGGGGGCAGTTCAAGACCCTGACGCTGTATGACAACAACCAGCACTGGTTTGACTATGGCGACGCGGGGCAATGCCGCCTGGATGAACTGGATGCCATTCTGATGCGCAAGGATCCGCCCTTCGACCTGGAGTATATCTACTGCACCTACATGCTCGAACAGGCAGAAGAAAACGGCGTGCTGATTATCAATAAACCCGCGAGCCTGCGCGATTGTAACGAAAAACTCTTTACCCGCGTATTCCCGCAGTGCTGCGTCGATACCCTGGTCAGCCGTAACCCGGTCATCCTCAAGGGTTTCATCGCGCAGTATCGGGATGTCATCATCAAACCGCTCGATGGTATGGGCGGGCGATCGATATTCAGGGTGCAGGCCGGCGATCCCAACACCAATGCGATCATCGAAGCCGTCTCCAGGGATGCCACATCGCAAAGCATGGTACAGCGCTATATCCCGGAGATCAGCGAGGGTGACAAGCGCATACTGCTGATCGACGGCGTCGCCATTCCCTACGCGCTCGCGCGACTACCCGCCGCCGGTGAGAATCGAGGCAATATCGCCGCCGGCGCAACGACTCGCGGGCAACCCCTGAGCGAACGCGACCAATGGCTTTGCGATCAGGTGGGGCCCGAATTGCGTGCGCGAGGCCTGCTGTTTGTCGGCATCGACGTAATCGGTGACTACATTACCGAGATCAACGTAACCAGCCCGACCTGTATCCGTGAGCTCGACCGCGATTTCGACATCAACATCAGTGCAGACCTGTTTGAGTGTATCGAGCAACGACTTTCCGCCTGATCTGGCTGTGCGCCATTATCGTCGTTGCCGGCTGCGAACGCCGTCAGCATCTGGTCGAGCAGCACCTGCTCGAATTCGGCACCATCATCAAAATCACCATGATCAGCGACGACCTGTTACAGGCCGAACGTCTGCTGGCCGAGATTGAGCAGCGACTACAACGACAGCGCAAGCAGTGGCATGCATGGGAAGACAGCGACCTCACGCAATTCAACCTGAAGCTGCAACGCTACTCGACTGCCGAAATTCCTGCCAGCCTGTCCCATTTACTACGCTTGAGCCGTGAGTACCACGATGCCAGCGGCGGCCTTTTCAATCCGGCACTGGGCAAACTGATCGCCGCCTACGGATTTCACGACGGTGATGTCGATGCACAGGCTATTGCGGAAATCAGGCTCGATATCCCCGATATGCGCGATTTGCAGATCGACGGAGACACGGCCAGCAGCCGTAACCCACATCTGCAAATCGACCTCGGCGGGATTGCCAAGGGTTACGCCATTGGCGGCATAGCTGAATTCCTCGACAGCAACGGCATCGACAATTACGTCATCAACGCCGGCGGCGATCTCGTCATCGCCGGCAGTCGTTTCGATCTTCCCTGGCGCATTGGCATTCAGAATCCGTTCGCGCCGGGTGTCGTCGCGAGCCTCGAACTCGAAGGCAGGCATGCCCTGTTTACCTCGGGAAACTATGCGCGCCGCTATCGCCTGGGTGACGACCTGAGGCATCATATTATCGACCCGCGCAGTGGCGAATCCGCCCGCGGGCAAAGTTCCGCGACCGTGCTCGGCAGCGATCCCGTGCGCGCCGACGTTGCCGCAACGGCACTGATGATCGACGGTTTGCGGAAATACCGGGAGTTATCGCGATCACTGCATGTCGGGAACTTTCTGATCATCAGCGAAGCGCGTGAAATCCTGGTCAGCCGAGCGCTCGCCGAACAGGTGCAGATGGTCGCAAGCTGGCCGGTGACGATTGTCGATTAATGCCGATGTATTCGCTGGTGATCCAGCGATAATCTTGGCACAATAGCATTCCAATATGGCCCAAGCTCAAGCAATCCGCCCCCGGATCTCCGCCAGTGACCGTCTCGGATTCACCCTGTTTCTGGCGCTCACACTGCATGCGATGGTAGTGTTGGGCGTGGGTTTCACCCAGTCCGACAGGAACAGTGCAGCACCCTTGCCGAGCCTCGATATCATCATCGCCAATTCAAAAAGCCTGAATGAGGTTGAAAACCCCGACTTTCTCGCCCAGGTCGACCAGGCCGGCGGCGGGACCGCCGATGAAAAAGCGCGTCCCAGCGCACCGGTATCCGCGCCCACACCCATCGATCAAAAAGGCCTGTCCGACCAGGACCGGGTCGAGTTGCAAAAGCAACAGTTGAGCATCAGCAATCTCTACTTCCTGACACAAGCCGAGTCGGACAGCGCGATAGAGCAGCAGAAACAAAGTCGTGCACAGAATTCAACCAGCCAGCAGCAAAGCGAGATCGAGCAACGCGCGACCAAGATCGCGCGCCTGCAGGCCGAAATCCGGGAAATGTCGGTCAATTTTGCCAAACGTCCCAAGACCATCACGCTGACTGCCAGCACGCGCAAGGCGATCGAAGCCAGCTACCTCGCATCCTGGGTACAGAAAATCGAACATACCGGTAATTTGAACTATCCGCGGGAAGCCAGACTCAAAAATCTGGATGGACGTCTGCGCATGACTGTCCGCATCAATGCCGAAGGAGAAATGCTCAACATGCAGATTACCAGTTCCTCGGGAATCCCCCTACTGGACGAGGCCGCCAGGCAAATTCTGCGCATGGCGCAACCCTTCGCGCCATTTTCCGACGAACTCAGGGAGCGCGCCGATCAGATCGTCATCATCAGGACCTGGGATTTCAAAAGCAATCGATTTAGAACCAAAAGCGGAGTAAGCTAAGGCCTTGCCATGGAACAGCAAACTGCCAGTCTTGTCGATAAGTGCCTGATCGCAACCCCCGCGATCAAAGATCCGATTTTTGCCGCCAGCCTCGTTTACATGTGCGAACACAACCAGAACGGAAGCATGGGACTGGTCGTGAATCACGAAACCTCGCAAATTCTCGACGACGTTTTCGGCCAACTCGATATCCACTGCGACAACGAGGCCATCAAAAACCAACCGGTCTACATCGGCGGGCCGGTGCAGCTGGAGCAGGGATTCGTGCTGCACTCCGGTAGTGGAAGCTGGCAAAACAGCGCGGAAGTTTCAGGCGGCATCCATCTGACCAGTTCACTGGATATCCTGCAGGCAATCGCCAAGGGCAAAGGACCGGAGAATTATCTCGTTATCCTGGGCTTTTCCGGTTGGGCCTCGGGCCAGCTCGAATCGGAGCTGCAACAAAATTCCTGGCTCACATCGAGCTGTGACGCCGATCTGCTGTTTCATCAAAAACCCGAAGATAAATGGCAGGTCGCCTTCGATTCACTGGGGTTCGATATCAGCATGCTCTCGCCCGTGAGCGGGAATGCCTGAAAAGTTAACCACGGTCATCGGTTTCGATTTTGGCACATGCTCGATTGGCGTCGCGGTCGGGCAGACCCTGACCCTGCAGGCCACGCCGCTGACGACCCTCAAAACCAATGACTGGAAAAGCATCGAACGCCTGCTCGACGAATGGCGCCCACAGAAGCTGGTGGTCGGCCTGCCGCTTAGCATGACCGGGGAAGACCAGGAAATGACGGCGCGTGCGCAACGCTTCGGCCGCCAGCTACAAGGACGATTCGGCATCGACACCAGCATGGTCGATGAGCGCCTGACAACCCGCGAAGCCTACCAGATAGCCATCGACAAGGAGCAGTACAAGAGCAAGCAGGAAATCGACAGCCTTTCCGCGGCCCTGATCACGGAATCCTGGTTACAAAATTACGCCGGGGAATAATCCCATGGCCCTGCTTTCCATCCTGCCCGGAAAATATCCAGGAGCCTGTCGGTTATTTGTAATAATTCGTATCTGACCTTATTGACAGCGTCCGATTTGATCGAAGCTAGTTGACCGCTTTGTGCCCTTAGGGGGCAATCCGGAAATCGAACCAGGAGGCAGTCTTCGGCACAGAGCAGTCATTAACCTAGAAAACGCAGTAGGGCGCGAAAAAGATGTGCACCAAAAGCAGGCGCCATGAGACGAGCGATTGATTTAGCCCGGAAAGTTCATAAATCTGCGCGAAGATCGCGCAGGCCATTGTTTTTTAAAAGAAATGGGATTTCACAAGGAAATATCCGAAGGAACCTCGTATCAGTGATTACGAGTGACTGAGGATATATTTCTTGTGGAATCA
>JAAEPH010000412.1 GCA_024232855.1 Gammaproteobacteria bacterium
GCTTTAATTACAGGGGTTACGGGTCAGGATGGGTCTTATCTGGCTGAGTTTTTATTGGAGAAAGGGTATGAGGTTCATGGGATAAAGCGTCGGGCTTCTTCTTTTAATACTGAGCGTATTGATCATATTTATCAGGATGCTCATGAATCGTCTCCTTCGTTTTTTCTTCATTATGGTGACTTGACTGATACTTCTAATTTAACGAGGATTCTACGAGAAATTGAACCTGATGAGGTTTATAACTTGGGGGCTCAGTCTCATGTTGCGGTTTCTTTTGAGGCTCCTGAATATACGGCTGATGTAGTGGCTAATGGTACCCTTCGTATATTGGAAGCGATTAGGTTTTTGGGGCTTGAGAAGAAAACTCGGTTTTATCAGGCTTCTACTTCTGAGTTGTTTGGTTTGGTGCAGGAAACGCCTCAGAAAGAGACTACGCCTTTTTATCCTCGCTCACCTTATGCTGTGGCTAAGATGTATGCCTATTGGATTACGGTAAATTATCGTGAAGCTTATGGTATGTATGCTTGTAATGGTATTTTGTTTAATCATGAGTCACCTCGTCGGGGTGAGACTTTTGTTACTCGTAAAATTACTCGTGCTTTGGCTAATATTTCTCAGGGCTTAGAGTCTTGTTTATATTTGGGTAATATGGATGCTCTTCGTGATTGGGGTCATGCTAAAGATTATGTGCGTATGCAA
>JAAEPH010000413.1 GCA_024232855.1 Gammaproteobacteria bacterium
CCCCGTCGAAGTCGAGCATTAGCTTACATTCGGCGGTCGTCGCGGTCAGCACCGTTGTCAGGCCGGTGTGAAACGTAATTGCGGGCAACAGGGCGCGCCCGCTTTGCTCGCAGGCGCTGATGGCGACGCCGCGCCAGTGGTCTTCTGGATCATCCAGTCCGTGTGATCGGCACGCGCGAGCCCCTGGATTACTTCACAGTCGAGTTCGGATTCGGTTGCAACCGTTGTGACGGATTCAATGCGGGCGCCGAGTTTCTTGCCGCTTGAGACCAGAATGGATTGATGCTCGAGAGCCTCTCTACCATTGAATAAAAACAGCGCTGCGCCTGGTTTCAGGCACAGCACCTGCTTCAGGTAATGACTTTGAGCCTGGGTGAGCGCGATTTCCGCGCCCACCTCGAGCTCTGCTTCGACATGGACGCGGGCTATGCGCATATCCGTCGACGATTGCTAGTAGCGGTATTGCTCGGGCTTGAAGGGACCCTCGACCTTAACGCCAATGTAGTCGGCCTGCTCCTGGGAGAGCCTGGTCAGCTTTGCACCGATCTTGTCGAGGTGCAGTCGTGCAACCTCTTCATCGAGGTGTTTCGGCAACACGTAAACCTCGTTCTGGTACTTGCCCGGGTTGCAGTAAATCTCCATCTGCGCCAGCACCTGGTTGGTGAAGGAATTCGACATCACGAAACTCGGATGGCCGGTGGCGCAGCCGAGATTGACCAGTCGCCCTTCGGCCAGCAGGATAATGCGCCGGCCGTCGGGGAAGATGATGTGATCGACCTGGGGCTTGATGTTTTCCCAGTCGTACCCCTTCATCTCCGCGACCTGGATTTCATTGTCGAAGTGGCCGATGTTGCAGACGATAGCCTGGTCTTTCATCTGATCCATGTGATCCTTGCGGATGACGTTGAAGTTGCCGGTGGCGGTGACGAAAATATCGGCCTGGCTACAGGCGTCATCCATGGTGACGACGCGAAACCCTTCCATCGATGCCTGCAAGGCACAGATAGGATCGATTTCGGTGACCATTACCGTTGCGCCGAGACCCTTCAACGACTGCGCACAACCCTTGCCGACGTCGCCGTAACCCAGCACCAGCGCCACCTTGCCGGCAACCATGACGTCTGTGGCGCGCTTGATGCCATCCACCAGCGATTCACGGCAGCCGTAGAGGTTGTCGAACTTGGACTTGGTCACCGAATCGTTGACGTTGAACGCGGGGAAGGGCAATTCGCCGCGAGCCTGCATCTGGTACAGGCGGTGCACGCCAGTGGTGGTTTCCTCGGTCACACCCTTGATGTTGTTCTGGATATTCGAATACCAGTTGGGCGATTCCGCGAGCCTTGCCCTGATCGCGGCGAAGGCGATGACTTCTTCCTCGGTGCCGGGGTTATCCAGCACCGAAATATCATTTTCGGCCTTGGCGCCGAGGTTGATCAACATGGTGGCGTCTCCTCCGTCATCGAGAATCATATTGGGCGAACCGCCGTCATGCCACTCCATGATGCGATGGGTGTATTGCCAGTAATCCTCGAGCGATTCACCCTTGATGGCGAATACCGGTACACCCGAGTCCGCGATTGCCGCCGCCGCGTGGTCCTGGGTCGAGAAGATGTTACAGGATGCCCAGCGTACTTCGGCGCCGAGCGCGACCAGGGTTTCGATGAGCACGGCGGTTTGAATCGTCATGTGCAGGGAGCCGGCGATGCGGGCCCCTTTGAGGGGTTGCTCGGCGCCATACTTGCCGCGCAGAGATACCAGGCCGGGCATCTCGGTTTCGGCGATTGCAATCTCCTTGCGGCCCCAGGAAGCGAGGTCGAGATCGGCTACTTTAAAATCTTGTTTTGCAACGTCTTCGGCGTTAGCACTCATAAATATTCTCCAGACTATTTATGAGCGCCGTTAGATTGATCAGTTGGGCGAGCCTGGCAGTAAAGCTGTCGCAGCGCTCCTCGCACAAAAGCCCCGTGGCGGGGAACCGGGTATTTTAGCCAAAAACCCGCGACTGTCAAACAGCCCGGGTTCTCGCGGCGACTGCCCGGCTAGAGGCCTGCGTCAGCTTTCAGTGCTTCCGCCTTGTCGGTTTTTTCCCAGCTCAGGTCGAGATCTTCACGACCGAAATGACCGTAAGCGGCGGTTGGCTGATAAATGGGGTGCAACAGATCCAGCATTGCGATCAGGCCCTTGGGTCGCAGGTCGAAGTGTTCGCGAATCAACGTGATGATGCGATTGTCGTCGATTTTTCCGGTGCCGAAGGTATTCACGCTTATGGAAGTCGGCTCGGCTACGCCGATGGCATAGGATACCTGGATTTCACAGCGCTCGGCGATACCGGCGGCGACGATATTCTTGGCCACGTAGCGCGCCGCGTAGGCCGCCGAACGGTCGACCTTGGAAGGATCCTTGCCGGAGAAAGCGCCGCCGCCGTGACGCGCCATGCCGCCGTAGGTGTCGACGATAATTTTGCGGCCGGTCAGGCCCGCGTCGCCGACCGGGCCACCGATGACAAAGCGGCCGGTCGGGTTGATGTGAATGCTTTCGTTCTTGCATTGCGCCAGCCATTCCGCCGGCAATACCGGTTTCAGAATGGTTTCAATCACGGCCTCACGCAGGGTTTTCAGATCTATCGACTCCTTGTGCTGGGTAGACAGGACGACCGCTTCGATACCGACCGGCTGGTGGTTCTCATAACGCAGGGTCACCTGGCTCTTGGCGTCGGGCAGCAGCCAGTCCAGTTCGCCGGCCTTCATCAGTTCGTGTTGTTTGCGCACCAGTCGATGCGAATAGGTAATCGGCGCCGGCATCAATACATCGGTTTCGTCACAGGCATAGCCGAACATCAGGCCCTGATCGCCGGCTCCCTGTTCCTTGTCGTCGCCTTCGTCGACGCCCATGGCGATATCGCCGGACTGTTTACCGAGGCCGGTGAGGACCGCACAGGTTTTGCCGTCGAATCCGCATTCCGGGTTATCGTAGCCGATGTCGCAGATCGTCTTGCGAGCCAGCGCCTCCATATCCACTTCGGCTTCGGTGGTTATTTCCCCGGCGAGCAAAACCATGCCGGTTTTGACGAGGGTTTCGCAGGCGACTCGCGAGCGGTGGTCTTTTTCCAGCAGTGCATCCAGCACGGCATCGGAAATCTGGTCCGCCAACTTGTCGGGGTGACCCCCGGAGACCGATTCGGAAGTGAATATATATGAACCTGGCATTATAAAGAGTCCCCTGACAGCCGTGGAAAAAATGCATTATATGTAAGACATTTCAAAATAACAGCACTTGATGGCAAGGTTATTGGATTGCTTCACAGTCTTTAAGGATTTTATAAGTTGCCGTCAATTTGCATTTACGAGAGAATGTCGCGCCTTGTCGGAAGAGCACGGGTGATGATGGACCGGAAGCATTGGCCCAGGGGGCTGAAAAAGACTATCGTGTCCAATAGTAATCCGTTAACAATCAATAGCTTATAATGAAAATCACAATTCCAGAGGCGATCAATGGCGTCACGTAAGAAACTGGCAAATGCAATCCGAGCGCTTGCCATGGATGCGGTTCAAAGAGCCAATTCCGGACATCCGGGCGCCCCCATGGGGATGGCCGATATCGCCGAAGTTCTCTACAACGACTTCATGCGCCATAACCCGGCCAACCCCGAGTGGAGCGATCGCGACCGCTTCGTCATGTCGAACGGGCACGGTTCGATGTTGCCTTACTCGATACTGCACCTGAGCGGTTACGACGTCAGCATCGACGATCTGAAGAACTTTCGCCAACTGTACTCGAAGACGCCCGGCCATCCGGAATACGGTTGTGCGCCCGGCATCGAGACTACCACCGGTCCGCTCGGCCAGGGCATTGCCAACGCCGTCGGCATAGCGATTGCAGAGCGAGTGCTGGCCGCCGAATTCAATCGCGATGACCTCGATATCGTCGATCATTTTACCTATGTCTTTATGGGCGACGGTTGCATGATGGAAGGTATTTCACACGAAGCCTGCTCGCTTGCGGGTACCCTGGAACTGGGGAAACTGATTGCCTTCTGGGATGACAATGGAATCTCGATTGACGGCAAGGTCGAGGGCTGGTTCCTGGACGACACTCCCAAACGTTTCGAGGCTTACGGCTGGCACGTGATCGAAGTCGACGGGCATGATCCCGATGAAATAAAAATTGCGATCGAGGCGGCGCGTGCAATCACGGCCAAGCCCTCGCTGATCTGCTGCAAGACGATTATCGGTTTCGGTGCGCCCAACAAGGCGGGCAGCCACAACTGCCACGGCGCGCCGCTCGGCGAAGAAGAGATTGCGCTGACGCGCATGGAGCTGAACTGGGAATCCGCGCCCTTTGAAATACCCGGGTCGGTTTACAAGGGCTGGGATCACAAGAAGGCGGGCCAGCGCCATGAAGACGTCTGGAAGGAGAAATTTGCCGCTTACCAGGAAGCCCACCCGGAACTCGCCGCCGAGTTCGAAAGACGCATCCAGCGCGAATTGCCGCAGAACTGGCAGGAAGCGGCGCAGGCCTATATCGAAGAGGTCGATGCCGCGGAGGTGGGTAAAGCCACGCGCGTATCGTCGCAGGCTGCGATTGAGGCTTTTTCACCGATCCTGCCCGAGTTGTTCGGCGGTTCGGCGGATCTCGGCGGCTCCAACGGCACCGAGTGGTCGGGGTATAAACCGATGCGTGCGGAATCTCCGCGGGCTAACTACATCAACTACGGCGTACGCGAGTTCGGTATGTCGGCAATTATGAACGGAATTGTCCTGCACGGCGGTTTTATACCGTTTGGCGCAACCTTCCTGGTGTTCTCCGACTATGCCCGCAACGCCGTACGCCTGGCGGCGCTGATGAAAATTCAGAGCATCTTCGTCTATACCCACGATTCTATCGGTCTCGGCGAAGATGGTCCGACACACCAGCCCGTCGAGCATATTCCGACCCTGCGCATGATTCCCAACATGCAGCTATGGCGTCCCTGCGATGCCGTCGAAACCGCCGTTTCCTGGAAGGCCGCAATCGAGCATCGCGACGGTCCGAGTTGCCTGGTGTTTTCACGCCAGAACCTGAAGCACCAGCCGCGCAGCGCCGAGCAGATCGAGGCCATCGCCCGCGGTGGCTACGTGCTGCGCGATTGCGACGGGACGCCCGATGTCATCATCATCGCCACCGGATCGGAGGTCGAACTGGCGGCTGCGGTGTGCGAATCGGAGGCGCTTGAAGGTATCGGCATCCGCCTGGTATCGATGCCGAACACGGCCCGGTTCGATCGCCAGTCGCAGGATTACCGCGATTCGGTACTGCCGCCGGAGATCAGCGAGCGCATCGTCGTCGAGGCCGCCGTCAGCGGGGCCTGGTACAAGTACGTCGGCGTCGACGGCATCGTCATCGGCATGGATACCTTCGGCGAATCCGCGCCGGCGAAAGAATTATTTGCTTATTTCGGTTTCACCGCCAGCAAGGTGGTGGAAGCGGTCAAGAGTCTTACGGGATCTGATTAATTTAACGGGTCTGACTAATTCAACTAACGGGAGAAATTCATATGGCTATACGCGTCGGTATTAATGGTTTTGGTCGAATCGGACGCATGGTGTTTCGTGCGGCACAGGATTTCGACGACGTCGAAGTCGTCGGCATCAACGATTTACTCGAGCCGGAATATCTGGCTTACATGTTGCGCTACGACTCGGTGCACGGCAGGTTCAAAGGCGACATTGCGGTCGATGGCAATACGCTGGTCGTCAATGGCCGGGATATTCGTTTGACCGCCGAACGGGATCCGGCCGAACTGAAGTGGGGCGACCTCGATGTCGACGTGGTGGTCGAATCCACCGGGTTGTTCCTGACAAAGGAAAGCGCGCAGAAGCATATCGATGCCGGCGCCAGAAAAGTCATCATGTCGGCGCCGTCGAAGGACGATACGCCGATGTTCGTGTACGGCGTCAATGACGATCGCTATGCCGGTGAAGCGATTATCTCGAACGCTTCCTGCACCACCAATTGCCTGGCGCCCGTGGCCAAGGTGATCGACGATAATTTCGGCCTCAAGCGCGGCCTGATGACGACCGTTCACGCGGTAACCGCATCGCAGAAAACCGTCGATGGTCCGTCGATGAAAGACTGGCGTGGTGGCCGCGGCATCCTCGAAAACATCATTCCCTCGTCCACCGGCGCCGCCAAGGCGGTCGGCAGGGTCCTGCCCGGGTTGAACGGTAAGTTGACCGGCATGTCGTTTCGCATACCGGCCTCCGATGTGTCGGTGGTCGATTTGACCGTGGAACTGGATAACGGCGCCAGCTACGAAGACATTTGCGCGGCCATGAAAGCAGCCTCGGAAGGCCCGATGAAAGGCGTGCTTGCCTATACCGAAGACAAGGTGGTATCGACCGATTTTCGCGGAGAATCCTGTACCTCGACCTTCGATGCGGAAGCCGGTATCCAGATGGACGACACCTTCGTCAAGCTGGTCTCCTGGTACGACAACGAGTGGGGCTACTCCTGTAAAGTGATCGAGATGGCACGCGTCATTTCGGCCTGATTATGCCGGTACTGGAACTGACCGACCTCGAACTGGCCGGCAAGCGGGTTTTAATCCGCCAGGACCTGAATGTCCCGGTCAGGGATGACGTAGTCACCAGCGCTCAACGCATACAGGCATCGCTGCCGACGATACGACACTGCATCGATGCAGGTGCGCGCCTGATGATCATGTCGCACCTGGGCCGGCCCGAGGAGGGCGTAGCCGATCCCCGGTTTTCACTGCAACCGGTCGCCGATTACCTCGGCGAAGCTCTCGGCAAAACCGTGCCGCTGGTGGGCGATTATCTCGAGCGGGCACCTGAAATGCAGGACGGTGATGTCGTGCTGCTCGAAAATGTACGCTTCAACGCCGGTGAAAAAGCCAATGATGAAGGTCTGTCGCGACAGTATGCGGCGCTCTGCGATATCTACGTCATGGATGCCTTCGGTACCGCGCATCGCGCCCAGGCATCGACGCACGGCGCCGGTCAATATGCCCCGCTAGCCTGTGCCGGTCCATTGCTGTCCGCCGAGCTCAACGCGCTCGGCAAGGCGCTGAACCAGCCAGCGAATCCGGTTGTCGCCATTGTCGGCGGCTCCAAGGTCTCGACCAAGTTGACCGTGCTCGAATCGCTGTCGGGAATTGTCGACCAGTTGATCCCGGGCGGTGGTATTGCTAATACCTTCATCGCGGCGGCGGGTTTCAATGTCGGTAAGTCGCTGGTGGAAACCGATTTGATTCCGCAAGCGAAGCGGCTGGTCGAGCAGGCTCGACAACAGGGCCGCGACATTCCGATTCCGGAGGACGTGGTCTGCGGCAAGGTCTTTTCGGAGGATGCCAGCGCCGAAATCAAGTTGGTGGACGCGGTCGAAGATGATGATATGATCTTCGACATCGGGCCGCGGACCGCGGCGAGATTTGCTCAAATATTGCAACAGGCGGCGACCATCGTCTGGAATGGACCGGTTGGCGTATTCGAATTCGATCAGTTTGGCGAAGGCACGCGCGTTGTTGCGCAGGCCATTGCATCGTCCCCGGCGTTTTCCATCGCCGGCGGCGGCGATACCCTGGCGGCGGTCGACAAGTATGATATCGCGCAGCAGGTTTCGTATATCTCCACCGGCGGCGGCGCTTTCCTCGAATTCCTGGAAGGTAAACAGTTACCCGCCGTAGCGATGCTGGAAGCGAGGTACCAGGATTATGGCAATCGTTCGTAGAACAAAAATTGTAGCCACCATTGGCCCGGCGACCGAGTCCGAACCCGCTCTCGATAGTCTGATCAAGGCGGGAGTCGATGTCCTTCGTCTCAATTTTTCGCACGGCAGCGTGGAGGAGCACATTGCGCGCGCCAGGAGTATTCGGCGTATCGGCAACGAAAACAGTCGCCACCTGGCGATTCTCGTCGACCTGCAGGGGCCGAAGATCCGCACCCGGAAATTCCGCCACGGCAGTGTCGATCTCGCGGTCGGGGATAGCTTTTGTCTGAACACCGAGTGTCCCGATGGCGAGGGCGACAGCGAGCAGGTGGGCGTGACTTACAAAAAACTGCCGCAGGACGTCAAGGCCGGCGACACCCTGGTGCTCGACGATGGGCGCATCGTGTTGCAGGTGACGGCCATCGATGGGCCGCGCATCGAGTGCACGGTCGAAACCGGGGGTGAGCTTTCCGATAACAAGGGAATCAACCTCAAGGGCGGCGGGCTTACGGCAAAAGTCCTGACCGACAAGGACCGCGCCGATATCAAGACCGCGGCCTTGATTAATTGCGACTACCTGGCGGTGTCCTTTCCGAGGAATGCCGATGACATCATCCAGGCGCGTAAACTGCTCGAAGCCGAAGGCTGCATGGCGGGCCTGGTCGCCAAGATCGAACGCGCCGAGGCGCTCGATAACCTCGAGGAAATCATCAAGGCCTCGGATGCGATCATGATTGCGCGCGGCGACCTCGGTGTTGAAATTGGCGATGCCAAGCTGCCCGCGGTGCAAAAGGATATCATCCGTACCGCGCGTCGGCTCAATTGCGTGGTGATCACGGCGACACAGATGATGGAGTCGATGCGCGATAATCCGATTCCGACGCGCGCCGAAGTCTTCGATGTCGCCAATGCCGTGCTCGATGGCACCGATGCGGTAATGCTGTCGGCGGAAACCGCGACCGGGCGTTATCCGACTCGAACCCTGCGCGCGATGTCGGATATTTGCCTGAACGCCGAGCAGGAGAGTCGCGCGGTCAAGTCCAGGCACCGCATCGACGATATCTTCGATCGTGTCGACGAGGCGATCGCGATGGCGACCATGTACACCGCCAACCATCTCAACGTGCGCGCCATCGCGACGCTGACCGAATCGGGATCGACCTCGCTGTGGATGTCGCGCATCAGTTCGAGAATTCCCATATTCGCGCTGTCGCGGCACGAATCGACCAATCGCAAGGTCAATCTCTACCGCGGTGTGTTTCCGGTATTTTTCCCGACCGTGCACACCAACCACGCCGAGGCCAATATGGAAGCAATCGAGTTGATGAAAGAGCACCGCACCATCGCCGATGGAGACCTGGTGATCATTACCAAGGGCGACCTGATGGGTACCGGCGGCGGCACCAACGCGATGAAGATCGTCGAGGTCGGCAATATGCCAAGCTTCATCGCCTAAGGGTAAATAGGGGACGGTAAATAGGGGACAGAATAATGATAATAATTTCTGCGGTCAGGCTGTGAGTTTTTTTCAACAACTCTGCCTCATAACAGTCACAGTATTGTTAAGTTCTGGGTGTGTCGGGCCTTCAGAGAAATGGCATATTCCGGGGTCAGGCCTTGCAATTGACATCGCTGCTCCTGACATTTGTGAAATGTAAGGCCTGACCCCGTCCCTCATTTACAACTCCCGGATCTCCAGTACTTCAGATACCCACCGCAAGAAGAAAGTTGGAAGGGTGGATGTCCCGGTGGTGGCCGGTGGTGCCGGTGGGGAAAGGTGTGTGTCCCGGTGGTACTGGTGTGCCCTGCAATTATTTATATATAGCTTATAACTATTAAATATGTAAATATAATTAATTATATAAATTTATATAGTTGCCTTAGTATGCCGCTGTCATTCGATTACTAAAGGCTATTAACATGAGCAAGACAAATCTTACTACTTCGGTCGGCGCACCCGTTGCCGATGATAACAACAGCATCAGTGCCGGTCCGAGGGGGTCACTGACCTTTGATAACTTCCGCTTGTTTGAAAAACTGGCCCATTTCAACCGTGAAAGAATCCCCGAGCGAGTAGTTCACGCACGGGGTACAGGAGCATACGGTACCTTTACGCTAGAAAAAGATCTTTCTGAATATACGATTACTGACTTTCTTAACGGCGCAGGAAAAACGACTGAAGTATTTTTAAGATTTTCAACTGTCGGGGGTGGGCAAGATTCCAGTGACTACGCCAGAGATCCACGGGGATTCGCAGTAAAGTTCTATACGGATCAAGGTAATTTCGACCTGGTTGGTAATAATACACCGGTTTTCTTTCTGAACGATCCGTCCAAGTTTCCTGACTTTGTTCATTCGCAGAAGAAGAATCCGCGGACCAACTTGCCTGACCCTGCAGCAGTGTACGAATACTGGGCCAACCACCCGCAGTCGCTGCATCAGGCCACAATATTAATGTCCGACCGTGGCATTCCCCTTTCTTATCGGCACATGCACGGCTTCAGCTCGCATACCTTAAGTCTGTGGAATAGTGATGGCAATCGCTACTGGGTTAAATGGCACTTCAAAACTCAGCAAGGTATTAAAACGGTAACCAGTGAGGAAGCGGCTAAAATGGACCCTGCCGGTGCACAGCGCGATTTGGTAGATGCCATTCAACGAGGCGACTTTCCGAAATGGTCGGTGGAGTTACAGATGATGACCGAATCTGAAGCAAACAGTTATCACATCAATCCTTTTGATTTGACCAAAGTATGGCCCTACAAAGATTTCCCGCTGGTCCGGATAGGTATGCTGGAACTAAACCGTAATGTTGAAAATTACTTCGCCGAAACCGAACAGGCTGCATTCGCCCCAAGTAATCTGGTTCCCGGTGTCGGCGCTTCACCCGACAAGATGTTACAGGCGCGTCTGTTGGCCTATCAGGATGCACATCGCTATCGCCTGAGTGCCAACTTTAATCAGGTCCCGGTTAACCAGCCGCGCTGCCCGGTCAACAACTATCAGCGTGATGGATTGATGAGCGGAGCTTGCCCGGTGGCAGGCGGGGTAAATTTCTACCCCAATGACCAGATTGATCAAGGTGCACCGGCACCGGAATCAGAATTTGGCGAGCCGCCGATGCCGTTGGAAAGTGAGGCGTGGATCAAAATCCATAGTCAGGATGAAGAAGACTATTACAGTCAGGCGGGGGATTTGTTTCGTATCATGAGCGATGAGCAGAAAAACCAACTGGTCGACAATATCGCCTCGGGGCTGATACATGCTAGCGAATCTGCCCAGCAACGCATGCTGCTGCAGTACGAAAAAGCGGATTCGGATTACGCCTCGCGTGTAAGCGCCAGATTGCTAGCCCGTATCGCCCACCAATTTCCTACTGCGGACACCGCAAAGCGCACTGTGACACACCGTACTCCCGACGGTTCGCTAAACGTAGTGTAAACTACGCCGGCGCGGACCTCTGGTCCGTGCGGTGCGTCACAGCGTCTTTGCGGCGCCCTCGCGACGTAAAACGGTGAGCGATGCGAGCTAGATGTAAGCGAGGTATCTTAGTCAAGCGGATTAACCCGGGCGAACGGAAGTCGACCGGGTTAGTACTTTTTGTTGTTTGAATAATTTCCGCGCTAGAAAGGCGGAATCAGGTGTTGTCAACATAACGAACAATCAGTCAAACTGACAGCTTGAATCAAACAAAGTCACTTTATCACGGGTACCGTCTTTCACCCGAAATCATCAGTCACGCGGTCTGTTTGTACCATAGGTTTTGCATTAGCTTCCGTGATGTCGAAGATCTTCTGGCCGAACGTGGAATCGTAGTTTCCTACGAAACGATCCACCAGTGGTGTAACACGTTCGGCCCAGTGTATGCGCGAAGCAAATCCCTATCCTTTAGTCGGTGGCGGGGATTTACTCGTCAACAGGCTGTAACTGAAGATTGCAAGCCCGATCCAGATGCCGCTAAAGGCAACCAGCTTGTCGAGGCTGAAGGGTTCGCCGAGCAGCACCACGCCCGACAGGAACTGCAGCGATGGCGTCACGTAAAATAGAATGCCCACGGTAGTCATCGGCAGCATGCGGGTGCCGGCGGTAAAGAAGGCGAGCGGTAGAACGGTGATCGGTCCGCAGAGGATCAGCAACAGATCGGTGCTTCGATCCAGGTTCAAAAATACGGCTTCGGCCCGGTACTCCAGCCAGAAAATAAGCGCCAGCGTAAACGGTAGCAACAGCAGGATTTCGACGAACAGTCCGGGAATCGCGTCGGTCTTCATCTGCTTGCGCAGCAATCCGTAACCGGCAAAGCTGAATGCGACCGCAAGCCCTACCCACGGAACCGCGGCACTCGTCAGCATGTAGTAGGCAACCCCCGCCGCGGCGAAGCCGACAGCGACGATCTTTACCCGTGTTAATCTTTCGTTGAACACGATGACGCCTGCGAGTACGTTCAGCAGCGGCGTCAGAAAATATCCCATACTCGCCTCGACCACGCGTTGATTGGCGACAGCCCAGATATAAATACCCCAGTTAAGGCAGATCACCAGGCTCGACAGGGCCAACCAGCGGAGTTCCCGCCAGCAAGCGAGCGCCGCGCCGAACTGCGCCCGCCGCCGACTGCTCAGGACCACCAGCAACAGCAATACCGGCGCCGACCAGAGCATGCGGTGCAACAGGACTTCGAACGGCTCAACGTGAAGCAGCAATGCCCAGTAGAGTGGAAACAACCCCCAGCCGATATAACCGGTCAATATTACCGCATAGCCCCTGTTCATGCGGGCTAACTGAACTCGCAATTATGAGGTTGAAATAGCACCGGGGGTGCGCGGAATCGATGCGAGCTAGTACGGGTCATCGCGGTTCTCGAAAATCGGCGCCAGCGCCCCCTGGTAACTGCAACGAAACAAGGGAAGGTTACAGTAAGGTTGCAGGTCGGCGGCATTGTCCATGGCATTTTCAGTGGTCGGCTGCACCTGGTTGAGCACTATTGCGGCGATACTCAGGTGCCGGCTAGCCACGGCCTGCAGTGTCATCAGGGCCTGGTTGACGGCGCCGACACGATCGTCGACGACAACGATAACCGGTAGCTGCAGGGCACTGGCGAGATCGGCATTCAGTCCATTCTCGGCGAGTGGAGAATAAAACCCGCCCGCACCTTCCACCACCAGGCGCTGTGCCGGGTGATCACGGTCACAGGCTTCGATCAGGGCCCGTAGTTCGATGCGCTGGCTTTCGAGGCGAGCCGCCCGGTGCGGCGCCAGGGCGGCGCGGTAGCGGTAAGGCGTAATTCGCTCGATGGTTTCGCGATGGTCGTTCGCGGCCTGCAATGCCGCCGCATCGTGGGTGAGCAGCTCGCCGCTGTCCGACTCGCGACAACCCGATTCCACCGGTTTGCGGGTTGCGACTTCGAAGCCCTGCTGGCGCAGTTGCCTTGCGATTTCGCAGGCTATCCAGGTTTTGCCGACATCGGTATCGGAACCGGTTATAAAATAGCCATTCTCGTCAGGCGCGATCATCGCTGCATTCTGTGCAAGATATTGCGCAACTGCAAGTACTGCGGGCTGGAATGGTGTTGGTAATGCCAGGTAAGCTGTTATAATCGCGCGCGTTTTTCCGGATCCTTAACCCGCATATCTCACCAGGGGGCGGGATGATCGCGTAGGGCTTTGGATTCACAAGGGATTTTCTGAAGGAGCGGAATAACAGTGCGTAACCCGCTGAAGAAAATCCCTTGTGGATTCAAAGAACAAGCGAGGCCCCGTCATCCTGGTGAGATATGTGGGTTAATCGACATGCAGGAATTTGTCATCGGCCAGCGCTGGATCAGCGCCGCCGAACTTCAGCTAGGCCTCGGGATGGTGATCGAAATCGAACATCGTACCGTTAGTATCGTATTCCCGGCGACCGGTGAGACCCGTATTTACGCGCGCGCGGATGCGCCGTTGACGCGGGTGCGTTTTCGCTCCGGTGACTGGATTGAAAGACAGGATGGCGAAGTTCTCAGGGTCGTCGAACTGAGCGAGACCAACGGCCTGATCCTCTATCACTGCGAAGACGAACACGGCAACCCGGTTAGGCTTGCGGAAGGCCGCCTGAGCAATTTCCTGCAACTCAATCAGCCAGGCGAACGCTTGCTCAATGCGCAGATCGACCGTAACAAGTGGTTCCAGCTGCGTTGCCAGACCCGTGAAATCAACAACCGCCTGCAGCGCTCGGCGGTCTACGGTCTTGCCGGCAGCCGTACCAGCCTGATCGCACACCAGCTTTACATCGCGCACGAAGTGTCACGGCGTTATGCGCCGCGGGTGTTGCTGGCCGATGAAGTCGGTCTCGGCAAGACCATCGAGGCCGGATTGATTCTGCATCAGCAACTGCTGCTGGAGCGCGCTCGCCGGGTACTGATCGTGGTTCCCGAGTCGCTGGTGCATCAGTGGCTGGTCGAAATGTTGCGCCGTTTTAACCTGATGTTCAGTATTTACGACGCGGCGCGCCTTGCCGACGATGAGCATGACGACGCTGAATACGATGATGCGGAAAATCCGTTTCATGCGGAACAACTGGTACTGTGCAGCCTCGAATTCCTGGCGGGTCATCCACAGCACGCCGCGCATGCCCGTGCCGGAGAATGGGATCTGCTGGTGGTCGATGAAGCGCATCACCTGGAATGGTCGCAAGAGCAACCCAGTCTCGAGTACCGCCTGGTCGAAGCGCTCGCCGAAAACACGGCCGGGCTACTGTTATTGACCGCGACCCCCGAGCAGCTCGGCAAGGAGAGCCATTTTGCACGCCTGCGACTGCTCGACCCGGATCGTTTCGTCGACCTCGATCATTTTCTGCAGGAAGAGCAGGGTTATCGGCAGCTCGCCACGCAGGCCGAGGAATTGCTGGCCGATCCGGAACGCGCCGACGAGATCGATGATTTGCTGGACCGTCATGGCACCGGCCGCGTCCTGTTTCGCAACACCCGGCATGCGGTCAAGGGCTTTCCGCAGCGTGAGGTGCACCCGGCGGCGTTGAACGCGGACGGCGAGGGCGACCCCTACCGTCACTGGCTGGGTGAATTGCTGCGTGAGCATCGCGGCAAGAAGGTGCTGGTGATCACCGCCGGGGCGGACACCGCACAGCAACTGGTCGCTGAAATGAAGCAGCAGTTCGGCATACGCGCGGCGCTGTTTCATGAAGGCATGAGCCTGCTGGAACGCGATCGTGCCGCGGCCTGGTTTTCCGACCCCGATGACGGTGCCCAGGTTTTGATATGCTCGGAAATCGGCAGCGAGGGGCGTAACTTTCAGTTCGCGCATCACCTGGTGCTGTTCGATTTGCCGGCTAATCCCGACCTGCTCGAGCAGCGCATCGGGCGCCTCGACCGGATCGGTCAAAACGCGGTCATCAATATACACGTGCCCTACATCAAGGGCAGCGCGCGGCAGCTGTTGTTCCGCTGGTACCACGAAGGGCTGGACGCCTTTTCGCATACCTGCCCGGCCGGGCATCAAGTCTATCTGAACACCCGTCACGAGCTGCAGCGGCATATGGATGAACCGTCGCTGGCCGCCGACCAATTTATCGAAGGTACGCGCGAGCTGCGGCAGGCACTGGACCGAGAATTGCAGCAGGGACGCGATCGGCTGCTCGAAATCAACTCCTGCCGTCCCGGCGATTCGGAGGCGCTCATCGACGAGGCCATGCAACGCGAACTCGACTTCAAACTGTTTAATTTCATGGAACGCATTTACGATTGCTACGGGGTGAACAGTGAGATTCGGGGCCGTGACGGCTGGGTGATAACCCCCGGTGACAACATGCTCACGCAGATGCCGGGCCTGCCCGACGACGGCATGACGGTAACCTATGACCGAAGTGCCGCACTGGCCAACGAGGACTTGCGCTACCTTACCTGGGAGCATCCCTTTGTGCGCAATGCAATGGACATGATTCTGAGCAGCGAATTCGGCAATACGGCATTAGTCGCCTTGCGCTACAGCGGTGTCAAGGCAGGCACGCTACTCGCCGAATGTCATTTCCTGATGGATTTCAGCGATGATTCCGAGCGACATAACGAACGCTATTTTCCCAACACGAGCATTCGCGTCATCGTCGACGAGAGCGGCCAGGATCACGCTGTTCGCCCCGACCTGCTGTCGGTGCTGCAGCAGTCGCAACGGGTCGACCAGGATACCGCCATCAAGATTGTCAAGGCGCGGCAGGCCGAATTGACACAGATGCTGGAACTGGCGGAGCTGGTTGCCGATACGCAGGTTCCAGGATTGCTCGCCGAGGCGCGTGGCAACGGGCGAGCATTGCTCGGGCATGAAGTCGAGCGCCTGATTGCATTGCAGAAAGTAAACCCCGGGGTGCGCGACGATGAGATCGATTTTTTCCAGAATCAGTTAAATCACTTCGAATCCGCACTGGGGAATGCCCGCCTGCGTCTCGACGCGGTTCGCGTCATCGTCGCCATTTGATATCGATCGTCGAAATTAATCGAAAAATGTTGACATCCATACCGGTCGGTATTATAAAGCATACCGGTTGGTATGGATGGTGCGATGGATAATTTGAACGACGACGATGTTTACTGGTGGCGACCGCTCGACGGCGCCGAGCTCGATACCCGCGGTAAGATTTTATTCGCCGCCTACAAGGAAATTCACGTCAATGGTTTCCAGTCGGCCAGCCTGAGCAACATCCTCGCGCGCACCGGTGTCACCAAGGGCGCGCTTTATCATCACTTCCCCAACAAGATCGAGCTCGGTTATGCCGTTGTCGATGAAGTGATTGCCCGGCGTATCTACCTCAGTTTTATCTATCCACTCGAACACTTCGATGACCCGATCGAGGGCTTTATCCAGCTGATCCAGAATGCGGGAGACCGATTCTCAATGGCCGATATCGAACTCGGCTGCCCGCTCTCGGTGCTGGCCCAGGAAATGGTGTCGATCGACGAGGGTTTTCGCCTGCGCCTGACCCGGATCTACGATCAATGGCACCAGTCGATCGCCGAAGTGCTGTCGAGGGCGAAGGAGGACGGCCTGATCATTGACGAGGTCGATCCTTATACGATGGCGGTGACCATGGCGGCCATCATGGAAGGCAGCCTCAGCGCGGCCAAGGTGTCGCGCAACATGGACAAGCTCTATTACGGTGGTTGCGGACTGACGCAACTCCTGCAACTGATCAGAATCAACTCCGGGAGCCATTGATGGCAAAACGTTACGCTCAGTTCATCCTGCGCCACAAGTGGGCCGTTATCCTTGTCACGCTGTTGGCGATTGCGGGCATGGGCGCGGGCGCCCGGCACCTGACTTTCACCAATGACTACCGCGTCTTTTTCGGCGAGGAAAACCCGCAGTTGCTGGCCTTTGAAAACCTGCAGGACACTTACTCCAAGAATGACAATGTCATGTTCATACTGGTGCCGGCCGACGGACAGGTGTTCACGCGCGAAACCCTCGGCGCGGTTGCCTGGCTTACCGAACGTGCCTGGGAAACGCCTTATTCGACGCGGGTCGAGTCGCTCACGAACTACCAGCATACCGCCGCCGTAGAGGATGACCTGATCGTCGAGGACCTCGGTTACCAGGTCGAAAGCTCCGACTCGCAGGCGCTCGGCCGGATACGCGATATCGCGCTCAACGAACCGGTGCTGATCAATCGCCTGGTTTCGAAGCAGGCGCATGTGACCGGGGTTAACGTCACCATCGAGTTACCCGGCAAAGACCCGATTGCCGAGAATCCGGAGGTGGTCGAGTTCGTACGCGGGTTGCGCGCCGAATTTCGCGCCAGTTTTCCCGATATCGACGTCAAGCTGACCGGCATCGCGATGATGAACCAGGCTTTCCCCGAGGCGAGCCAGTACGATATGCAGACACTGTTCCCTTTGATGCTGTTGCTGTTTGTCATCGTGCTGTACTTCTGGGTCAAGGAATTTTCGGGAACCGTCGTAACCTTTATCATCATCGTCTTTTCCATTGCCGGCGCGATGGGGATGGCCGGTTGGCTGGGTATTGCGCTGACCCCGCCTTCGTTCGCGGCAATCATGATCATCCCGACCATGGCGATTGCGGACAGCGTGCACGTACTCATGAACTACCTGCAGATGAGGCGCCGCGGCGAGACGCGGAGCGAGGCGATGGTCGACAGCATTCGCATCAATTTCCAGCCGGTGTTTCTGACCAGCCTGACCACGGCGATCGGATTCCTGAGCATGAATTTTTCGGATGCGCCGCCGTTTCACGACCTCGGCAATATCGTTGCCATGGGCGTCATGATCGCGTTCGTGTTGAGCGTGACATTTTTGCCGGCGGCGATGATGCTGCTGCCCGCGCGCGCGCAGACCGGCGAGACCGCTTCGAGCCGGGTGATGCAGCGCTTCGCCGAATTCGTGATCCGGCGGCGCAGGCGTTTGCTGATCGGCATGGGACTGGGCAGCCTGCTGCTCATTGCCTGCGTACCGCTGAACGAGCTCAACGACGATTTCGTCAAGTACTTCAGCGAGAGAATCGAATTTCGCCGCGATGCCGATTTTGCGTCGCAGAACCTGAGTGGCCTGTACCTGGTGGACTATTCACTGGAGTCCGGGGAGGACGGCGGCATCAGCGATCCCGGTTTTCAGCAAAATATCGAAGATTTCGCCAACTGGTATCGTGAGCAACCCGAGGTCATCCACGTCAACGTCATCTCGGACACTTTCAAACGTCTCAACAAGAGCATGCACGGCGACGATCCGGACTGGTACCGCCTGCCCGAGCAGCGTGAACTGGCGGCCCAGTACCTGTTGCTTTACGAAATGTCGCTGCCTTACGGTCTCGATCTCAACAACCAGATCAACATCGACAAGTCGGCGACGCGCATGACCGTGATGCTTTACAACATGACCACGAAGAAGGTGCTCGCGCTCGAGCAGCGCGCGCGGCAGTGGCTACGCGAAAATGCGCCGGCCAGCATGCACAACGACGCGGCGAGCCCGACCATCATGTTCAGCCATATCGGCGCGCGCAACATCAGGAGCATGCTGCTGGGTACCACCATTGCATTGATACTGATCTCCATCATTCTCGTGTTCGCCTTGCGTTCCTTCAAGATTGGCCTGTTGAGCCTGATTCCGAACCTGATCCCCGCCGCGCTGGCATTTGGCGTCTGGGGCCTCGCCGTCGGCCAGATCGGTTTGGCGCTGTCCGTGGTAACCGGTATGACGCTCGGTATCGTCGTCGACGACACGGTGCATTTCCTCAGCAAGTACCTGCGCGCGCGCCGCGAAAAGGGGCTCGATGCCGCGGACGCGGTGCGCTATGCCTTCAACACCGTGGGGCTTGCCCTGGTGGTGACTTCAATCGTGCTGGTCGCCGGCTTCACGGTACTGACTTTTTCCGCGTTTGTACTGAATTCGAACATGGCGTTCATGACCGCGGTGACCATCGTCTTCGCCATCGTCGCCGACTTTCTTTTGTTACCGCCATTGCTGATGGCCCTCGATCGCAAGGAGACAACCAATGCCTGATATCAAAACCGCGGCGCTGCTGCTGCTGATGACGCTACCGCTGAGCGCTCAAGCGCAGGATGCCGAGCAAAGAGGGCTTGAAATCGCGCGTGCTGCGAGAGCCTATGACCATGGCTTCACCGACTTCACGGCGAACATGATCATGACGCTGAAAAACAAGGCGGGAAAGACTTCATCGCGCCTCATTCGTATCCGCACGCTCGAGGTCGAAGGCGACGGTGACAAGAGCCTCTCCATTTTTGACGAACCGGCCGACGTCAAGGGCACCGCGATGCTGACCTACGCCCACGGCCTCGAGCCCGACGATCAGTGGCTTTACCTGCCGGCGCTGAAACGGATCAAACGCATCAGTTCGCGTAACAAGTCGGGTCCATTCATGGGTTCGACCTTCGCCTTCGAAGATCTGGGCTCGCAGGAAATCGAGAAATATACCTACAATTACCTGCGCGACGAGCCCTGCGGCGACTGGACCTGCCACGTAATCGAGCACTTCCCG
Source organism: Gammaproteobacteria bacterium (assembly GCA_024232855.1). Taxonomy (GTDB): domain Bacteria; phylum Pseudomonadota; class Gammaproteobacteria. The sequence continues at coordinate 19,695 of JAAEPH010000413.1, forward strand.
GCCTACGAACACTCGGGATACACACGCCTGATCGTGTGGATGGATACCGAGGCCTTTCGAATCGTCAGGTCGGAATACTATGATCGCAAGAAAGCCCTGCTGAAAACCCTGACAGCGGGCGATTTCGAACAATTTCTCGGGCACTACTGGCGTCCCGCAAGCATGAACATGGAGAATCATCAAACCGGCAAAAGCACCCTGCTGGAATGGACCGATTACCAGTTCAAGACCGGCCTCGGCGAACGCGATTTTCGTTCGCAATCGCTGAAACGAATCAAGTAGCATGCGTCTACTGGTTGTCTGGCTGGGCCTGTCTTTAATCAGCTTTAGCGGGTTTGCGGAATTCTCCGGCAATGTCGCGCTCGAGGCGATCAGCTTCAGCCAGGCGGCGAAGTTCGAAAACCAGTTCGACCACAACACCACGCTGTCGTTTCAGCCGAAATGGGACGGCGAATGGAACGACGGCGATGACCTGTGGGGCATGGAACTGTTCATGCGCGCCGACGACAGGGATTCGGAACGTGAACACGCCGATGTCCGCGAACTGTTGTGGTTGCATCTCGATGGCGACAACGAATGGCGCGTGGGCGTCAACACGATGTTCTGGGGCGTTACCGAGTCGCTACACCTGGTTGACGTCATCAACCAGATCGACGGTGTCGAGGGCATCGATGGCGAGGACAAGCTCGGTCAACCGATGCTTCATCTCAAGCGCTACCAGGATTGGGGTGTGCTCGACTTCCTGGTGCTACCCGGTTTCCGTGAACGTACCTTCCGCGGCGAGGAAGGACGGCCGCGACTGCCACTGGTGGTCGATACCGACCAGGCCGAGTACGAATCTTCCGCGGGACAGCAGCATATCGACTATGCGCTGCGTTTTTCACAAACCTACAACGATCTCGATCTCGGCGTTTCCTGGTTTTCGGGCACCAGTCGCGACCCGCTGTTGTTACCGGGCAGTGACGGTGACGGCGAGGCGGTATTAATCCCGTTTTACGAGCAGATGACGCAAATCGGCGTGGATGCCCAGCTGATTTACCTGGACTGGATCTGGCGCCTCGAGCTGATTCACCGCGAGGCCGAATCCAGCGATCGGGACGCCTTCGTGTTCGGCTTCGAATACACCTTTTTCGGTGTCTTCGATTCGGTCTCCGACATCGGCGCGATTGCCGAGTTCTCGCACGATAACCGGCCCGAGGAGCTGCGCGGCGTGTATGACCGCGATCTCTTCCTCGGCGCCCGTTTCGCCCTCAACGACGCCCAGTCGACCGAAATACTGGCCGGTTTCCTGGTCGATGTCGAGAAACAGAGCCGTAGTTTCCGCATCGAGGCGAGCCGCCGGGTCGGGCAGAGCTGGAAGGCCACGCTCGAACTGCAGACCTTTGCCGGCATCGATGATAACGACCCCCTGATTGCCTTCGAAGACGACGACTACCTGCTGCTGGACATGGCCTACTATTTTTAAAGGCGCCGGGTTCGACTGCTTTACCTGCTCTGTTATCATTCCAGCGGTTCCGATTCACTGTCTATTCGGTTGACCAATGAATCCAATTAGACCCGCCAGACGCACCGATCTTGACGCAATTAAGACCTGCGCGGTCGCTGCTTATACTCGCTACATCGATCGTATCGGCAAAGAGCCGGCGCCGATGATTGCGGATTTTGCCGCGGCTATCGACGAGGAGCACCTGTACGTGCTCGAACAGGACGGAGAGGTCCGCGGGTTCGTGGTGTTTTACGTGCGCGATGACCACGTCCATCTCGAAAATGTTGCCGTCGACCCGGGTTTCCAGGGACGGGGCCTGGGGTCGAAATTGATCGAGTTTGTCGAACGACAGGCTCGCGCTGAAGGCTACGCGTCGGTCGAGCTATATACCAATGCAAAAATGACCGAAAACCTGGGGCTGTACCCCAGGCTTGGCTATCGGGAATTCGACCACCGCCACGAGGACGGCTTCGATCGGGTCTATTTCATAAAGGCGCTTTGAGGGTGGTGACTTCGTAATCCTCGAGCCCGGGACTGTGTTGATCGGATACTGTGGCGAACGTTCGGAGCAGGAAGGCTCGGAACAGGTGGCCGAATTCGTGCGCCAGCAGGGATGGGATGTCGAGGTCACACCGATTCCGGCGCTGTTCGCACCTGACATGTCGATGTTTACATTGGGCGGCGGTGGAGTACATTGTCTCTGTCAGGCGCTTAAGCGAGACCCGGTACGGGTTTAACTATGAACGAAACAGCACATCTGCGCGTCAATGGGCAACGCCTCTGGGACAGCATCATGTCGATCGCGGAATTCGGGCCGGGTCAGCATGGTGGTTCATGTCGACTGGCGCTAACCGATGAAGATCGCGACGGGCGTGATCTGTTTGTTCGCTGGTGCGAAGAAATTGGTTGCCGCATCACGATCGATGATATGGGTAATATTTTTGCGCGACGGGCCGGGCGTAACAATCAACTGGCTCCGATAGTGGCCGGCAGCCACCTCGACACCCAACCCCACGGTGGCAAGTTCGACGGGGTCTACGGCGTGCTCGCCGCACTCGAGGCGGTGCGCACGCTTCACGACAACAATGTAACGACCGATGCCCCGGTCGAAATCGTCGTCTGGACCAATGAAGAAGGTTCGCGTTTCGCGCCAGCCATGATTGCGTCCGGTGTTTATGCGGGGGTCTTCGAGAAGGACTACGCCTGGTCGATTACCGACAGCGACGGAAACAGTATGGTTGACGAGTTAAGACGAATTGGCTACCTCGGCGATGTACCCTGCGGAAGGAACCCGATCGGCGCCTTGCTTGAAGCGCATATCGAACAGGGGCCGATTCTGGAGGCGAATAATCGCCAGATCGGGATTGTTACCGGCGGGCAGGGACAACGCTGGTACGATGCCAGGTTGAAAGGTCAGGATTCGCATGCCGGTTCGACTCCGATGCCGGGTCGTCGCGACGCGCTGGTCGTCGCGGCGGAGATGATCTCCATGATACAGGCGCTGGCGCTCGATTTCGCACCGCATGCGGTAAGCACGGTGGGCGAGATATCGGTGATACCGAACTCGCGCAACACGATACCCGGCGAGGTCTTCTTTACCATCGATATCCGTAATCCCGATGCAAAGGTGCTGGCACAAATGGCGGCGCAAATTGAAACCCGGGTTGCAGCCATAGCAGGGCAGCATGGCGTCGTGTGTCAACTGGATGAAATCTGGGACAAGGCCCCGGTCGAGTTTGACCCCGATTGCATCGCCGCGATTGCGGCAGCCACCCATTTACTCGGTTATAGCAACCAGCAATTGGTGTCTGGTGCCGGTCATGATGCCTGCCAGGTTTGCCTGGTGGCGCCGACTTCAATGATATTCGTTCCCTGCGCCGGCGGGCTCAGCCATAACGAACAGGAGAGTGCCGAACCCGGGGATCTCGAAGCCGGCTGCAACGTTTTGTTGCACGCTATGCTGGCCCTTGCAAAAAACAGGCAGGGCGCGGCATAGCGGCGGCGCTGCAGGAAATCGGTGAGCGTTGCGGGTTAAATGCTTTATTCCGTTTGGTTTTTGAGGGCTTTTACGCGCGCCTGCCGTGATTTCTCGAGGCCCTGGTAGGTGACGTAATAC
>JAAEPH010000414.1 GCA_024232855.1 Gammaproteobacteria bacterium
AGGCAGCATTATATCACCATAACTATCTAAAATAATGGTGTCAACAATCGGCATGTCGGTTATTGTTGCTTGATCTATGTTTGGATCATATATAACCTGATGTTTTTGTAGTTTAATAGTCCAACTGGGATTTTCGGCTACTGTGTATGATGTTATATATTTTACACCGTTTATGATCTTTATATGTGTTCCACCAGGATAGCTTCTTTCTACTCTAAATGTGCCATTTTTTGCCACAAAAGACTCACCTATCATTATGGGAGTTTCGGCATCTGTGGTGGATATAGTTAAAGCTGGCTCTGCGTCAGGAATTACAGCTGGTGTCCTACTATTCCATGCCCAAGCCCTATTCATTGCTAGACCTGTTACACAATCAGAGCCTGTCCATGTATGGGTGGCTGTGTTAGCCGCAATGCCGTCTTGCTCATTGTTGCTGAAAAGATTATTTCCGCTACTGTATAGAGTTGGGTCGGTCTGGATCATATAGTTAAACGTATCAGCACCGTTGTTTAACTGACATGCTAAATTAAAACTA
>JAAEPH010000415.1 GCA_024232855.1 Gammaproteobacteria bacterium
AAAACCTAACTACATATACCCAATATGAGTGGAACAACAACACCTTGCTGCGCGAGAAGTCCATCGCTAACCCATATACTAATTATGACCCTGTAGAGCTAGTTCTCAACTCTGACCTTGTAGAATGCAATCATATTACTATAAAGCGCACAATACAGACACCGTACGCTTGTAAAAGCGCAATCATCGAATCCTTGTATAAATAAACAAACAAACAAACAGGACAAACCAATGAACACTAATATCACAAATTACATCGAAGCACACGGTTTTAAAACAGCGCCCACTACTGACGGCGCCGGTATATCCTTCCTTATCCCTGTAGTCTTAGGGTGCGAAGTGATTGGCGATTACAAGATCACGGTCACAAATATGCGTGAAGCTAGAATTGCGCTTGGGTACTGAAACCACCAACTAAACAGGACAGACAAATGAAACAACAATTCAACCAAGGCTTTAGTAAGTACGCATGCACTGAAGATACAATATCAACACTAACAGAGGATTAAAATGATGGATACAATAGAATTAAGCAAAGGCTGGAAGTTAAAAGTTATACCTTATGGCGGTGTATC
>JAAEPH010000416.1 GCA_024232855.1 Gammaproteobacteria bacterium
GGCGCCAATTCGCTCAGGCCGGCACGCACACCGAGCGCATAGGAGGGCAAATAGGCCGAGCCCAATGGGCAACACTCGGCATATCCGGTCAAACCTTCGTCAGTTTCGACGGCGACGACCGTGCTGTCGAAAACCTCGACAAAATTGCCGTTCGACCAGCTGTAACGGCCTTCTTTCAGGGGCAGATCCACCTGCCATGCCTTTATCGCAGTAATTTTCATATCGCTATGTTTCTTCTATTTTACTTTTGCAAGAATCCCGCAGGTATATGAGGGGGACAGTTTACCTATTTCGTAATTCGGAGGACAGTTTACCGATCTTCTGTCCGCGCTTTCGGCCAGCCCAAACCCCTTCTCTCGACGTGGACATGAAAGGAAAGGCTATTTATTCTCATCCTTGCTTCGCGACAATCTCCGCACTTTCTCTTCCCGGGGCGGCCGAAACGGCAAATCGATGATTTATTACACGCTGACGATCTTCCTGAGTGCATTTCTGCTGTTTGAGCTGCAACCGCTCATGGGAAAATACCGGTTGCCCTGGTTTGGCCGCGGCGCCGGAATCAGGACAGCCTACATTACCTATCCCGATATCTGTAGACTGTCCCCTGTACTACACCAGGCAAGCGGTTTACACATTGAACCTAGAAAACGCAGTAGGATCATTCTTTGCAACCAGCCAGACGAATTGAAGGCCCAGGCTAGTGGTCGGGCAAGGGGTAAACGCGATGACCGAAAAGGAAAATAGCGCTAACACAGTAGATAGTGCCACCGCATCGTTGGATATTCTTACCGGACCAGCGCGCGGCACTGTGTCCTGGTTGAGCGGCAACGCATTCGAGGTTTCGTTAAACGATGCAGACATGATTCGCATCGCCGAGGCGGGTAGCGAACCGTTGCAGGATGGCATTGTTGCGCGCCTGAGCCGTTGTAGTGATGGTTACGAGATTGAAGCTCGTGCACAGAACCCGCTGTGGATCAACGGTGAGCGAGTGGAATCGAGGCAGCTGCAGCAACGCGACCTGATTGAGTTTGGTGACACGGGGCCTCTCTCCCGTTATCGTATTCATCGCCAGGGCGACCGCCTGCACCTGGAGATGAGGTTATCGTCATGGGATATCCGACCGGAATGATTTCAATGCTGGCACAGACCGGCGATGATTTTATTGCTGAATTACAGGCTGACGAAAGCCTCGAATTCTGGGGCATTGCCCGGCGCCTGTCGGAGGCAAAGTTCATTCGTCCGCTTGCGAGCCGGGGCATTGTAGGTCAGCGTTCCGAATCAGCCGTGGTTTACGATGCTGACACCACCCACGGCGGCAGCGGTGGCCCTGTACTCGATATCGACGGCAACGTCATCGCAATCAATACCGCAATCATTCCAGAGTACGGCGGTTCCAACTTTGGCATCCCGGTCGAATACGCACTACCTGGCTATATTGTTTTCCGAGATATTTCATGAATAGCCAAAAGTGGCAGATTAGCAAAGCCAGAAATGAGAGCAGTCCAACCAGGCCAGTCATGGCAAAAGTTTGCATGAACTGGTTATGGATATGATTCAATTTTTTGAGCCTCTTCAAATGGGGGTTTTCCCGTGCGTAAGCCCTAATCACCCGCTTGGTATTGCCCGGACCAAAACCGAATATTTTATTTTCCAGCCCCACGTGCCAACCTAGCTTCCAGGCTTCGACCCTAAAGCGCAAACTGTTAAATTTAGTTTGTTCCTCACCTTGCTCGTAGGGCGTGACCATATCAATCATGAGGTCAATTCTCTTCTGCACTATCGGTAGCAGACTACCCGCAATTGCAATGCCGCCGATGAGCGTCAACGTAAACAGGATACGCTTGAACAGCGAATACCGGTCTAGCCCGGAAAATTCACAAATTATGCGCGATCTCGCTTGTCTATTGATTCCACAAGAAATATTCCCTCAGTCGCTCGTAATCACTGATACGAGACTTCTTCGGGAATTTCCTTGTGAAAACAATATCCTGCGCGATATTCGCGCAAATTTATGAAATTTCCGGGCTA
>JAAEPH010000417.1 GCA_024232855.1 Gammaproteobacteria bacterium
TAGCCCGGAAAGTTCATAAATCTGCGCGAAGATCGCGCAGGCCATTGTTTTTTAAAAGAAATGGGATTTCACAAGGAAATATCCGAAGGAACCTCGTATCAGTGATTACGAGTGACTGAGGATATATTTCTTGTGGAATCAATAGACAAGCGAGATTGTGCATTAGTGTGAATTTTCCGGGTTAGTTGTTGGGCAAAAAAGGAAAAAGGTTAATGGTAATGATATGGTAATGATATGGTAATGATAACGAACATACGGCATTTTATGGACGAGAACGGGAAAGTCCCTGATTTGCCGCTAGAAGCTAAGGAATTATTGAACTTTCTAACTGCTATCATTGAAGCCGCAACGATAGAGTATGAAAGTCCAGTGACACTTTCAGCAGTAAATTGTCGAAAATTAATTGTGGGAAAACCCTGCTCTGGAGAAATCGAAGTGTGGGTTTATACGGAGGATAATCAGATTGGCTGGGAGTGTTTGGAATGTGGAGATGAAGGGGTTATTAGTCATTGGGAAGGAACACCCTGGGATAGGCGAGGCTATACCCGGCATTAGTGAACCATTCCCTGGCAAGGCATAATGACGGGACGTTAACCAAAATCAATAAAATGGCAAAGATAAAAAAGAAACTCACAGCCGCTCAGAAGCGTGCAAGAAAAATAGCCAAAGCAGAAGAGCAAAAAAAATATACGTGGGTATTCATGAATGGAAAGCAGGTCAAAGTCAAGAGACCGCCCACTATAGAAGGGATCAGTATTGACGAGTTCATTCAACAAAATGCTGATCCAATCTGGTTACACCAAAACGAAATGTGGGAATATATGCAGACAGACGAAGATGAAGAGCTTTCGTGACACAGGGGGGTTAGATATTCCACTCATCGGATTTTCTGGCGAATCCAAAGCATTCATACTATAAAATTGCAGGTAGGCCGGCACTGCAATATTCAGGACACCTCGATACCACACATTCTCTACATTACGGGCGATGATGAAATCGCGGGCCGATTAAAACTGCGCCACGCGGTGGCTTTGGCAAAACTGGGATACTTTGTCTGGGATGGTAACGAAAAAAGAACGCTTTCCTGTACCGAAGAACTCGCCCAGATCCATGGTGTTTCCGCGGAAGAATACATCGCCAGTACAGATTCGCTCGAGGCATTATCCAACTGGATACATCCGGATGACCGGGCGCATTATTTCGAAGTTACAGAACAGGCCAAGGCCGTTCAAAGCGGCATCTCTACCGAGTACCGAATTATTGCCCGGCATGGATGGCATCGAGGCGCTAAAGGCACTTAAAAAATCCAGCACCAGCACATCAACCGGATTGGATAACACACCATCAACGGCCTCCTGGCCGTTACGCGCAAACATGGTTTTCATGCCATGTTCTGTCAAGCAGGCCGACAAACCATGGGCAAATTCAGGATCATCGTCAACGACCAGAATAATGCTCTCGTCCTGTATCTGCGCCAATACCTCCAGCACACGACCGATTTCAAGTGGCTTGCGTAATATCTCTACATCCCCATTGCCAACCACTTCCTCCAGTAGTTGTTTCACCCGATAGCCGGTCATCATAATGATCCTGAGCTCTGGATCTTTCTTACGGATCTTGTGAAACACTTCGACACCGCTTATATCGGGCATCTTTACGTCGATGAACGCCACATCAAAACGGCCTGCTTCAAATGCCTCAATGCCATCACATCCATTGTAGGCCAGCGTCACTTGAAAGCCTTCTTCTTCCAAAACCATGCCCAGGCCATCCGCAAGATCATGGCTGTCATCGATAATCAATACATTCAATTGGCTCATGCCGCCACCCCTTCACGTTCTTTTCACCCGCATTTAGCCCTGATCATACAGTTAATGCTGGAATCCTTAGATTCCCGGAAAGATTGAGTCTAGCCCGAATTATGCAACAAGAAAGGTTCGCCATGGCCGATTCTACTCCAAAGCAATTACGCTTTCCTCCTGAAACTACGGGCAAACTACGGGGACACACACGAAATGGCGCTAAGTTAAGCCCCTTCAGCATCGCCAAACAGTTACCAGGAATGTCATGAAATGAGATAATTGGGCATGAAAAATCCCAACTTGTTTTTGCCTGGTTTTCACCTGGCCACATTGCGTCGTAGACCACGTTCAGCGAGCCAGCGGCTCGCTGATCAGCTCACCAAAATACGACAGAATTCGATCAGTCAACTGGCCAAATGCTTTACTGATTTTATTCCCACCCAGTCGCTTCAACCCCATCAATCCGGCCCTCAGAGCCGGCAAAGAATATTCAGTAAAGAAAACACCTTCTGGGGTTTCTTTTCTCAGGTACTGAATGCAGATGGTGGATGTGCTGAAGTGGTTCGTAAATTTCATGCCTTTGCAGCCAGCCGAAACAGATCGCTGCCGTCATCCCCGCTTGCACCGGTCCGACGCATCGGGGGGATAACGCCCGAAGTGAGTGTAATTGGGGCGTTAGCCCGAAAGTTTCGAGATGATGTTCTGCTGCGAAGCCACGGCATTAAGAAACTTGTCGACCCTGAGGGGTTTACTGTACAGAAATCCCTGCATCGTGTGACAACCCAAACCTTCCAGGTACTCTGACTGGCTGGCGTTTTCGACACCCTCGGCGATGATATCGATGCCGAGGCCATGCGCCATACCGACGATAGCGGCAACCAGCGCCGCGCCCTTGCGCGAATGCTCGATCTCGGACACGAACGAATAATCTATCTTTACCGTGTGTACCGGCAATTCGCGCAGGTAATTCAACGACGAATAGCCGGTGCCAAAGTCGTCGATGGCGATCGAGATACCGCGATTGGACAATACCTGCAATTTATGGGTGCAGGCCTGGATATCGCTCATGAACATGTTTTCGGTGATTTCGATTCCAAGGCGGCCTGGGTCGATGCCGAAATTTTCGGTAAACGTCACCAGGTTCTCCGGGAAATCCCTCTGCCGAATATCGGAGGCGGACAGGTTGATGCTGACCTTCATGCCGCTGTCGAGGAAGCGCGCATCGTTGAACAGGTCCTGCGCGACGCGATTCAATACCCATTCGCTGATTTGCTGGATGATGCGCGACTCTTCCGCCTGCTCGATAAAATAGCCGGGGGCGCGCAGCCCGAGATGGGGGTGATTCCATCGCAGCAGTGCTTCGACACCGACAATCCGCCGGCTTAGCGAGTTGTATTGCGGCTGGTAGAAAATTTCCAGCTCATTGTTTTTCAGCGCGTTTCTGAGTCCGCTCTCGATCGATATCTTCTCTGCGGCGGCATGCTCGAGCTTGTCGTCATAAAACGTGTAACCATTCTTACCAGTAGACTTGACCTCGTACATGGCCATATCGGCATTCTTGATCAGCGTATTGATGTCGGCGGAATCGTCCGGAAACACGGCAATGCCGATACTGACATTGATATAGACTTCCTTGTTTCGCAGGAAGAAGGGTTGCCGCAGGCTGGCGATCAGTTTTTGCGCGACGCTCTCGGCCTGTTCACGTGTCGTGGGCTGGGGCAGCAGCAGCATGAATTCATCACCGCCGAGCCGGGCCAGGGTATCGCCAGTCCTGATTTCGTCCTTAAGCCGGTCGGCCACCTCGACCAGCAACTGGTCTCCGACCACGTGACCAAAGCTGTCGTTGATCAGCTTGAAGCGGTCGAGGTCGAGAAACATGACGATCAGGGTTTCACTGGTACGCACCGACTGCTTGATCGCCAGGTCGAGACGATCCAGCAGCATCACCCGGTTTGGCAGCTTGGTGAGAAGGTCGTGGTAAGCCTGAAAGGTGATCAGTTTCTCCGCTTTCTTGCGGCTGGAAATATCACGCGCCACACCGTAGGTACCCTGGTAGGTACTGACTTTTTTTGAGTCATTGACGTCTACCGAGTAAATTCCCATGGAATTCAGTTCGATCGGCCGCACGCTGACGTCGAACGGCTTCGATGGATCGGTGGAATTGCATTTCAGGCCGAGTTCGATGGTTTGGTTGGAGCGGCTGGCACGGCGCCTTTCATTGAAAAGATACTCCGCTTTCATGCGATCTTCGTCGGCGATGAAATGACTGTAATGCATACCCAGCAGGTCGCTCTTGTCATAGCCCAGCAGCTTGGTGACGCTATCGTTTACGAAACTGAACTCACCCCTCAGGTTGAGGATGTAAATCAGATCGGGCGAATTATCCACCATGTAGCGATGCAGTTGTTCGGAATGGGCCAGCCGGTTCTGGATCCGGGCTTTTTCTTCCTCGATACGCGATTTGTCGAGCGCGTTGCGAATCGCATGCTCGAGTTCGTCGAAGCTGTAAGGCTTCTTGAAAATATCGTAGGCGCCTAGCCGAACCGCCTCGGTAACCTTGTTTATCGAGGTTTCACCGCTGAGCACGATTACGGTAGTGTTTATCTTCTTTTCCTTGATGAAGGCCAGCACCTGGTCGCCCGACTTCTTCGGCATATTGAGGTCGAGGATGATGATCTTGAACTGGCGCTGCTGGATCAGCGAGATGGCGACCTCGCCATCTTCGGCCTCGGTTATATCTTCCCACTGGCGCTTGAGCAGCACGGACAGGCTTTCACGGGCGCGCTCATCGTCGTCCACCACCAGGATGGAGACGGGTTTATCGAACCGTGAATTCTTTTCATCGAAAGTTACAAATGAATTTTCCATGATAGCTAGTTGTCAGGTTTGTTCAAAAGCAACGGGATCAACGCTTCGAAGGAAGCGCCCCCACCCTCGGTTTCCATGTACTTGATATGTCCATTGACAGCTCCCAGTATCTCGGCAACCACCGATAGCCCGAGACCCCGGTTGGCGCCGCGCTTGGTACTGGTCGACGCGGTAAACAGCAGGTTGCGGGTGATCGCATCGATTCCCCTGCCGCGATCGGCAACGGTGAACTGGGCATAGGCCTTGCCGTCTATATTAACGAAATGGCGACTCGAAATCACAATTTCCGCATTGCGGCCCCTGGCTTCGACGGCATTCTTGACCAGGTTGAGCACTACTTGACGCAATTCGTCGCGCGTTATGTTGATCTCGGCGTTTTCCCCGTCGAGGTTCCACCTGATCTCGACCTCCTTGTCGCGGCTTACCGATTTCACGTACAGCGGCACACAGGTCTTGAGCTCGTCATTCAGTAGTACCTCGGTCGATTCCGTGTCCCTGGTATCCTTGAAATTCAACACGATATCACCGATGCGCTGCAATTCCTCCTTCAGAATCTCGAATTCGCGATTATTCTCAGCGCCCTCGGATTTCATGTTCGCCTTGATGATGTCGATGTAATTCCCGATGATACTCAACGGGTTACTGATTTCGTGGACCAGTTTGTTGACATCGCGCTGTTCCAGCTCTTCCTGCAGGTCGTCATCGATGTGTTGCTGATCCAGCACCCGGTTGTGGCTCAGCCACTGCATAGCGACATTCTCGAGATAACCTGAAATCAGCCGCGACAGGTTACCCAGCGAATTCTTCTGCCCGCGGTTGACACCTATGACAATGGCGCCGATGGACTGGTCGCCATGACCCAACGGAAGGCTGAGCGCAATTTCATGATTCAGTCGGCGGATGATCTGACGGTCCGATATGGGGGCCACCGGATCGTGTTTGTTTTCGGGTTCAACCCAGACGCTGCGCCGGTCGAGAAAGCCGAGGATGATCTGGCTGTTATTGTTGTCGATTGAGAAGCGGCTCACCGGCTGCACCGGGTTGACCTGGTAAAAGGATAGATAATTCGGGTTTTCACCATCGGGGATCAGCAGGGCCAGGTCCGCAATCGAGAACAGCAGCTGCATTTCCCGGGCAATCCTGGATAGCAGTTGTCTCGGCGTGTCGGCGACCGGCGCATCGGATTCGGCGCAGCACAGCACCTTGATCAGGGAAGTATCGCGGATCTTGCGCGCCATCCTGATGGTTTCCTTTTCGTTGTAGTCGGCGAGCCCGGCCTGGGTGAGCGCACCCTTGCCGGTGGCCGGAATCCCCAGTTCGGTCGCCGTCGTCGCGACCTGCTTCCGCACCCGGGTGTAAATCTTCTTCAACTCGGCCGCATCGACCAGTTTCGATTGCCATTCGGCATCGGCCTCGCCGGTATGGCTCCAGTGCCAGGCGAGCTGGCTGGCTTCGGCGACGACACGGCAAAGAATATCGCCGCCGGCCAGTTGTTCCTCTTCTTCATGATGGAAGCGCACGGCATCGGCGATGGTCATGCTCAGGTTGGGCCATGTCTCGATGATATTGGCGCCGAGCTCGGTATGGCTGAAGCCGAACTTGAGCACCTCCTTGTTGATGATTTCAAGCTCGGTTTTTTGTGCCATGACATCGGTGTACTGCCCGTGGTGCCTGGCGTCGAAGACAGTTTGCCCGAGATCGTGCAACAGGCCGGCGAGATAGGCGTCCTGCGGAAATTCGTAGTCCAGCGAGCTGGCGATATCGCGTGCAAACAGGGCACAGTAGAGGGAGTCGAGCCAGGCATTGCAGACAAACGCCTTTTGCGAACTGATCAGGCCTGAAAACAGCTGCTGAATCGACATGGTCAGGATCATGGTCCTGACCAGGTCCTGTCCCAGCAGGGCCACCGCCTGTTTCAAATCGTCGACGGGCTCGCCGACCGTGAATGCGACCGAGTTCAGCGCCATGATAAGACGGCTGGTGAGGGCGGCGTCGGTGCTGATTATCCGCGCCAGATCCTCGCTGCCGGCATCCGGATTATTACAGATGTCGAGCAACCTGCTGAGTATATGCGGGGGGCTGTGGAGCCGAACCAGTTCCAGTGATTCTATGAGAGATTTTGGAGAGCTTCCTAATTCATACATTATCTGTATTTATAGTTATTGACCTGGCACAATCCGGAAGCGCCAATAATATACTAAATCGGGGTTGTGATCTGACCTTTCGTCGGTTTTTTACGAATTCCGCGCACTCGGTCACAAGAAAGATTATTGACACTATGCGGAGCCTGTGATTCCACGTATCAGCCCCTTTCGGCCCCGCCCGGAAGGGGCATTTCGGGCGGGGCCGATCATTGTTACCGCCGGAGCAAACCCGCAGATATATGCCGCAGAATACCCTGGTGACCTTTGGGTTATGATTGACAGACTCATCACCAGAATGATAACGATGGATGTAGAGGCATCAAGGAGCTTCCCCCGCAAGCTCGGGACTCCTCCTTGACCCCTCTACATCCCTCTTGTTTTTGTCTGGTCATGAGCATGTCAGTCGGTTATAGCCTTTTAGCACCAAGCGCTAGCAGAAGTCGAGATCTGAAACAAGCCCCCAAAATGATATTCGGCAAATAGTAGCGGGTTTGGTGTGGTGCTAACAATCATCGACAAGGCCGCCAATCGGGAACATAATAACGCGTTCCCGCTACCCGGGCGCCCGCAAGGAATAAAGTGGAGATAGCAATGAAACGAAACCTGATCGTAATTGGCCTGCTCGGGATTACCCTCGCCGCGGGCTGCGCCGCGCACAGTTCAAAACCCATTATCGATCCGGCCGGCGTCGACATGGACCAGTACCTGGTCGACGTTGCGGCCTGCGAGGAGATTGCGACCCAGGTGGACCAGAAAGCCGGTGAAGGCGCTGCAAGGGGCGCCCTCGTCGGCGGGCTGATGGGCGCGGTACTCGGCGATAGCGAAACGGTAGTACGCTCGGCCGGCGTCGGTGCCGTCGCCGGCGGCGCCGGCGGTGCGGCCACCACCGAAAAGGAAAAAAGCCGGGTGGTGAAAAACTGCCTGCGCAATCGCGGTTACGAGGTACTCAACTAGCCCGCATCGATATCGAAGCTGTTGAAAATGTTGGCCTTCCAGCGCCGCGCGGGTTATAAATTGACACCAGCCTGTGAACCTGGAAAACAATATGCCTTATTCGCCGCAAAACCTGGCCGCGCTGGAAGTGTTGATGCAGTTTAGTTCTCCGACCGGACTGGAAGGCATCAAGATCCATAAAACGGCTGCGCCCGAGCTGATATCGGCGGCAAAATACCTTTTCGAAGGCGGTTTTATCACCCAGGTCGATGGCGGTTATCTTACCCAGTTGGGCATCGAGACGACCGAACACGCGCACTCCCTGTTTTACCTGCTCAACTCCGGCAACGACGCATAAGCCAGGACAAGCCGCCCGACTTCTATGAAGCTCTATTTTTCACACGGCAAGGAAAGCGGTCCCTGGGGATTCAAAATCAAGCGCCTGGCGGCGATAGCGAGCGCCCGGGGCTGTGAAGTCGAAAGTATCGACTACCGCGATAGCATGGATCCCGACCTCCGTGTCGAACGCTTGCTGGCGTGCCTGCGGGAGGAGCGCGAGCGCTTCATCCTGGCCGGTTCCAGCATGGGAGGTTACGTCTCACTGGTGGCATCCGCAACGGTCGACGCGGCCGCCGTTTTCCTGATGGCGCCGGCGCTTTACATTCCTGACTTCAATGTGCAGCAGTACCGCTCGAGATCCCCGCATATCGAAATCGTGCACGGCTGGTCCGATGACGTCATTCCCGCGCAACATTCGATAGACTACGCCCGCGAAGCCGACTGCACGCTGCACCTGATCCGCGGAGATCACCCCTGAACACGTCTATAGAAACGGTCGAGTCGATTTTCGCAGGCTTTCTCGACTCGGCTTTACAGTCCAGCCAATCCTGAAGCAGGGCCTGTTGATCCGGCGGTCCGACGTATCGGGGTAGAGCAATGCAGCGGTCCGACGTATCGGAGCAATTGCCGAGGAAATCGGTTAGATATGCGGCTTAATACCGTTATTTTCGCTAACCGGCGCTGCAGGCATTTACTGGGCGCAATCCGCCGGGTCGGCGACCGGGATCGGGCTTTGTACAAACACGTCGGGGCGGAAATCGAGTAGCTTGGGGACAGCCCCCCTGTGCGATAGAAAGATAAACTGCCCCGCGCGGAATGGAAATTCACCGGAGCCGTTAGTAAGCACAACGTCATGGTCGACCACTTCGAGATAGAGACCGTCATCCGGCACCGGGTAGATATCGAGGCAATCGCCGTTACACA
>JAAEPH010000418.1 GCA_024232855.1 Gammaproteobacteria bacterium
CCCGGGCCTGAATGATTGCGCCGTACGCATGGATTGTTCGCCGATAGCTGAAATAAGCCTGGAGCTATTGTTTTCTGATTCGCATATAAATGGGCAGGTGATCGCTGTACCCCGCTATATCGAAAGTTTTCGAGGAAGGCCGCCCGAATCGTCTTGGTTTGCCCCGTTTGAGCATATCCTCGGCCCTGTATATACCGCAGGAGTTTGGCACCAGCGTCAACCCACCGCTGCTTTCCAGCAGAGCCCGGTTAACCATCATCTGGTCTAGCATCGACCATTCGTCGTAGTAATGGCTGCCGACGCCATCTTCCTGGATTTCCCACATCAGGTTGAACAGCAGGGGTCTGCGAGCTCGTCTGGATCTGACTTTGCTCGAGTCCTTGAGTGCCAGCGCGTAATCGGTTATCGAACGATTGAACGGTTCGTCATTGAAGTCTCCCATCACCACGACCGGCACTTCTTTTCCAAACTTTTCAGGGATGCGCTCCAGCCAGTAGCTCAAGGTTTCCGCGGCAATCATGCGGTAGGGCTCGCTGGCCAGGTCGCCTCCCAGCTTGCTCGGCCAGTGATTACCGATGACGACAAAATCGAGTGGTAGACTCCCCCTGGTTTTAAAGTTGACCTGCAGAATGTCGCGGGTTGCATTGCGCTTCAACACCACGTGGTTGAAAACGTGGCTTTTGTATGGCTTTCTGAATAACTTCAAATCGTAGATAAACGCAACGTCGATACCGCGCCTGTCTCGTAAACCGCGGCGGCAATGGTTGCCGGGCCGTGGCAATCGCCGATTTGCTTCAGCGTCACTATGCCGCTTTCGCGCAATCGATCCGCATCGGCTGCCAGTTCCTGGTAAACGGCGTCCTCGGGTAAACGCGATGTGACCATCACCACGGAAGATGCGTCTACGAGTCGTGTTTTCCCGGAATAGATGCAGGCGAGCGTGGCATCGAGTGAGCTTATTTCCTGAAGCGCATGGCTGGTGACAACTTCGACGCCGAGCTCCAGCAGGCGAGCCTGGATACGGTGCTGCTCGAGGGTATAGTCAGTCCAGGATGCGACCACCGCATGGGGCGTTGCGAAGACAACACGACAGCCGTCCGCGATCAATTGCTCGGCGACGACCGAGCCCATGTAGTAATGGTCATCATCGTAGATAAGCACGCTGCCGCTGGGGCGATTGCCGGACATGATATCGTCGGGCGTGAACAGGTTGCCGCTCTCCATGCCCGCGATTGGAAACTGGTGCTGGCGGCCATAGCCGTCACTGCGCCAGCGCGCACCGGTGGCAATTGCGACATGGGCGATACCATACTCGAGGATCTGCTCGGCGCTCAGAGCACTGGATTTGTAGATCTCGACATTGGCCATCTGCGAAATCTGGTAACCGCGGTAGTCGCGTACGCGCGCCCAGGCGGCCAGGCCGGGCAGCCGGCTCTCGCGACTGACGCGCCCGCCCAGCTCGTCCACGGCCTCGGCCAGCATTACGTCGAGGCCGCGCTGGCCCGCTGCAAGCGCGGCCTCGAGCCCGGCCGGTCCGGCGCCGACGACCAGAACCGCGCCGTCGTCGGATTTGGTCGAGATGCGATCCGGATGCCAGCCGCGGCGCCATTCCTCGCCGTTGGTCGGGTTCTGGGAGCAGCGCATCGGCGCTTTCATACTGTCCCAGGCGACGCAGATGTTGCAGCCGATACACTCGCGGATATCGTCGATGCGGCCCTCTTCGATTTTCCTCGGCAGGAAGGGGTCGGCGATGGAAGGACGCGCTGCGCCGATCATGTCGACGATGCCCTTCTCGACGATGGAAACCATGCGATCGGGCGTGGTATAGCGTCCAACCCCGACCACGGGTTTGGTGGTTACCTGCTTGACGAAATCGATGAACGGTTCCTGGTAGCCTTCCGCGGCGAAACGGCTGGTCTGGCTGTCGTTGTGCCACTCGGAGATATTCACATCCCACAGGTCGGGGAGCTCGGCCAGCATTTCGACGATTTCACGGCCTTCCTTGTCGGCTTCGAGCCCCTCGGCGCCGCGTAACTCGTCGACCGAAAAGCGTACCGCGACGCCCATGCTGTCACCGACCGCATCCCTGGTTTCCTCGATGATTTCGCGAAATAGCCTGACCCGATTCTCGAGGCTGCCGCCGTACTCGTCGCTGCGGAAGTTGTAACGATTCGGCATGAACGTTCCCGCCAGCGACAGGTTGTGCCCGGCGTAACAGCAGATAATGTCGAAACCGGCCCGATTTTTACCGGCTCGAAAAGGATGTCGTAGCGGCTATCACGCGTCATTGGTGCTCCATAGGTTTATATTTGCTACCGTCATCCCGGCCCCCGAGCCCGGATCTTACAAAGGTGGCATCATTGTAAGACCGATACGTCGGACCGCCCCTCTCAGTGGGCCGCACGCGGTCGGGGATGACCCCATTGAGAGGGATGATCTCGTTAAGTATAAGTGCCATTCAGGTCAAATCTGGTACAACAGTGTATTTAAAGCTAACTGACTAGTCATTCAGTTTGTTGACTTTGCCGAGTCGGTCGGTCAAACTTTTTCGCTAATAATTCCGGCGGACCCTCGCCTTTCGTTAACCAGCATCAAGGATATCTTATGAGTAACAATCTACGGGTCATTCGACTGCAAGCCAACGGTCCCGAGGGTATTGGTCTCGAAAAAATGGAGCTCGACCCGGCCGATTTCCAGTCCGAATTGCCCGAGCAGCACATACACGTCTACTACGAAGATGCGGACCACGGTTTGAGCGTAGGGGTCTGGACCACGACGACGATGCAGGAAGCCTTCGGTCCTTACCCGGGCGATGAATTCATGTGGGTGCTCGAGGGCCAGGTGAGTATGGTCGACGCCGATGAAAAAGAGACCCTGGTCAGGGTCGGTGAAACCTTCTGTATTCGCAACGCCATCCCCATCAGCTGGAAGCAGGTCGGTTTCCTGCGCAAATTTTACATGACCTATGCCGATCCGCGTGCCGAAGTGCCGGAGATCGCTTCCGCCGAAGGCGGCGTCAGGGTGCTCGATGCAGAATCGCTGGCAGCGGGGATGACCAGGATGGAGACCACCGAGCCGCTGGTCATCGTCGGTGAAAAACCACTGCAGCACGACAACATCCTGTTCACCAACGATGCCGAAAACTATTTCGTCGGGATGTGGGACAGCACCGCGTTCGACAGCGAAATGAGGCCGTTTCCCTGGCATGAAATGGTGCGTGTGCTGGAAGGTGAGGTAGTGATCACCGAAGCCGATGGTAACATTTACCGGTTTACCGAGGGCGATGCCTTTTTCATCCCGATGGGTACCGTCTGTAAGTGGCAGACGAGCGCTTACGTTAAAAAGTTTTACGCGATCCTGGAACCGGCGGGCGGCGTCGTAGCAATGGCGGAAATATCACCGTGATTGCCCCATTCGGATCAGCGCACAATCAACAAGGGTACAAATGAACAGGATAGGAACCCTCGAAAGCGCCTGGCGTTACCCGGTAAAGAGTATGCGCGGTGAGGCGGTCGAAGATGTGTTCGTCGCCTACACGGGCGTCATGGGCGATCGCCTGTACGCGATTTCATCGTCGGCTGCGCCGGCTGAATTCCCCTGGCACACCAATCGAGAGCAGGAGGAGTTCATACTCTACAGCGCTCGCTACCGAAACCGGCAAAGTACCTTGAAACCGCGGGCGTTAGAGGCGGCCTTCAAGGAAGCCTTGAATCCACCTTACCCGACGGCCGATGCCTTTGCGCTCGAAGTTACAACACCGACTGGCGAAACCCTCGACGTCGAGGATCCGGCCTTTCTCGCGGGTTTGAGTGACGCCGCCAGCGGCGAGCTCAGGCTGCACTTTACGCAAAAGAACGCGGTCGATTGCCGGCCGTTGTCGCTGTTCTCGCTGCAAACCCTGGCGCAACTGCGGCAGGAGACGGCAATGGATATCGATAAACGCCGTTTCCGCGCCAATTTCTACGTCGACTGGAGTAACGCCGACGGTTTCTACGAAAACGAACTCGTCAATCGACGCCTGCAAATCGGCGATCGTCTCGAAATCATGGTGCGCGAACTCGACCCGCGCTGCAAATCGATTACCATCGATCCCGACACCGCGGAGACGCAACCGCGTATCCTCAAACACATCGCCAGGAAGCACGACGGTTTTGCCGGCGTCTACGCGGCCGTACTCACCGAGGGTATGGTCAAGCCCGGTGATGAAATCTGTCTACTGGACTAGTTGAATGGATCCTGACAACAACGCCGCTGGCGTGGTGAAATCGTTTCGCGCCACGCTCGACGGCTTCGATGAGGAAGTTGCCTGGCAGGAGGGCGATGTCATGCTGGATTCAATGCTGGACGCCGGACTGGACCCGGCCTTCCAGTGCCAGGACGGGCATTGCGGAACCTGCATGGTGCTGCTCAAAGGCGGCGAGGTGAAAATGCGCAAGAATAACGTGTTGTCGGCGCGCGATCTCGAGCGCGGCTACGTCCTGCTGTGTCAGTCCGAACCGTTAACGGACGATGTCTCGGTAGTTTGCGACGACTGATCCGCATCGGTCTGGACCTGTTGCTCCTGCTTTTGCTTTTTTTTCAGCCGCGCCTTCACCTGTTGTTGCTTGCGCGCATCGCAGGAACACCCTTCTGACGCGTCACGGGATGATTCCGACGGAATTTCCGGCGTGGCCGATTCGCTAGCGTACACCAGTGGAAGGTTTGCCAGCAGCCAGATTGCGATCATGAAACCCTTGCGCATCTTCAGCTATCGCCCAGGTAACGCAACAAAGGCGCGGTGCTGTCAGCTTCTCCGGCGAGTTCCTTTTGCGCGAACTCGATCACGACCACTTCGTGCTCGGTCAGGCGCTCGAGCGCTGGTGAATCCTCGGGCGGCGCCATTCGCTCCAGTGCCTTGAAATCGTCGAGATAACCCGGGTAACGTTCGACGATGTAAGTCATGAATTCATGCCAGGCGTAGTCCTGGTGCTGTTCGACATAGGATCGACCCTCGTCGGTCAGGTCTTCCTCGTCGCGGGCCTTAAGCCCGTACTTTTCGAGCAGGGGTTCGACCGCCTGCGCCGCGACGCGTTCGGCGCGCGCCAGCAGGATGGTTTTATCGCGTTCGCTGAAATGTTCGGCCAGCCCGTAAAAATAGGCTTCGCCGTCGATTTCCTCCTCGTAGTAACGCAGCAGCGTGTCGAGATAGGTCTGCGATACGGTGGACTCGGCGGGCGGGGAATCTTCGAAAAATACCCTGTCGTACTTCATGCGGTTGTCCCGGTCGACCTCGGTATCCAGTTCGCGCGCGTAGCGATGCCCGGAATAGACCGCGGCAGCGATGATCGCCGGCGCTTCGCAGTCGCCGATGCGGGTCAGCGATTCCGGTTGATAGTCGGTCGAGTCCTCGAAATGCCGCTGTAGTTCATGATACAGCGAATCGTCAGGTTCGCGCAGTGTGACCGTGACCACGGCTTCGGCGGCGATTGCATGCCGCGTACCGGTGTAGGTACATTCGATTATTGCTTCGCGGCCGTCGAACGCAGCGAGGCTGTGTGATGTGATGATTTCGACCCCGAGCTCCATCATGCGGCGCTGTACCCGACCCTGTTCGCCGGTGTTATCTCCCCAGGAAGACAGGATAGCTTCGGGTGTAACCAGTGTGACCGGAATGCCCTTGACGGCGAGCAACTCGGCGATTACGTTGGCCATGTAGTAGTGATCGTCGTCGTAGATCAACGTCGGGCCCTGGGGCAGGCGTCCGGCCATGATGTCGTCCGGTGTGAACACCTGATCCGGCGGGCCGAGCTGCGCCAGCGGCTCGATGTTGTACAGGCCGCGGCCGTCGGCCCGCCAGCGCGCGCCGGTGGCAATGACGATGTGCTGTGCCTCGACCGCGAGTACGTGCTCGGCATCCATTAAATTGTCGTAGTAAACGTCGACATTGTGCATGTGCTGGATCTGGTGCACGCGGTAGTTGCGTACGCGAGCCCACTCACCGAGCCCGGGTAATTCTGATTCGCGCGAGACCCGGCCGCCGAGGCTATGCTCTGCCTCGGCCAGCAAGACATGGTAGCCGCGCTTGCCGAGCGCGCGCGTGGCCTCGAGCCCGGCTGGCCCTCCGCCGATCACGAGCACGGTTGATTCCGAACCCTTCGGCGCGATTTTTTCCGGGTGCCAGCCGAGGCGCCATTCCTCGCTCATGGTCGGGTTCTGCGTACAGCGGATCGGCGTTCCGGTGCTGTCGCCGGTGTAACAGATGTTGCAACCGATGCATTCGCGGATTTCGTCGATGCGGCCTTCCTCGATTTTTTTCGGCAGGAAGGGGTCCGCGATCGACGGCCGCGCGGCGCCTATGAAATCGACGATACCGCGCTTGACCTGCGACACCATTGTATCGGGCGAGGTAAAGCGGCCAACGGTGACCACCGGTTTGGTGGTCACCGATTTGACGTAAGACATGTATCTTTCGAGCGATCCCTCGCGAATAAAACGCGAAACGCCCATTTCACGCGAGTAATCCCTGATGTTGATATCCCACAGGTCCGGCAGTTCGGCCATCATTTCGATCATGTCGCGGTGTTCACCGATGATCGGCTCATCGTCGCTGCCTTGCTGATCGGCGGAAAAACGCACCGCTACCGCGCAGGTATCGCCAACCGCGTCTTTGGTATCCTCGATCAGCTCTCGAACGAGGCGCACGCGATTTTCCAGCGAGCCGCCGTACTCATCGGTTCGCGTGTTGGTTTTGGGATTCAGAAAATTCGCCAGCATGTAGTGATGCGTGGCGTAGACATAAACGATGTCGAAGCCGGCCTGTTTCGCGCGTATCGCGGCGTTGCGGTGCCAGCGGCGCACTTCGCGAATATCCGATTTGTCCATTCGGCGCGCCTGGAACGGATATCCGACAGCGTTCGGCATGTGATCGACGTCCATCGCCACCTCGCGCGTGAACAGGTTGGTCGAGCGCGATCCGCCGACCCAGAGCTCGGCACCGGCGAGACCACCGTGCTCGTGCACCTTTTCTGTCATCAGCGCGTGCGCGCGGATATCGCCGTCATCCCACAAGGAGGCGTAAGGGTGGGGTAAATCGTCCGATGCCGGGTGAATAGAGCAGTACTCGGTACAGACGACGCCCCAACCGCCCTCGGCCTTCATGCCGCGCAGTTCGGCGACCATGCGCGGGCGCAGCCAGCCGAGGCCGGTGCAGTGCGGCACCTGGTAAAAGCGGTTCCTGGCGGTGACCGGGCCGATTTTTACCGGCTCAAACAAAACGTCGTATCGGGGGTTTCGCTTGTGCATTGACTATGTTTCCTGGTTGCCTGCAGTTTCGAGCAGGACTTGCTCGCGTTTAAACGGCATGTCGGGGTCTTGTGGAGGTGAATCCATCTCGCGTGCGACGCGGTGACCTTCATGCACCGCGGCGGCGATGGTCGATGGACAAAGACAGTCGCCGATCGCGCTGACCGAGGTAATTGCGGAATCGGCGAGCAATCCAGGATCCGCCGTCAACGCCAGGTGGAGCTCATCGTTGGGTGTACGCGAAGTCACCATGACCACGCTTGCCGCCGGCGCCACGCTGGCCTTGTCGGTGTAGACACAGGCGAGTTCGACTTCACCGCTGCCGATCCGGGTTATGTTTTTCGAGGTAATGACCTCGATGCCGAGTTCGAGTACATGTGCCTGAATCCGGTGTTGTTCCAGCGTGTTCTGCGTCCACGGTGATACCTCGGCGGCCGGGGTCACCAGGGTGACGTCATGCCCCTGCAGTTTCACCTTCTCGGCGATGAGTGCGCCCATGTAATAGTTGTCATCGTCGAAGACGACGACGGGACCGGCGAGCGGCTGATCGCTGAATACGGATTCGGGCGATAGCACGTGGCTTTGCTGCGTGCCCGGAATCGCTTGCCAGTTGCTGATGCCGATGCCGTCTCCACGCCAGTGGGCGCCCGTTGCGAGAATGATCCGTTGATAATCGAGCGCCAGGATATCTTCGGCCGTCAGCCTGTTATCGAGATACACCTCGACGTTTGCCATCTGCTGGATTCGCCCCATGCGCCAGTCGCGTACCCGGCCCCAGGCGGCCAGCCCGGGCAGACGGCTTTCGCGGGTGACGCGCCCGCCCGGTTCGGTTTGAGCCTCGGCCAGCGTCACCGGGTAGCCGCGTTGGCCGAGCGCCCTTGCGGCTTCGAGGCCCGCCGGCCCGGCGCCGACGATGAGGATTCTGTCGTCTGACCCCCGCTCGGGAATGAATTCGGGGTGCCAGCCGCGACGCCACTCCTCGCCGACGCTGGGATTCTGCGTGCAGCGCATCGGCGTGAAGGTTAGTTGTCCAGAGACGCAGGTGTTGCAACCGATGCATTCGCGAATTTCGTCGCTGCGGCCCTGTTCGATCTTGAGCGGCAGAAACGGATCCGCGATGGACGGCCGCGCCGCGCCGATCATGTCCAGTACGCCGCGATCGATCTGGCTGAGCATCGCATCGGGCGAGGTGAAGCGACCGACGCCAACGACGGGTTTACTGGTCATGCTCTTGACGAAACCGACATATTTTTCCTGGAAACCTTCGTCACTGAAGCGCGAGGTCATCGAGTCGTTTTCCCAGCTGCTGACGTTGACGTCCCACAGGTCGGGCAACTCGGCCAGCATTTCGATGATTTCCTTGCCCTCGCCTTCGCTGGTGATTCCCTCCGGGCCGAGCAGTTCGTCGACAGCCATGCGCACCGCGACCGCGCAGCGATCACCGACGGCTTCCCGGGTCTCCTCGAGCACTTCGCGAAACAGGCGAACCCTGTTTTCGAGGCTGCCGCCGTACTCGTCGGCACGCTGATTGCGCCGCGCGGACAGAAAGTGCATCAACAGCGTCGAATCGTGCCCGGCGTAAACGTAGACGATATCGGCGTCGGCGCGTTTGGCGCGTAAGGCGGCATTGCGGTGCCAGCGCCGAAACTCTCGGATATCCTGCTTGTTCATGCCGCGCGTATGCGTCGGCTGGTTTGCGATCGAGGCCTGGGGCGAAGGGCCGATCGGCGGCAGGCGCGTATACAGATTCTGTGCGCCGACGCCATTGTGTGCGAGTTGAACGCCGGCGAGCGCGCCGTGCCGATGCACACCGTCAACCATCAAGCCCAGGCATCTGACGTCGTAGTCGTCCCACAGGCGCGCCTGTGGTTCGGGGGTGTAATCGGAGGTCGGATGTATCACGCACTCCTCGGTGCAGATGACCGCCCATCCACCCTCGGCTTTCGCCTCGCGCATTTTCGCGTGGCTTTGTGGCCAGTTGAAACCCATGCCGTTGCAATGGGGTACCTGGTAGAAGCGATTTTTTGCGGTGACCGGCCCGATCTTGACCGGTTCAAATAATACGTCGAAGCGCGATTCTCTGGTCATGTCGTGATCTTCCTGGTCATGGAGCGTTGCAGGGTTTTTCCTTGAGGGTTTGTGCGACTGGCGGAGGCTTTTTTCCGGGTTGCCAAAGCCCGCTTACCGCTACCCTTACATGTTACCCGCAGGCGTGGGCCGATGCACGCGGGACCGGGGTTACGCAGTTGTCAGTGCTGAAGAAAATGCGACCATCCCTGGTCGCAAACCACCGAGAACAGGTTAATCCTAGAAGCCTGCCTTGATCATCTCGAACATTTCATTCGACTTGCTTTCAAAATCGTGCTCTTGCGGGATCATGAATTTGCCGGCGCCGAGTACATCGTTCGGGTCGCGTGAGAGGCCAAGCTCCGCCAGCCTTTCGTCCGAGACTGCTGCCAGGGACTTGGCATTCGAATGCCCGTAACCTTCCTCTTCGATCATCAGTATTCCGCGTTCGACGCTGAGCAGCGAATCGATCAGCTCGTGAGCCATTTCGGGCTTGGGCGCCTTGGCGTGCATCATCAGGCCGCAGACCCAGGTCAACGCGCCTTCCTTGGGCTGGGCAAACGCAACCGGGATATTTTCAGCCTTGAGCGAAGCCGGGGTACCGTTCCAGGTCATCGCGGCAACCAGTTCGCCGGACGCCAGCGCCTGCTCGAGGCTGGTGACATCGTCACTGTACATGCGGATCAATGGCCGTTGCTGGCGCAGCAGCGCAGCGACCTTTTCGAGGCTTTCGTCCCTGGCGATATCCTTGAAGTCGATACCGGCGTAAATGGCCGCGCACCACCAGGCATCGCCGGCGGAACCGAGGCTGCCGATCTGGCCCTTGTAGCGTTCGTCCCAGAGCAGGCCCCAGGACTCTTCTTTGCCTTGCCAGTCGACCAGGTCGGTACGATAGGTGATCGAGGTTTGACCCCAGTCCATCGGTGCGAAGTAGGGACTGCCGTTGTGATCGTTGCCTTCCAGTTGGTACAGTTGCGGGATAATGTCAGGCCAGTTGGAAAGCTTGGAGGTATCCAGCGGCTGGAACAGGCCGCTCGCTACCCAGCGCGGAATCTCGACGTTGCAGGGATGCGCGACATCGACGATGAAGCCGGCGCGCATCTTGGTAAACCCTTCTTCGGAGCCGCCGTAGGTTGCAAAATTGGGTGGCTCGCCAAACTTTTCGATATAGGTTGGATGGTAGGCGGGATCGTCCCAGCCGCCCCAGGTGAAATAGGTCGGTTGATCGGCGGCTGCGGCGTTAGCCCTTCCGGGCACCATGGGTGTCGCCACCATGGCCAGTCCGGCTGCCGCCAGGACCCGGTTGAAGTCGCGCCGTGATAGATCGCCGGACTTCAGTCGGTCGATCACCTCGTCGTGTGGAATGTCATCTTTTTTCATCTGCTCTCTCCTCGGTCTGAATAGATAAAGCCGCGGCGATGTGTTCCGCGGCGAACGCCTCGATAGCCAGTCGCATCTATATATAATGCGTTGACATCTGAGTAACAGCAAAGATACTATCTGACTGGTCAGTCAGTTACAAGTCCGGATTTTATTCTCCATGGTGATAAGATTCACATCTTGTAAAACAGGCTGCATACATGAATGAGCGAAATTATTAAAACGACAGATAAGAGACGTCTACGCGGCGAAGAGAGTCGCCGGCTAATTCTCCGGGCCGCGGTGGACAGTATTGCCTCCGAGGGGCTGGGCAAGCTGACGCTGGACCGGGTCGCCGAGCGGGTCGGTATATCACGCGGACTGGTGGTGTTTCACTTCAAGTCAAAGAATAAGCTGGTCGAGGATGTGTTGCATTACCTTGGCAGGCGGTATTCGGGAGGCTGGTATGAAATCATGGAAGAAAAGGGCGAAGACAATGTTTCGAAATTGTTGCGCCTGATTGAATATGACATTGGATTCGGTTGTGAATATCCAAAATACGTTTCCGCCTGGCACGCCTTCTGGGGTGACGCCAAGGGTAACCAGTTGTTTCATGAACTGGTGGAGCCGAGGGAGGAGGGCTATGCCGCGGATATGTCCAGGCTGCTCGAAAAGATCAGCGATACCGGCGGTTATGACAAACGGGATCTGCCGGCGATTACGCGCGGGCTGGTTGCCATGATGTTTGGTGTCTGGACCCAGTTGCACCTCAATCCCGGAGCGGATGATTACAGTGTCAATATCGATGCGGTGCGTCTCTACCTGGAAAAAATGTTCCCCGATACACCCCTGCCCGGGAGTTCGAGCGAGTAAATGAACGGCGCCTGTGAATCGCCCCCAAACCTGAGCGAATGCCATGAGTGAAAGTGTTACCGGGGCAGCGAGTCCCGCCGAGCAGAACAGGCCGGAGACCGGCTGGCGCAGCAGGCTACGCGCGTTTTACCATGGCAGCGAGGCGCTTCAGGGGTATACGCTACTCTCGCCAACATTACTGGTGATGCTGTTCAGCATGTGCGCGCCCTTTGCGCTAATGGTGTTGATGAGCTTCTGGACCCAGATAGGATACGAGTTCGACACGGCCGCTACGCTTAAAAACTACGACAAGGTGTTCAGCGAGCCGGTCTACACGAAGCTGCTGGTGCGTTCGCTGTTGATCTCCGCCTCCTGTACCTTCGCAACCGTCATCATTTCATACCCGATGGCTTACTACGTCGCATTTCACGTGCACCGGCGCAAGATGATCTGGATCATCCTCATGACCCTGCCATTCTGGACCAGTTACCTGCTGAGGATATTCACCTGGAAAGTCATCCTCGGATTTAACGGCGTCATCAATTCCGGCCTGATCGGCATGGGTCTGATCGACAAGCCGCTGGAATTCCTGCTCTACAATCCAACCGCGGTCGTGATAACACTGACGCACGCCTGGGCGGCTTTCGCCATATTGCCGATCTACGTTTCGCTGGAAAAAATCGACCGTTCGCTGCTCGAAGCGGCAACCGACCTCGGCGACGGCCCGATGGCCCGGTTCCTGCGCGTTACGCTGCCGCTGTCCCTGCCCGGCGTGATCGCGGCAACTGTACTCATATTCGTGCCCACCGTGGGCGATTACGTAACCCCGGCTCTGGTCGGCGGGCCCGACGGCGTAATGCTGGCGAACCTGATACAGGCCCATTTCGGCATCATCAACAATTGGCCGGGCGGTTCCGCACTGGCCATCGTCATGATGGGCATCGTCGGTCTGATTGCGATGACCTACATCTGGCTGACACGTTTTGCAGTGAGGAATATCGAATGAAGAACGTTTCCTATATTGACCGTCCCAATCGCCCACTGTTCGTTTACGCGGTTCTGTTCCTGGCCTTCCTCTACGTCCCGGTGTTGTTTCTGCCGCTGTTTTCTTTCAACGACTCGCAATATATCGCTTTCCCCATCGAAAACTGGACGCTGCGGTGGTACCGCGACATGGCAAACAACGAGCCGATGCTCGCGGCCCTGATGAACAGCATTCGCGTCGGTGCGGTCGCTTCTATCCTGTCGACCTTTCTCGGTATCTTCGGCGCCAAGGCGGTAACCCGCTATCGTATTCCGGGCCAGGAACCCATTATCGCGGTGATCATGGCGCCCCTGGTCATCCCGGGTATTATCCTCGGGGTTGCGTTGCTGATCCTGATCAACCGCGCCGGCATAACGCTGTCGCTCTATACCGTTACCCTGGGTCATATCCTCGTCTGCGTGCCATTTGCGATGGCCACTCTGATGACCCGTTTCGAAGGTTTCGACAAATCGATGGAAGAGGCGTCCGCGGATCTCGGCGAGAACGCCTGGTGGACGTTCTGGCGGGTAACCCTGCCGATGGTGTTTCCGGGCGTGCTGGCGAGCCTTTTACTCTGCTTTACGATTTCCTTCGACGAATTCATTCTGGCTTTTTTCCTGGGTGGAACCGATCCGACACTGCCCCTCTATATGTGGGGACAGCTACGTTTTCCGCAACGCCTGCCCAACGTGCTCGCGATGGGCGCCTGTATATTGCTGATTTCTTTCTTCGTCGTGTTTTTCTCGCAATGGCTGGTCCGTCGCGACCCCGATTCCCCCAAATCCGCAGGATAGTTTATCCATGACCACAAAACAGTCCTTTATTACGATCGATGGCGTCTCCAAGCACTTCGGCGATGTCATCGCCGTCGACAATGTCAGTATCGATATCGAGCAGGGAGAATTTTTCTCCCTGCTCGGCCCCTCGGGTTGCGGCAAAACCACCCTGTTGCGCATGTTGGCTGGATTCGAGTCGACGACTTCGGGTGAAATTTACCTCGACGGCAAGGCGATGTCGGAAATTCCGCCGCACCAGCGACCGACCAACATGGTGTTTCAAAACTATGCGATTTTTCCGCATCTCGACGTGTCCGGAAACATCGCCTACGGATTGCGCAAGGACAAGCTGGGCAAGGTGGAGCAGACCCGCCGCGTCGACGAGGCGCTGGAGATGGTGAAACTGCCCGGTTACGGAAAGCGCCGCGCCCATGAACTCTCGGGGGGGCAGTTGCAACGCATCGCCCTGGCACGGGCGTTGGTCAAGCGACCCAAGGTACTGTTGCTGGACGAACCCCTCGGCGCGCTCGACAAGAAATTACGCGAAGAGATGCAGCTCGAGTTACGCGCCCTGCAGGAAAGCGTCGGCATTACCTTCATCTTCGTAACCCACGATCAGGAGGAGGCGCTTACGCTGTCGGACCGGGTCGCGGTCATGGCCCGCGGCGAGGTTTTGCAGATGGCTTCGCCACAGCAGTTGTACAATCGCCCGTTCAACGTCGAGGTGGCGGATTTTATCGGCCAGATGAATTTTTTCGATGCAGAGGTGATGGACTTGCAGGATGATGAAGCTTTGCTCGATGTTCAGGGCCTGGGTCAATTAAAGGCTTCGGCCGAGGGTGAATTTGTGCAAAAGGGCGCCAGTATCGTGGTGGCATTGCGACCTGAAAAGCTACTGTTGTCGGAGAAGGGTGACGCCGGTGACGAAAATACGGTCAAGGGTGAATTGAGCACGTCTGCCTATCTCGGGAGTCGCAGTCATTTCTTTGTCGCGGTCGACGGATGCGAGGAGCCGATCGAGGTTGCGGGCCAGGATGCGGGTTTCGGCGCCGGTGAATCATTGCAGCGCGGAGGCGAAGTCTGGCTGTCCTGGGCGCGGGAATCGCTGGTGCTGTTACCGGTCACTTAACCGGAAAAGAATGAAAAAATGGGGGCCATGCCCCCATTTTTGTTATCGAGAACGGCGATCTAAAGTTCGTTCAGTACATTCCCTTCAAGAAGTTCGGAAGCCTCTCCTTCTTCACCCTTGTAAACCGACATCAGGCCATCCGCACCCATGAAATAGGATTCGCAGGGGCCACTGCCCCAGCTCGGGACGTGCCAGCAAAGCGCACCCTCATCGGTGACCGACCACTTACCGCCTTCCTTTGCTCCGTCCCAGATGGTTTCCAGCTTGAAGTCAGCTGCATAGTAGGCGCCGTTATGGTCTCCCCAGTCATGCGTTTTGCCGGATACCAGTGCGATGGTTTCATCCCGGGTAAACAGTTTCCTCGCGGTCCCCGTTGCCAGCAGCTCGATCTGGTCGCCTTCCATTTTCTTCGGCGCCAGGGTTACCTTGCCGGCGGCTTCCATGGCGATCTCGTCACCGTGATGGTAGTAAGTTTCGCAGGAGTCCTCATGACCCTCGAGAATCCTGCACAGCTTGCCGCCGTCGTACGATGCCCAGGTGCCTTCCGCGCGTTCACCGCCTTCAAGTGCTACCAGCGTACCGTAATCGCTGTAGTAGACGCCGCCATCCCCACGTACCTGCGTCTGATCGGCGAAATAGTTGTAAAGTTCACCCATTGATAACGGGGTAGCGTCCGCTCCCAGTTCGATTGAGTTGCCCCCGGTCTGGCAGCCCGCCAAGGTTATGGCGCTGATCAGGATGATGCTTGATACCCTCGGAATATATTTCATGGATTTCTCCGCTCCAGTTGCCCTGCCTGAGATTTTGCCGCTCGCTTATATGGCGTCATATCTGTGCAGGGAGGTCGGAAATTCGACCCCGAAAACAAATTGACTATCTAGTCAGTCAGATTAAACAGAATTGGCATTCCATCGTCAAGTGATAATTCACCCGACTGTCATTCCCAATATTGCTGTCGTGCGCATTTGTGAGGTAAAGATTGCGTTCGGCTCGCGCTTGGATGGGGACAGATTTGAAATCTGTCCCCGGGGATTCAGAGATCGACTTCGTGGTAGGGGAGATAGTCCTGCAGCAGGTGGCACAGGCAATCTTGCTGAATCACCAGTTCGTCGCGCGTGATCATTGCCGGCATCATCGTGTTGTTCAGATAAATCCTGCCCTTTTCGACGCGCAGGATTTCATCGGTAACATCGTGACCGTCGGTATCGGTAATCGAGAGCGGACGCTCGACCCGCGTGTAGCCGAACACCTGGTGCGGATCGAATAGCGTGAAATTGCGGTCTTCGAAATCGGATTCGAAACGCAGGTCGACATCCGCGGCGGGATCGAAAGCATAACTGATATGTTCGGGGATATTCAGGGTCAGGTGGGATTCGACCAGGTGCAGCGCATGCCGCGTCGGCTTACCGTGTGGCAGCTCGTCGAGCGTCAGCATGTCTTCGATGAAGCGACAGGCGTGTTCGATTCCCCGCGGGTCGCCGGGCAGTCCGCACTCGAGAGTCGCCGCCGGACAAGTCCCGTTGAATGCCATGGTGCTGACCCCGTAATGATTGAACACCATGCCGACGCGATTGAATCTCGCCGCGAGGTTCTGGTTTTCGAGACTGGGATCGGTAATACAGGCGTAATGAGGATTCTTGCCGGTGTTGTTGTGAATATCGATGGCTGCGAACAATGGCAGGCCGAGGGCAATTTCAACCACGCGCTGCATCATTTGCGAGGTTGGGCTGGGTACGAGGTCGGTGCCTGGCCAGCAGCGGTTGTAATCCACCTGGCCCGGCAGAAAGCGTCGATTCGCCTCGGCGGCTTGCACGTTACCGATGAACAGCAGTATCGAACGTGGCAGGTCGTCGGCGTGATCGGCCAGAATTTTTTGCATCACCTTGAGTCCGGTGTACTCGTTGCCGTGCAGCAGGATCGAGATGAACAGGAAATCGCCGCCCCGTCCATCGAGCTGCATCAGCGTGGGTTTGGGAAACAGGCTGCGGATATTTGCGGTGGTGATGTCGAAGAAGCCATCGGGGAGACCGTGCATACGGTCAAATTTTTCGATCATGTGCCGGGGTCCTGCCACAGGTGAACGGGTTGATTGGTCCTGGCCTGGGCGATGTAGTCGCGGACCAGCCGCGCGCCATCGCCGAACAGTTCCCAGTGCCGCGAAATCCAGCTGGAGCCGGTAGCGCCGGTCCTGATACGCGCCTCGATGATGTCGAGCCAGCGATCGCTGTCTTCGATGCCGGCCGTCTCCAGCGCATCGCGCGCAAGCGGTAGCGCGCGCTCGAGCAGAATCTGTGGTAACGCGCCTTCCTCTCCATCCGGCCAGTGCACCCGGGTGTCGAGGCCCTCGCGCGCGGCGCGGTAGAAGTCGGTGTCGAGGGTCGCGAAAGGAACCTGGGTGAGCTGATCGCCGAGCGTTTTCAAACCCTCGGTGAGGCCGACGTAAAACACCAGGTTGGCGACCGTATCGATAAGCGTCGGTCCCGATGGCACGACCCGTAATTCCAGGCGCAGGTGGTAACGGCCATCCCTGTTGCGCGAGATGATCGGCCGTACCCAGCGCCAGATGGTGCCGTTGTGCAATGCCAGGTGATGCAGGTCCTCTATCGGTCGCTCGTCGAGCACCTCCGGCAGGATCGGGCTGTAGTAGAAATTATCCTCGAACAGGTCGAGCAGGGATTCGATATAACGCTTGCCCAGGTGCACGCGCGGTACGATGTGATCTTCGACTTCCTGCCGGTTGCGGGTATCGACTGACTGCTTGAAGATGCCGATGCGCGACTCTTGCCAGCAACATTTGCCGAGAACCAGCGGTGAATTCGCGCTCGCTGCCAGGATCAGCATGCTCGACCACAGACCGGCGTGATAGGTAGGCACGATTTCGTTGAAGGGTACCTGGATGTGTATCTGCAGCGAGGTCGCGAGTGCCTCCAGCATGACATCCTGTTTTTCGATATCGAGCTGTTCCTCGCCGTCGAGATGCAGGTGCACCGGCCTGCCGCGCATATTCAACAATTGACGATTGAGCAGCTTGTAACGGTGCAACTCGGTCATGTAGGTATCGGGATTGAGATGCTCCCGGGTTACGCTTGGAAACACGCCGAACATGCCGATCTGCGAGCCAAGCTCACCCGCGGCGTCCTCGGCTTGCTGAAACAGGGCCGCGAGGTCGGTTTCGATCCGGCCGAACACATCATCCCGGTAAGGGAAAACATTACCGTTGATTTCCATGTTGAAGCGCGCCAGTTCGGTCGTGAACAGGGGATTGCCGATTGCTTCGATTACCCGGGAATTGATTTTGCTGGGATTGCCGCCTTCATCGGCCAGGCAAAGTTCGAGCTCGTAGCCCAGCATACGGCTCGAGTTGTCGAAGGCGCCTTTGGCAAATAGCGAACGCAGCCACACGGTTTCCTGTTCCAGTCTCTGCTGGAATCGGTCGTAGTCGGCTAGCTCGAAGTGTTCTTTCTGGATTTCTTCGCCCATGGAGGCGGGAGTATAAGTCAGTTGCCGGGCATCTGCCTACCTGGATATACACCGCGGTAGTCTTCGTTCGCAAGCCTGTTTATACTTTGCCATCGCCTAACCCAGAACCGCTATGTCCATCATCCTGCAAGTCACTGACCTGGTAAAACGCTTTGGCTCGCTGACCGCGGTCGACCGGGTCAGCTTCGAGATCCGTGAAGGCAACTGTTTTGGATTGCTGGGGCCGAACGGCGCCGGCAAAACCACCACGATCGAGATGATGGAGGGCATCAAGCAACCCGATGGCGGCGCCATACGCTACCGCGGCGAGCCGCTGGGCGAGCAATTTCGTAACGAGGCGGGCATCATGTTTCAGACCACCGCGTTGCAGGAATTCATCACCGTGCGCGAGGTCATGCGCCAGTTCAGCCGCTTCTACCCGCACAGCGTCGGCATCGACGAGCTCGCCGAGCGCTACGCGCTGCACGAATTTCTCGACCAGGACACCCGCAGGCTATCCGGCGGGCAGAAGCAACGCCTGCTGCTGGCGATGGCGCAGATCAATCAACCCAAAATCCTGTTTCTCGACGAGCCGACGACCGGGCTCGATCCGCAGTCGCGGCGTAACCTGTGGAACCAGCTGCAGCAGATCAGGGAGCAGGGCGCGACCATACTGCTGACCACGCATTACATGGAAGAAGCCTACGAACTCTGCGACGAAATTGCGATCATGGATCACGGGCGCATCATCGCTCACGATGCCCCGGATGCGTTGCTGGAGGCGCATTTCGACGACGTTGTGGTGCAGATCCACGCCGCCGATATTCCGCGCGACATCGGTGAACGCGAGTTCCGGGCGGTGTACCGCAATGACAGCGCGCACATCCTCACCGGCGAT
The DNA here is from genome assembly GCA_024232855.1 of Gammaproteobacteria bacterium. Lineage (GTDB taxonomy): Bacteria > Pseudomonadota > Gammaproteobacteria. The sequence goes on from JAAEPH010000418.1 coordinate 18,846, forward strand.
GTCAACAAGACCATCGAGCACCTCCTGCACTTCGATATTCCGCTGGACCGCCTGCGCATTCGCGCGCGCGACCTCGAGGACCTGTTTCTCGAATTGACCGGAAAGGAATTACGCGCGTGACCTGGAAGCGAATTTACGCGCTGTTCGTCGCGCGCAACATCGAATTCATGCGCGACCGCTCGGCGCTGGCCTGGAACGTGCTGCTGCCGGTGCTGATCATCTTCGTGTTCGCCTACGCGTTTACCGACGACAATCCGGAAAAATTCAAGGTCGGTCTGATCGCACAGGGCTCGCTGCAGGGTGCGGCCGCTCAATTCAGCGATACCCGCTACATCAAGTTCATCGAATTCGACGAAGCCGAGGCCAACCTGTTCAAGGTCGAGCGTCACCAGGTCGACCTGTTGTTCGATGCCGACGGTAATCGCTACTGGATCAATCGCACCTCGCCCAACGGCTACATCGTCGAAAAGCTGTTGATTGCCGCCTACGCCGAATCGGACGCCACGCTGCACAAGATACTGGTGGAGGGTGATGAAGTGCGTTACATCGACTGGGTGATCCCCGGCGTGATCGGCATGAATATCATGTTCGGGGCGCTGTTCGGCATCGGTTACGTGATTGTGCGCTACCGCAAGTTCGGTGTGCTCAAGCGGCTCAGCGCCACCCCGGTGACCGCGATGGAGTTTCTCAGTGCGCAAATCCTGTCGCGCCTGTGGTTGTTGCTGGTGGTAAACCTGGTGATTTTCATCGGCATGGACCTGTTCGTCGATTTCCGCATGCACGGCTCGTACTTCAACCTGTTGCTGGTGTTCGTCCTCGGCAGCGTCAACCTGATTTGTTGCGGGCTGGTGGTAGCGGCGCGCATTTCCAGCGAGGAAGTCGCCAACGGCGTGCTCAACCTGTTCAGCTGGCCGATGATGTTCCTCTCCGGGGTATGGTTTTCACTCGAGGGTGCGCATCCGCTGATGCAGAAATTCGCGCTGCTGCTGCCCCTGACTCACATCACCGAGGCGGCGCGCGAAATCATGATCGACGGCGTCGGTATCATCGGCATTGCCGACCACCTGCTGGTGCTCGGTGTTTCCAGCCTGGTTCTGTTGTGGATCGGTGCCAGAATTTTTCGATGGGAATGATCTCCGACCAATCCATCCTGTTCACCCTGCTGGGGGTCGTCTTCGGCTTGCTGGTGTGGGGAAAGATCCGCTACGACCTGGTCGCCTTTGGCGCGTTGATTCTTGCCGTCATCATCGGCGTCGTACCGCAGGAAAAAGCCTTTGCCGGTTTCGGCCATCACGCCACGGTGATCATCGCGCTGGTGCTGATCGTCAGCCGCGGTCTGTCCAATTCGGGAGCGATTGAGTTGATCGCGCGCCACGTCATCAGCGGCGGTCGAACGCTTGCCATGCACATCGGTGTGATGTCGGGCGTCGCCGCGGTGCTGTCGGCGGTGATGAACAATGTCGCCGCGCTGGCCTTGCTGATGCCGATCGATATGCAGGCGGCGAAAAAGGCAAAGCGAAGCGTCGCGCTAAGCCTGATGCCTCTATCGTTCGCCTCCATTCTCGGCGGTATGATCACGCTGATCGGAACGCCGCCGAATATCATCATCGCCAGTTTCCGCGAGCAGGCGCTGGGTGAACCCTTCGGCATGTTCGATTTTACGCCGGTCGGCGCGGTGACTGCCTTCGCCGGCGTCATTTTCATCGTCTTTATCGGCTGGCGGCTGATTCCCCGGGCCGCGGGCGATGAATCCCGCAAGGACCAGCCGATGCCTCACCAGGATTACGTCGCCGAGGTCAGGGTCGCGGAAGATTCGCGATTGATCGATCGGCGCGTGAGCGATCTCGACCAGGAGACCGACGAAGCCGACGTCGCCATCGTCGGCCTGGTGCGCAATGGCAAGCGTCTTCCCGGGCGCGCTCGACGCGAGTTCGTACGCAAGGGCGACCTGCTGGTCATCGAAGCTGACGCTGAGCATATCGACGCCTTTGTCGGCAGCTTCGATCTCGAGTATGTCGGCAGCGAGAAGTACAAAGGTCACGCGGACGAAGGCCTGGCGCTGGTCGAGGCGGTGGTGCCCGAAAACGCACGCATCGAGGGGCGCAGCGCGCTCGACCTGCGCCTGCTTTACCGTCACGGTATCACCCTGCTCGGCGTGTCGCGCAAGGGCAAGACATTTCGCGAGCGGGTGCGCAAGCTCGATGTCCGCGCCGGCGATGTGTTGCTGTTGCTCGGCCCGCTCGAACAACTCGACGATATTGTCAAATGGCTCGGCTGCCTGCCGTTGAAGGAGCGCGACCTGCAGGTCGTACAACGCCACAAGGCCTGGATAACGGTCGCCAGTTTCGTGCTTGCCATCGCCGCGGCCACGTCCGGAATCATTCATCTGCCGGAGGCGCTGGCGCTGGTGTGCATGGTGATGATCGGTTTCAATATCGTGCCCCTGAAGGAAATCTACACGTCGATCGAGTGGCCGGTAATCGTCTTGCTGGGTTCGATGATCCCGATCGGTTCCGCGCTGGAGGCCTCGGGCGGCACCGCCCTGATTGCGCAGCAAATAATCGAGTTCGCGGCCGGTTACGGACCCCTGGTGGTACTGGCCCTGTTGATGATTGTGACCATGACCCTGTCCGATGTGCTCAACAACACCGCGACCACGGTCATCGCCGCGCCGATTGCAATCGATATTGCATCGCGGCTTTCGGTAAACCCCGACCCATTCCTGATGGCGGTCGCGATTGCGGCTTCCTGTGCGTTTCTGACGCCGATCGGTCACAAGAACAATACCCTGGTGATGGGGCCGGGCGGTTATCGCTTTGGCGATTACTGGCGCATGGGCCTGCCGCTCGAAATCATCGTCATCGCCGTTTCGCTGCCGATGATCCTCGTCGTCTGGCCTTTTTAGGTACCGCCGCCCGCAGCCGGGGTTTGCGCGCAGGCTCCGGTGGGGCCATCCATGGCCCGGTCCCGCGGCTGTCCTGCCGCTAGCCTGCATTTCTCACCACCCTCCTGCTGCGGCCGCCGATAAGCTCACTGTGGCGGTGCGTACTCCCGTCGGCCGGCTTAACGTAGTGTAAACTACGCCGGCGCCAGCCTCTGGTCCGTGCGCCCCACCACAGCGGCTTCTCGACGCCCTCGCGACGGACGGTGGTGAGAAATGCAGGCTAGTCGCCTGCACGCAAACCCCGGCTGCGGGCTCGAACTCAGGTTTCGGTACCGAAATCCGGGGGCACACGGCACATTTTTCGGTGATTGATGTACTGAAACCGGACATCTAAGCGAAAAATCGTGGCATGTCCCCGAGGGTTCAGCCTGCGAGATTCTCTTCGGTCGCATTCGCGGCGGTTCCTCGTATCTGGATGAGGTGGGCTTTTTACGCCTTTAAAAGTTAAACTAACGGGATTTGTAGCCACCTCCATAGCCATGACCATCATCAAACAGGACGACCTGATCGACAGCATCGCCGACGCGCTGCAGTACATTTCCTATTACCACCCGCTGGATTTCATTCGCGCGATGGACGAGGCCTACCAGCGCGAGGAAAACCCGGCGGCGCGCGACGCTATCGCGCAGATCCTGATCAATTCGCGCATGTGCGCGATGGGGCATCGGCCGATCTGCCAGGACACCGGAATCGTCACCGTGTTCCTGCGCGTCGGCATGCAGGTGCAGTGGCAGGCCGATATGTCGGTTACCGATATGTGCAACGAGGGCATTCGCCGCGCCTATCAAAATCCCGATAATGTACTGCGCGCGTCGATTCTCGACGATCCCGACGGAAAACGCAGCAATACCGGGGACAACACGCCGGGTGTCATTCATTACGAGATCGTGCCCGGCGATACGCTCGAGGTGCACGTCGCCGCCAAGGGCGGCGGTAGCGAGGCCAAGTCGAAGTTCGCGATGCTGAATCCGTCCGATTCGGTCGTCGACTGGGTGCTCGACATGGTGCCGCGGATGGGCGCCGGCTGGTGCCCGCCGGGCATGCTCGGCATCGGCATCGGCGGTACCGCGGAGAAGGCGATGATTCTCGCCAAGGAAGCTCTACTGGAACCGATCGATATTCGCGATTTGCAGGCGCGTGGCGCCAGCAATCGCGCAGAGGAACTACGTCTCGAACTCCATGAAAAGGTCAACCGGCTCGGTATCGGCGCGCAGGGCCTCGGCGGCCTGACGACGGTGATGGATGTCAAGGTAAAGGACTATCCTTCGCACGCCGCCAACAAGGCGGTGGCCATCATCCCCAACTGCGCGGCCACGCGGCACACGCACTTCACGCTCGACGGCAGCGGTCCCGCCGAACTGGTGGCGCCGAGGCTCGAAGACTGGCCCGAGGTCACGCGCGAGAGCGGCGATAACGTCAAGCGCGTCAATCTCGACAGCGTCACGCGCGCGGAGGTCAAGACCTGGAAACCGGGCGATACGCTGTTATTGAATGGCAAGATGCTGACCGGGCGCGACGCCGCGCACAAGAAGATGGTCGATATGCTCGCCAACGGCGAATCCCTGCCGGTCGATCTGAGTGGCCGCTTCATTTACTACGTGGGTCCGGTCGATCCCGTTGGCGACGAGGTCGTCGGTCCCGCCGGTCCGACCACGGCGACGCGCATGGACAAGTTCACGCGCACCATGCTCGAGCAAACCGGCCTGCTCGGCATGATCGGCAAGGCCGAGCGCGGCCCGAGCGCGATCGAGGCGATCCGCGATCACGAGTCGGTGTACCTGATGGCGGTGGGCGGCGCTGCCTACCTGGTGGCGCAGGCAATCAAGGCGGCAAAGGTGGTCGCTTTCCCTGAACTGGGCATGGAAGCGGTCTATGAGTTCGAACTCGAAGACATGCCGGTGACCGTCGCGGTCGATCATACCGGTGAGTCGGTGCATCAGACCGGCCCGAAGTTGTGGGCCGAAAAAATCAACCAGCGCATCGTCAACTTCGACGCCTGACACCTAATGGATGTCGTCCCTGCGTACGCAGGGCGGTCCGACGCGTCGGTCTCACAACGTTCCATTTGTTACGAGATTCCTGCGTACGCAGGAATGACGGGGAAGGGGGTACCGATTGCTGATGTTAATCCTCTTGCGTCGCCTCCTGTTGTTCGGCAGCCTGTTTTTCCTGCAGAAATTCTTGTGCTTCTTTTTCCAGCAGGGCGCAGGGATCCTTCTCGCCAAACCAGCGGGTGTACAGGTTCTTGGCAATGATTGACAGTCCGCCGGTGGCATAAGCGAATCCTCCCTCGAACATCGCGTTTTTCGGGTCGACACCCAGACCCGGCGACGCGAGCGTCCCGCTGACCCCGACAAACGGATTGACGAAATCGCCCATGCTGACGCCGATACCTTTGCGCGCGACGGTGTCAATGCGCATACGTATATTTTCCGTGTTGAGATCGACTTCGCCAATGGCAAACATATCCAGTTTATCGGTCTGCAATACCGCACCGGGATTGATCTTTGCCACGCCATCGGTGATTTCAGCGTAAGCGACGAAGCAGGAAATATTCGTGTACTCTTCCCTGGTGACAAACGGGTTAACCGTGCTCAGCAGCTCGGAATAAAAACTGCCATACAAACTGAGAGCGTAACTGTTTTTCAAGCGCCCGGCCCCGCCAGTAATCTGCGCAAAGCCGTTAAGGTTCGCTGCCAGTTCGCGAACCGTTGCGCCGCTGGTTTCGAACTCGAGTCGTGAGTCGTGCCCGGGAAGTAAAGTTTCTCCCTCGCTCGCATCCAGTTTTCCGAGCACGATATCCCTGCCTTCCAGCGTGCCACTGGTGACGATGCGATTGCCATCCACGGCCACCTGGAAGCTGGCGATAATTTGACCTTCCCGGGATGTTGTCGTTAACCGGTTGACCGTCAGATTGCCGTCCTGCAGGCTTGAATCGAACTCGATATTTTGCAGCGTGGCGCGTAACAGGCGAAGCTCGCCGAGCCTGATGCGGGTCTCCAGGTTGATCCTGTTGAGCTGATCGGCCGGAACCGGTGTTTGCGGAATAAGCCGTCCGTCACCGGTCTGGGACTGCGCCGGCGCTTCGACTTCTATCGTGCTGTCCTCGTCAGGCAACAGCTTCTCCAGGTCGAGCAAGTCGGATGCCAGGTCGACCTTGATTTCGGGTTTTTCGGCAAATTTCACCTGCAGTGAACCGCGCAAATCGCTTTCGCCAAGACGTGCGTCCAACTCTGGAATTTGCAGGCCATTGGCGTCCCCTTGCAACGACGCGTCGATACGGAAGTCTTCCTCCGGTAAAATCAACCCCTTGAATTGGCCAATATCGGCCAGGCTGTCACCGCTAGCCGACAGTACCAACTGCGTCGCTTCCACGTTAGGTGGCAATTTGATTTCGCCCTGGGCCTCGATACTGGTTTTGTCGAGCTTCAGGGTTCCCTTCTCGATGCTTACTTTTTTGCTATTCCAGCTGCCGCGTGCTTTGAGATCGAAAGGTACGGCAGCGGGGGTATAGTCGGGTATCGGCGGCCAGAACCTGCCAAAATTATCGCCGTGCGCGGTAAGGTCGAATTGTCCAAATTGACGTGGATTCTGAAGCGAGACGCTTAGCTCCCCGGACAGGCTGTCCCGGGGCGTCGAGAAGTCGAGTTTGCGCAACGACAAGATGCCCTCGGCCAACTGGATATTGCCCTTTATCTCGTAGGATTGTTCCTTTAATTCAAGCCGTTCGTTCTGCAATGAAATGATCCTGCCCAGATCGGGGCCACTGGCAGTGACAACCAGGTTCGGGCCTTCGCTCGGGATATCGAGCGGTATCGTCCCGGACAATCCCAGTCGATCGGGTCCGATCAGGGCTTTGACGCCGTCGAGTTTCAATCCTTTTTCGGTGAGCGCAACGCCACCGGAAACGGAAAACTCATCCGCCGGTAAGCTGTACGGCACCAGTTGCTCTGGAATAATCGCGGCGAGATCAGGACCGCGCGCGTCGATCGTCAGTGACATATCGGTTAACGGCTGTAGCGTTGAAACGGTACCCGACGCTTCGAGGGTTACCTCCCCCAGTCTTGCCTGCATTGCGCTGATCGTGAGTTGGCCGGTATCTGTTGCCAGTGTCCCGGTCAGTTTGAAAGGCTGCTGCGGATCGACATAAGAGAGTAAGTCGGGTGGCAATACATCGGCGATGTCGACCCCCACCAATGCTACTTTCACTCGGCTACCGGCCGCACCTGCCGGCAAATTGATCAGCCCGGAGGCCTTCAGCGTGTTACGACCGAGCTTCGCCGTGAGTTCATCCACGTGGATACCATTGTCTTGCGCACGCGCGTCCGCGTTGATCTCGGCAATGCCTGCAGGTACGAAACCGTTATACCCCGCGATGGCGGCAATTTTTTCGAGATCCGGGCCGTGAAACCGCATTGACAGGTTGGTATCGCCGCGTAATGGGTCTTCGCCAACCGTTCCATGGAGATCCAACTCGTTGGCGCCAAACGACAGCACGGCACTTTCGATACCGTAACCGGAGCGAATTCGTTTCAGCTTGCCCTGAAGCGTATATGCATCCTCGATCAGGGTTGGTCGCCCGAGCAGTTGCTGAATCAGCGCGTCGCCCTGACCGTCGAGCCGGTAATCGAGATGTGAACCGACGAATGTAGGATACCCGGTCAGCTTGCCGCTAAGCTCGCCGCTGACATCAGCAAGCGTTACCCGTGCCGTGAATAGCTGCTGATCCTCAGCACTGTACTCCAGGTTGGTATGAACCTCGAAAGGTTCGGGTTGCAACCCCGCCACTTCCGTAAGACCGAGCAGTTCGGCATGCTCGAGGTAGTTTTTGCCAACCAGTTGTAATTTCAGATTAGTACCTTCGAGTCTTGGAAACTGGCTCATCGAGCCGCTGGCGGTGAGATGGCTGTTCCCGGTGTCAAAATTTGTTTCGCCAATGGTTAACTGTTTGCCCGAAAGAGCCACACTCGATTCGAGGTTAAAGGGTTGCGAGGGCAGGCCGTTGAGTCCCGCCAACCTCGCTACCGCGGCCAGGTCCGGGCCTTCCGCGGACACCGTGAGCGACGTCCCGTCGATCGTATTTAGCGCTCGTAAGCGCGCCCGGGCATCGAGTTTCAGGTTGTCGCTGGAGGTGGTTATTTCGAGTGTGTGATGATCGCCGGAGGGCAGCATACTGGCCTTGAGTTCGATTGCACCGCTGGTGACCTCGGGGAGGTCAAAGGTCGCGAAGATTTGCGGGGTTTCCGCTGAAGCCAGGGAAACATGCACGCTTGCCTGCTGCGGTGCGAGCAACTTGTCCAGGTGGCCGTTGGCCTCGAGTGCAATAGCCTCGAAGTCGGCCTTGATATCGAAGTCGATCGCACCCGCGTCGAGTAGTTGTGTAAGGGGACCGATACTGGCCTGCAGGTTAAACGGTCGATTGTCAGCCGCGCCGACGACAGTTGCGCGTATCTCGTTTCCCTGATCTGCGCTGTGCCCAACCGAGTCCAGATGAACCTCGAGCGGGCGCGCTAGTGCAGCGCTTATCACGGTGATGTCAATGTCGGTTAGTTGGCTGTGAACAATCGGCAGCGCCATTGTGCCGTGACCTTCGGTACTGGAGGCTGGCGGGTCGTCCTCCGAACCCATCGCCCAGTTCGAGCGCCCCTGCTCATCTTCCTCGAAAAGCAACCTTGCGCCGTTGACCGCTACCTCTTCGATAGCCACCACGCCGTCCAGCAAATTAAGCAGGTCTATGGAGATTTCCGCATCGTCGATGCTCAGCAGGTCGTCGCCGCTGCCCCAATCGGCGTTGCCAAGCCTGATGCCGCCGGCGCGAAGGCTGACGATGCGCCCGGCACGCGCATCCAGGTCACCATCGATCGAGAACGCCCGCCCCGTGGCTCTTTCGACCACAAGCTCGGCCAGCGGTCGCAGGCTGTACTGTTCGAACGAGAAAACAGCCACCAGGGTGGTACCGACGACGAGCAGCAGGGCGAGAACAAGCCTGGATAGCCACTTGCCAATACGGCTGGCGAGCGAGCGGCGCGTCGCGACGCTAGCAGTCATGAAACGGTAGCTGAGGGGTTAGTCTGTTTTCGCCCCGATACTTGCTCATCGATGATCCCTTGATTGAAGGTCTAATCTTACTACTCAGCCCGGAATTTTCACACAGCTCTGATCGATTCTGTTGCTATTTTGCGTCATTCCTGACCGCACGCGGTCAGGAATGACGCAGAAATTGGTTTAGCGCCGGTAGGCGCGCGCCAGCGCCCATACTTCGACGAACTCGACGCCTTCACGGTGCAACAGGCCTGTGATTTCAGTGACCGTGGAACCAGTCGTGACGATGTCATCGATGACGGCGACATGACGGTAGTCGCGCCGCGGCGCATAGGCAAAGGCCTGGTGTACGTTGGCGACGCGTTGGCCTGCGCTCAGACCCGATTGAACGGGCGTATTGCGCTGTCGCGTGAGCGCCCGGCGGTCGACCGGTATGCCGAGCTCGGCCGACAGGACCTGGGCAATTTCACCGGCCTGGTTGTAACCGCGTTCTAGCAGGCGCGCGCGATGCAGCGGTACCGGCAGGAGCACCTCGGGCCGCGGCCAGTTTTGGCGAAACGGGTCGATGGCCTGCTGGCACAGGCTTTTGGCGAGATAGAGCGCCTCTGAATACTTGAGTTGCAGCAGGTAGTCGCGGGTCAGGCCGCGGTACTGCAGCGGTGCGATGATCTTTTGCCAGCGTGGCGGGTTTAGGCGGCAGGCTGGGCAAATCAATCCCGTCAACGGATTCGGCTGGCCGCAGTACCCGCACGGGTTCGGTACCCGTTTTATCAGCTCGCGGCAGCTCGCGCACAATGAATGGTGGCCACCGGGATCGCAGCCGCAGCCGAGGCAGACGCCCGGCGCCAGCAGGTACTCGAGGATGCGGACGATTCCGCGATGCAAACGTCTCCCTGACATTGACTATTCCCTGTCTTGCAATAGACTTGGCGTTCTTCATTTAATACGGCCAGATTCTCGATGACCGATGCTGTGCAACCCGTCCGCCACGACTGGACACCAGACCAAATTAAAGCGCTTTTCGAGCTTCCTTTCAACGATTTGTTGTTTCAGGCGCAAACCGCGCACCGCGCTCTGTTCGACCCCAACGCGGTGCAGATCAGTACCCTGCTGAGTATCAAGACGGGCGCCTGCCCGGAAGACTGTTCTTATTGCCCGCAGAGCGTGAAGAACGATACCGGTCTCGAGCGCGAGCGCCTGTTGCCGCTGGAAGAGGTTCGCGCGGCGGCGCTGAATGCTAAGCAAAACGGCGCCAGCCGGTTCTGCATGGGCGCCGCCTGGCGTAATCCAACCGACAAGAACCTGGATCGGGTCATCGAGATGATCAGTCTGATCAAGGATCTGGGCATGGAAACCTGCGTCACGCTCGGCATGCTGACGCGCGAGCAGACGCGCAAGCTGAAAGCCGCCGGACTCGATTACTACAACCACAACCTTGACACTTCGCCCGAGTACTACGAGCAGATCATCAGCACGCGCACTTACCAGGATCGGCTCGATACGCTCGAAAACCTGCGCGCCGAGGACATCAAGGTCTGTTGCGGCGGCATCGTCGGCATGGGTGAAACCGACGAGGATCGTGCCGCCTTGCTGCAGCAACTCGCCAACCTGCCCGAACATCCGCAGAGCGTGCCGATCAACCTGCTGGTGCAGGTCGAGAATACGCCGCTGTACGGCACCGAGGAACTCGACCCGATCGAGTTTGTGCGCACCATTGCGGTCGCGCGCATCATGATGCCGGCATCGGTGGTGAGGCTTTCAGCGGGCCGCACCGCGATGAGCGATGAGTTACAGGCCTTGTGTTTTCTCGCCGGCGCCAATTCAGTTTTCTATGGCGACACCCTGCTGACCACGCCCAACCCGGAAGAAAACAGGGATATGGCCCTGTTCGACAAGCTCGGCATCGTCACCAATGGCGAGCAGGAGCGGGCCGCGAGCGATCACGAAGCCGCCTGAGCTAGCCCGCATTTCTCACCAGGATGACGGGCCCTCGCTTGTTCTTTGAATTCACAAGGAATTTTCTTCAGGCGGGTTACGCACTGTTATTCCGCTCCTTCAGAAAATCCCTTGTGAATCCAAAGCCCTGCGCGATGATGTGCAAGGAAGCACGAATGCGGTGGAGGCAGGAGCC
>JAAEPH010000419.1 GCA_024232855.1 Gammaproteobacteria bacterium
GGCTATTTTTCCTGCCACTGGTGTCACGTCATGCAACGGCAGAGTTATCAGCACGCGGCAACCGCCGAATTCCTCAACCAGCATTACATTTCAGTCAAGGTGGATCGTGAACTCGATCCCGATCTCGATCAACGCCTGATCGATTTCGTCGAACAGGTCCGCGGCGCGGCCGGCTGGCCGCTCAACGTTCTGCTGACGCCCGATGGCTATCCGCTTACCGGCTTCACCTATTTGCCGCAGGCCGATTTTCTGCGTGTATTACAGCATCTAAACGGGGAATGGCAGCAGAGCCACCCTGCCCTGAGTGCCGCAGCTCGGGATTTCTTCGACTCCCGCCTGCGGCACCACGAAGGTGAAGCCCTGTCGGCGGCGGAAACCTCCGCTACCGACCTCGTCGATGCCTTTGTCAGCCAGGCAATGCAGGTCGCGGATGAACTCCAGGGCGGTTTTGGCAACACCAGCAAGTTTCCCAACGTACCGCTTATCGATGCCCTGCTCGACAGCATCGAGCGCAGCGAGAGTCCCGACCCGGACGTGGTCGCCTTCATCAACCTCAGCCTGCAGGTGATGGCGACGCGAAACCTGCTCGATCATGTCAACGGCGGATTTTTCCGTTACGCCACCGATCCCGACTGGCAGACACCGCATTTCGAAAAAATGCTCTATGACAATGCCCTGCTGGCGGAGCTTTACCTGAAGGCTCACCGCTTCTGGCCCAATCGCGGCTATGCCGGCATCGCGTTGCGCACGCTTGATTTTATCGAAACAAGCCTGAAGCACGAACACGGTGGTTACATGTCCAGTCTTTCCGCGGTCGATCGCGACAATCGCGAGGGTGGCGCCTACCTGTGGACGAACGAACAGCTCTCAGTCCTGCTCGAGCCCGCTGAACTCGAGCACCTGCAGCAAAAGGGGCAACTGCAGTCACAACCCGGCGAATTTCTGATCCCGCCGTTGAGCGATCCGGGCCAACCCGCAAAACCCGGCATCGAGCAAAGCATCCTGCGCAAGCTGCAAAGCCGCGGCATCGACAGCATGCCGGTGGATGACAAGCGACTCGCCAGCTGGAACGCCATGATGCTGAACGCGTTGACAGCCGCGGCGGACATGGATCCGCGATTCACCGAGCGCGCGCAGCGCCTGTACGAACATATGCGCGATATTTTTTTCGACGATGGCTCATTGATTCGATTTGCCGGCAATGTCGACATCGCCGACGCGGTGCTCGAAGACTACGCCTACACGGCGCTTGCATTCCTGCGCTACGGCCAGCGTTTCGCGGACGATGACGCGCTCGATCTGGCGCGACTTTTGTGCGAACGCGCGCATGACCAGTTCCTGATAGACGGCCGCTGGCAAGCAAAGGCAGAGCCGCTGATACCGATTATGCGCGGCAAATGGATTATCGAAGACCTGGTTTTTGACTCACCGATGACGCTGTGGCTGCAGGTCGCACTGACGGTACCGGATCTCGATTCGACCGCGTACGATAGCGCGCGCGCCATGTTGCAGCGCGCCACCCGCGAAATGCAGGCCAATCCTTATCGCTATGGCAGCTTTATAATGCTGCGCGCCGTGGGAGCGAGTTGACGCGATAACGGAGAAGTACTTTGCCGTATTGAATGCGGACAGCTGTTTCCTCACCGAAAACGAAGCCCGGGGTCGGAGTTAGTGGTAGTATCCGATCTCAAATTACGCAACCGATAAACGGAGGTAGAGCAATATGTTTAAGACAATCCTGGTACCGATCGACATGGCTCACGTCGCTGAAGGCAAGGTCAATATCGATATCGCTGTAAAGCAGGCCGAGGCGGGTGCAAAAATTATCCTGCTCAACGTGGTCGAGGATATTCCCACCTGGGCCGCGGTCGAATTACCCGCCAACCTGCTCGAAACATCGCTGCAAACGGCGCGGCATGAACTGCAGGCCATCGCCAACGCCAGCGACATGCCGATGGAGGCCGAGGTTCGTGCCGGTCATTCCTATAAAACGATTCTTGATGTCGCCGATGAAAAGCAGGCCGATCTGATTATCATCGCCTCGCATCGGCCCGGTTTACAGGATTACTTCCTCGGATCGACCGCCGCCAAGGTGGTGCGGCATGCGAAATGTTCGGTACTGGTTATCCGTTAACGGCGGCGCAATACACCGGCTAGGCAAACCCGGAGCCGGCCCTGGTGTACTCTTCCCGGGGGGGCGCGAAGACATCGAAAATGACGGCTCCCTCGGACCCCGCGCTAAAGCCGTGCTCGACGCCGCCGGGAGTACGCCAGAAATCCCCGGCGCTAACCGGGATTTCCTCGCCGGCCTGTTTGCGCAAGCCGGAGCCGCGTACACAGAAACCCCATTGTTCCTGCGGGTGCGAATGAATCTCTCCCGACCTGTTGGCCTCGATACGCACGATTGAAATCATGGCGTCCTCGCCCGGGAACACGCGGGTCGTCATGCCCTCGGCCAGTTCCCGCGCAATGCCCTGTTCGAGCGCATCCAGGTTAAAAAAGTTTTCTCTTGCCGACATAAACCACTCTCCCTCACCGATAGCTGGCGACGAACCGCAGAGTCTACCTTGAATCTCCCCGATCACGCACTCTCCTTCAGCCCGACGAAGGCGGCAATCCTTTGACTGGCAGAGTTGCAAACTCGTAGCTTCGAGGGGGACACGGCACATTTTTCGGTGATTGATGTGCCAGGTTCGAATGGCTCGGCGAAAAATCGTGACATGTCCCCGAGGGTTCGGGGCTGTAGGATCGGGTTGCTTAGGAGGCGCGGGCGTCGGGAGTTCTCTTGCGGGATTTCGCGCGACAGGGACGTCGTGCTCCCGTAAGAGAATTCGCGACGCCCGCGCCGTTGATGGGAGTACTTACAGCAGAAGCCCCTTTGACTGACAGGGCAGAAACTCGTGCCTTCGAGGATACGGAATCAGGACAAGCTAATCGACGCTATCGCGGATCAGGGGGCAGGTTGAGCAGTGGATGCCGCCGCCGTTGAGCTGGAGCTTTTCGTAGTCGATTTCGATCAATTCCATGTTGAGTTTCTCCAGCGTGGTCGAGGTTTTTGCCGAAATGCCGCGCGGCATGACGACACGCCCTGGCGACACCGCCAGACAGTTGACGATCCAGGGGTCGTCATTCTCGTTGATCTCGATGCTGCGTATGCCGAGCTCCCCGAGCTTGCGCAGAAAGCTGTAGGGGAGAAGGTCGGGATCGACGATGGCGACATCGACATCGATCATGGTGAGCGCGCCGTCGATATGAATGTCGTAACCGGTCATATCGATGCGCAGCAACTCCACGCCCTGGGCGTTGAGCACCTGTTCGACCTGGTCACAGCCCTCGTCATTGACACAGATCGAACGCGCGATCGCCGCGGTTTTCGAATTGAGCCAGGCAAAGCTGCCGCCTTCCATCAACGCGGTGCCGTGCAGCGTTCGCAATATCGGCATGCCGAGGCTGGCCAGGGTTTTGCTGACATGCGCCTCCTCGCCACGCCGAATGCTGCGCGCCAGGCGCGTCACCAGCGCGCCCCCCTTTATCGCAATCGATGAATCACGCGTGTAGACGGACTTGATACCATCCGCCTCGACGCTGTCGAGGAACACGACCTCCACCCCTTCGGATCGCAACACCTGGACCAGGCTGTCATGCTGGGCGCGGAACTCATCCCAGTCCGGAATGACGTCACTCTGGAAATACCAGCCCTGCTCGAGATCACCGTAAGAGCCGATTTCTTCGATGCGCCTGGCCGGGTCGATAATGTTCATTTCATCGCCGGGGCGATGCATCAGGCAAAGGCGTATCTGGCCGACGTCGTTATCGCATCCCCAATGCCGGCCCCACACCGCCTCCTGCTGGGCCCTGGTCTCGAATCCGGGCTCGGGCTGCGAACCGAACAACTTGATGGTTTGATTGTAGATACTGGTCATGTTGACACCCCGAACCGACTATAGAGGAAGACGCGCAGCGACAGTATTCCGATCTCGGGTCAGCTTATCAACTACCCGGCGCAAAAAATTTTGTGGCAGATGATCGTAAACCTGGCCCGCATCGCCCATCATTTCAATAGATAAGATTCGCGCCGTTTGCGTGCTCACAACACCTGGAAGACAAACACCTGTGCGATCAGGTTATCTTCCAGCGGCGCCGCATTGTAGCGTTCACTGGCATCGACGAAACGCCATAGCCCGGCCTTCTCCAGCTGCCGGCGCTTGTCGTCGAAAGGCCCATCGAGGTAGGTTCGCGCCAACGAAAAAACCAGGTGGCCGCCGGGAAGGGTCACACGGATCAACTCGTCGAGCCCATCGAGGGGCGCGTGGCCCTGGGTGAACACGCCCGAACTCGCCACCAGCGCGAAACAATCATCGTCAAAACTCAGTGGCTGTCCCAGGAATTGATGACTGAGGTCGCGGTAATTGCTTTTCAGGCCGGCAATTTTCAACATACCGGTGGAGGCATCCAGCCCGGACAGGTTGGCATAGCCAAGCGCACTCAGAATTTCGCCCAGCACGCCGGTGCCGGCGCCGGCGTCGAGCACCGGCTCGTCGGTCGGTGCGACATGACGCGTCACCATCGAGGCCACCACGGCCGGATGGGTATAGCCGGCATTTTTCATATGCTGTTCGTACTCGGCGGCCCAGTCATCGTAGACCTCCGCGGTTTCCCGTGAATCCTTCGCGTGATAGGCGCGGTGGAGCTTGTCGGTGCTGGCGCCGTGCCTGTCATTTTCTTCATTCATCGCAGTGCCCCGGTTCATTCCTGCAGTTGGATGAATATTACACCACCGCCGGTATCCGGTAACCGGCTAAATTCTAGCCTCGTATCGCTCGAATTAAATTAACCATAATCCGAGGATCCGGGACGGACCGACGCGATCATGATTCAGGTCAATGCCATGAACGGCCTTCGGTGATCTACTGGACCGATAAACAACCAATTGACGAGTAACGGACCTGATTACCCCAATCCGGAAGTCAGCGACAACAACATGAAACATAAAAGCCTGAACCCGACGATATCCCCGAATCCCCGTGGCAACAACAGGTTACGACTGGTGTTGATCGCGTTGCTTTGTGCCGGCGTGGTGTTCGGCTGTGCCCAGATTCGCAAGGCGACATATCCGCGCGATTTTGTTTACCTGGAGCAAAAACAGCTCAGGAGCAAGATGGCGCTGCTCAGCCTGCACATGCGTCACCTCGATGAAACCCTGCTGGATGACTCGACCGTCAGCAGCGATCAGCAGCAACGCGTCGTCGGCCTGCTGAACAAAATCAACGCCGTCACGGCTGAACTCGGTGGCGGCGTCACGACCAATCACCTCGTCATCGACGACCATATCGACCAGTTCAAGATGGATGTCAACAATGCCATTCGCAACGCCCGTGCAAACCCGCCGAATTACTTCGCGCTCGGCCGGCTGACAGGCAGTTGCGTCGCTTGTCACAAGTATCGCGACTAGCCCGCATATCTCAGCGATTTATGAATTTTCCGGGCTAGAACCTGAGCGAGAGGCATGACATGCCGCCGTCGAGCTTGGCGCATTCGCAGTTGTTGATTTCGCGTACCTGGTAACCCGCCTCGAGCAGACGATCACGGGTAAGCGGAAACCCGGCCGGCATCAACACCAGGTCGTTGTAGCGAATCGAGTTGGCGGCGGCTTCCTCGTTGTCGGCGGTATGGATCACGCGGTAGCCCTCGAAACAGCCGGAAGCATGCAGGCGCGGCGTCGCCAGTATGGTCTCCGCATCGAGCAGCGAGCAATCGGTCTTGAAATGCAATACGCCGGGCGGCGTCAGCACTTCACGCAGACGGTATCCCCGGGGTTCTACGATTTCGGCGAGTTGCGCGATACCGGCGCTATCGGTGCGCCCGGAACGGCCCACCAGGATTTCGCCGGGGGTCGTCAGGATGTCGCCGCCCTCGATATGGCCAGGCGCGCCTATCTCCAGCACCTGCGCGTACCTGTCGTGCAACACTGGCGCCATTTGCGCGATTTCGCCGGCGCGCGAGGCCGCGCCCGGCCGCATCAAAACGGCGATATCGGGCAGGCATAGCGCGACGTCTTCGACGAATACCGAATCGGGAAAAGCCTCGAGTGCCGGTAACTCGGTGACAAGGGCGCCGGCCTGTTGCAAGGTCGCGACGTAATGCGCGTGGTCGCGCAGCATTTGCTCGTAATCGGGGTCACCGGTATTTTCCGCGCGCAAGCCATCGACGATGCTGCGTGCCGGCAAACGCGTAATCGCGCGCGAAAATTCACAGGATGCTTCGATCACTCGGTCTCTCCATGGTTATCAGGTCAGCAATAGCAGCGCGCGCCGGGAGCACGGACCGGCCCGCAATGACGATAGTTTTGGCTTGAGTAAGCGCCATTTAGCGTCAGACCCCGCAAATCACCAGCGCCTGTGATGAAAGGGGTATGGGTGATAATAGTGCATGTCGTAGTACCAGATTGGCGGCGGTGCGTAGTACACGCGTGTCTTGACCGGTTCCGCCCACAGGTGGGAATCGCGCACCGCTACTACCGGAAAACGGTAATCGTACTCGCCGATGGCGCGAACCCTGCTGCCCTCGATGCTGCCGACCACGGTCAGCGGGCGGCCCTGTTTGTAAACCAGCGGATCGATGAAGCCGCTGAAGCTCGCGATAAAGCGCCCCCCACTGAGACCGTCGACGATCGGCTTGTCGTTATCCTCGAGGGCGCGGCCCACCAGGAAGACCCAGGTCTCGTCGGCCTTGTTTTCGACTTCGGTGACGACACCGCCCCAGCGCACCGTCGAACCCAGGTAAGCTTCACCGTCGGCGCGCGCCTGCGCCAACGAGACATCATCGACCACCGCCAGGCTTATCGAGGACGCGGGTTTGCTGGCGCAGCCGGCACAAACCGCCAGCAATAATAGAAAAGTTGCACACTTCATGACATTACATCCGTTGCGACTCTACCGGCGCCGATAACGGCGCCGATAGCGGCGAATATCCCGCACCCTGCCCCGCGCGTTGGCGTCCTGCAATGCCTGCAGGCTGGCCGCGGTTTCCTTCATGTGCCGCGCCATGTTTTCAAAATGTTCGGGCGCGCCCACCAGCTGGTCCAGTTTGCGCGTCAGCGGTTGCAGGTATTGACGGTAGATGAACCACATGATCCCGATCAGCGCCAGCGCGACGATGGCGACCAGCAAAATGGTATAGAGCGTTAGCCGCTGCAGCGCCGCGTCGAGCGCCGAATTCACCAGTTGGGTTGCATTTTCGGTCGCCTGCGGCAGAGACCCGGTAATCATGGCGACACTATCGCTTGCCGATTGCAGGCCGTCGGAGAGCGCGGTAATCGGTACATGCGCCTCGCTGATGACCCGCGGCAGGCGCTCACTCAGATCTTCCACGGTTTGCGGCAAGCGTTGGGCCAGTTCGGCGAGCGCGGAACTCGCCCGCTGCGTACTCTGTACGGCCTCGAGCAGGATTCGTTTTTCCTCGTCGCTGAAGGCCGCGCTGTCCCCGGACAACCGACCGATGGCGAGCGCCAGCCGGTCGATAGAACCCGCCAGCGTTGCCGAGGCCAACGCCAGTCCCGTGGTATCGACCTCCACGCGGTCGACATTTACACTCAGATATCGCGCGGAGCGTTCAGCTGCGCCGGCGCCAGGACTCTCATCCGAGACGGCCGCCGCGGCGTATGGATGCAGCAGAAGCGACAAGATGGAGAGTAAAAATAACCTGTTCATTTTTCGGTTTACCAGTGACTCGAGGACTATCAACCGGTCAGATTCCGGCCAGGGTGAAATTCGGCACAGTATACCCGTTTATCGATAACTCGAACTAACGCCGGAGGTTGACGCGGTTGCTACGGGCTGAAGCGGTTGAAAAGTCCACTAATGAAGTCCAATATTGGCATAATTGCGCCGAAAAACACGGGAAATGGCTACCTGGTCCGGATTTCTAACGATGCAACCTGCGTTAAATCAAACTATGCTTTGATCCTGGTTCAGGTCTACCGATTCTACTGCCGTCGATGTCACATGAATAGGGATGCCTGGTTGCGGTTAACCAAATCGAGGCCCGGAAAATAATAATGAAAGTTAAACCTTACCTGAAGATTCTTGCCGAAAAAGATGGCTCCGACCTCTATTTCTCAACCGGCGCAAGGCCCAGCGCCAAATTCAATGGCGAAATGAAGCCGCTGGGCAAGGATCCGGCGCCGCCGGGCTGGGTGGACTCGCTGGCGCAGGAAATCATGAGCGACAAGCAAAAAGCCGAGTTCCGCGAAGTACCGGAAATGAACCTGGCAATTTCGCTGCCGAATATCGGCCGCTTTCGCGTCAACATCTTCAAGCAGCGTAACGAAACCTCCATGGTCATCCGCAACATCGTTACCGAAATTCCAAACAAGGACGATCTGGGTCTGCCCGAAGTGTTATCCAAAATGATTATGGCCAAACGCGGACTGATCTTGTTCGTCGGCGGCACCGGTTCGGGAAAATCGACTTCGCTTGCCGCCCTCATCGATTATCGCAACGTCAATTCCAAAGGGCACATCGTCACCATCGAAGACCCGGTCGAATACGTCCATCAGCACAAGGGATGCATCATCAATCAGCGCGAGGTGGGAATGGATACCCTGTCCTTTGAGGACGCTCTGAAAAACACGCTACGGCAGGCGCCCGACGTCATCCTCATCGGTGAGATTCGTGACCGCGAAACCATGGAGCACGCGCTCGCCTTCGCCGAAACAGGGCATCTCGCGATATCGACCCTGCACGCCAACAACGCCAACCAGGCGCTCGATCGCATCATCAATTTCTTTCCCGAGGAAAGGCACAAGCAATTGCTCAGCGATTTATCCATCAACCTGCAGGCATTCGTATCGCAACGCCTGATTCCCACGGTCGACGGCAAACGTTGCGCCGCCATCGAAATCCTGCTCAATTCGGGTCGGGTTGCCGACCTGATCAACCAGGGCGCCGTAACCGAAATCAAGGAAGTCATGGAAAAATCGGAAGCCATGGGAATGCGTACCTTCGATTCGGCGCTTTACTACCTCTACAAGGACGGCAAGATCAGCCTCGAGGAAGCCTTGAAGAACGCCGACGCAGCAAACAATTTGCGCCTGCGTATCGAACTCGGCGAGAAGGGCGACAACGCGGCAGGCGGTGGCGATGATTCGTTTCCCGGGCTCAGCCTTATCGAAGAGCCGGAAGAGGAAGACGAGGAAGCAGTAGAAGATCCGGGCCTCATTGTCCATGCCGTGAAAAAGAAGGTTCCTGAAAACGGCTGATAAGGTAAAGTCTACCGAGACTATTACTTTTCCAGTCGTCGTGAATGAAACGCAGCTCACTACCGAGATCCTGATCACCTTTGGCGGCCTGTTCCTGGTCGGCCTGCTGGCTGACCTAGCCGGGCGCTATACGCCACTGCCCCGCGTGACCTTGCTGTTACTGGCGGGTTTGCTGATGGGCCCATCGGTCCTCGACTGGCTCCCCCGATTCACCGGGGACTGGTTCCCGATACTCACCAACATCGCCCTGGCGATGATCGGCTTCATGTTGGGCGCAAAGATAACGTTCTCCAGGCTGCAGGATGCGGGTCGATCGGTTATTGCCATGTCCATCGGCATTGTAGTCATGACGGTGTTGATGGTTTTCAGCCTGCTAAGCCTGTTTGGCGTATCGATAGAGATCGCTTTGCTGTTAGCGGGGATCGCTACCGCCACGGCGCCAGCCGCTACCATGGACGTGGTAAACGAGTACCGGGCCGAGGGTAAGTTCACCGACACACTACTGGGTATCGTCGCCATCGATGACGCCTGGGGCCTGCTGGTGTTTAGTATATTGATTGCCGTGGTGCAGGCATTGAGCGGCCAGGTCGGTATCGGCGAAGCGCTCGCTACGGGCGCCTGGGAAGTGGGTGGCGCCCTGCTGCTCGGCCTGGTACTCGGGGTACCCATGGCCTACCTCACCGGCCGAATCCATCCCGGCGAGCCAACCCAGGCGGAAGCCCTGGGACTGGTTCTGCTGTGTGCGGGTCTGGCGGTATGGGCGGATGTCTCCTACATCCTCGCGGCCATCGTCATGGGCACGGTGGTCGCCAACCTCGGCAAACACCATGAACGGCCTTTTCATGCGGTCAAGGGCTTCGAGTGGCCGTTCCTGATCCTCTTCTTCCTGCTGGCCGGCGCCTCGCTGCACATCGAGGAACTGTCCCAAATCGGTTTCCTGGGGGCGGCTTACATTGGCCTGCGGGTAGCGGGGCGTATACTCGGTGCGCATCTCGGGGGATGGTTGTGCGGGGCCGAAGCTGACACTCGCCGCTGGATGGGACTGGCATTGTTGCCCCAGGCGGGAATTGCCATTGGCATGGCATTGCTTGCCAGTCAACGATTTCCCGAATTCGAAGACATTATTCTTCCCGTGGTGCTCGGTTCATCGGTAATCTTCGAAATATTCGGACCCGTGCTGACCCGCAGGGTTTTAATCCGCATGGGAGATATTCAGAATGATTGATTTCGAAGCACTTTTGCGGGATTAATTGAGGAGTAAATGGTAAACCTGATAGCCGCGCCGGTTGACCTCCTGCAATCGCGCTCGGAATTCCCGCGGCGCGTAGAGATACACTCGAATATCAGGATTCCGCTTGCCGACGGTTGCTGGTTACATGCCCGCGCCTGGATGCCCGAAGGCGCGGCGGCCAACCCGGTTCCCGCGCTGGTAGAGTATGCGCCCTTCAGACATCGAGACTTTACCGCGCCCCGGGACGCACTGATACATCCCTGGTTCGCCGGACACGGATATGCCTCCTTGCGAGTCGAATTACGAGGGTCGGGAGATTCTGCCGGAATCCCCCGGGACGAGTACGTTTTACAGGAACAGGACGATGCCCTGCAGGCGCTCGACTGGATTGCGGCCCAGGGTTGGTGTGACGGCAATACCGGCATGTTCGGCATGTCCTGGGGTGCATTCAGCGCGCTGCAGGTGGCGGCGCGCAAACCACCCTCGTTGAAAGCGATAATACCGGTCCACGGAACCGACGATCGTTTTGCCGACGATATTCACTACAAGGGCGGGTGTTTACTGAGTGCGGGACTCTCGTGGGGAACCCTGTACACGCTTTACATGATGCGGCCGCCGGATCCGGAGTTGTCGGGAGAGGTATGGCGACAACAATGGCTCAAACGGTTTGACGCCTGCCCACTGGTCCTGCCGGAGTGGATGTCGCATCAATACCGGGACGATTACTGGCGACACGGCTCGATTTGCGAGGACTATTCGCAGCTGAACTGCCCGGCGCTCATTGCCTGTGGCTGGGCAGATGGCTATACCAATGCGGCCCTGCGCATGGCCGAGCATCTACCCGAGCCAAGCCGCGTTTTGATTGGCCCCTGGGCGCACACCTATCCGCATCTTGCACAGCCCGGCCCGCAAATCGGGTTCTTGCAAGAAGCCGTCAAATGGTGGGATCGATGGTTGAAGGGAAGGGACAACGAAGTAGAGCAACTCCCCCGCTTGCGCTTGTGGTTACAGGACTCTACCCCACCCGCCTCCAGTTATGAACAGCGTGACGGTGAGTGGCTTGGATTCGAAGGCTGGCCATCTTGCGCCGTTTACCGGCGCCGCTGGTTTCTGCAACCGGATCGGCTCGAGGATTCCATGCCGGAGGAATCCGTCCTGGAGATCGAGTCGCCGCTTGCAAACGCCATCGACGGGCCGGAATGGCTGCCGCACGGCGTAGGACCCGAATTGCCCGTGGACCAGGAGGCGGAAGACGAAGGATCGCTTTGTTTCGACACGGCGGTACTGGAGTCGGAGCTGGTGATTTGCGGCGCCGTGGAAGTGAGGCTCAGGCTGCGGACCAATACACCGGTAGGCATTGTCAGCGTTCGGCTGGTAGACCTGTTTGAAGACGGCCGCGCTACCCAGATCAGCTATGGCCTCTTGAATCTCGTCCATCGCCATGGCCTGGATAAACCTGAACCAGTAGTCCCGGGTGAGTGGTTTGATCTGGTGCTGTCACTCAATGATATTGCCCAACGCATACCCCGGGGGCATCGATTACGTGTAGCTATTTCAACTCAGGCCTGGCCCCTGGTGTGGCCGTCGCGACAAACCATGACGCTGGAACTGCTGCTCGGCAAGTGCACCATGGCATTGCCGCTGCTGGATCCCGAAAAAATTGGCGGATTGAAGTCAGCCCGGCCTGACAGCGCCGCGATTCCGGAGACTTTGTCGCTGGTATGGCAGCGGCCGGTCAAGCGTGAACGAACGATCGCAAGAGATGCTGCAACAGGTTGTGTAAGCCGTGTTTACCTGAAAGACGACGGCGCCTTCCGTATCGAGGAGCACGGCATGGAAATCGATGCATGGGGGTCCCTGACCTATCGCTCCCGGGGAGAGGATCCGCGCACGGCGGAGGCGGAGTACCGGTATCGCTTAAAACACGCCCGTGGCGAATGGAACGCCGGCGTGGAATGCGAGGTGCGGGTAACCGCGGATGCTGAAAACTTTTACGTGACCGGTGAATACCGGGCGATCGAAGATAACAGGGTGATCAAGCGCAGAGTCGTTGAGCAACCCGTGCGACGGAAATACGTTTGAGGTACTCTTCACTGCCCGCGACGGCAATGGGTGACGCAGGCAAGAATCAACCCTGAGGCCGGGTGCTTTCCTCGGCTACTGGCGGTTTTCTCGAACGGGTGCGTCGCACGGGATTTCGGTCAGGTCTGCGTTTCCAGGGCGTTTGGCATTGTCTCGGTACACCGGATATTCGAAAAGGGTTGTTTTTTGGGTAATTCCGGGGACACAATACCTGCTTCCCACAATTATGTATTGTGCCCCCGGAATAGCGGAATTCCTGCCAAAGCGAGGTTATCCATGAACGGCGCCGAGAGTTTACTAGCCTCCCTGCTGCGCAATGAGGTCGACGTCTGCTTTGCCAACCCCGGCACATCGGAAATGCATTTTGTTGCCGCTCTCGACCGCGTCAGCAACATGCGTTGCGTCCTTGGTCTGTTTGAGGGCGTGGTGACGGGCGCGGCCGACGGATACGCGCGCATGCTCGATCGGCCGGCGGTAACACTCCTGCATCTCGGGCCAGGTCTCGCGAACGGTTTGTCGAACCTGCACAACGCGATGCGGGCGAACTCACCGATCGTGAATGTCATTGGCGATCACGCCACTTATCACCGACAACTCGATGCACCACTGACGTCCGACATCGAGGGGGCTGCACGCCCGTTCAGCCACTGGGTGCGAACCTCGGCGGGCGCCAATTCACTGGCGTCGGATGCCGTAGCCGCGGTGGCGGCCGCGAACAGCGCCCCCGGCAAGATAGCTTCCCTGATCCTGCCGGCGGACGCGGCGTGGAACGAGGTTAGCGTTGCGCCGCCCGAAGTAAGCAGCGCCTCGCTGCTATCACCGCCCGCGAGACCTGCCGATTCGGCCATCGACGCGGCGGCAAGAATCCTGGAGTCAGGCGGGACTTCCGCGCTGATTCTCGGCGCGCGCGCGACGCGGCAGGCACCCCTGGAGTTTGCGGGAATGATCTCGGCGGCAAGCGGCGCGCGCCTTCACTCGCAAACGCTTACGCCAAGAATCGCGCGCGGCGCCGGTCGCGTCGCGGTCGATCGCATCCCCTACCCTATCGATCAGGCAGTCGAGTTGCTGAAAGACGTGGAGAATATCATCCTCGTCGGCGCCAGGGCGCCGGTCGGCTTTTTTGCCTACCCGGACAAGCCGGGCACGCTGTTTCGCCCGGGCGCGCGAATTCATGAACTGGTTAGCGCGGACGGCGACATCCCCTACGCGCTCGAAGCCCTGGCCGACGCAGTCGGGGCGAAGCCATCCATGGCTGCAAAGGTCGATCTCGATTTGCCGCCACGTCCGACAGGTTCGATTTCGCCGGAAAAAATCGGCCAGTTGCTGGCGGCGACGCTTCCAGCCGACGCTATCGTGGTCGATGAGAGTATCACCACGGGGCGCTCGTTTATCCGGGCGACCCAATCGTCTCGCCCGCATGACTGGCTTATGCCGACCGGTGGGTCGATCGGTTTTGCGCTGCCGGTAGCAGCGGGCGCCGCAATCGCATGCGCGGACCGAAAGGTCGTGTGTTTAGAGAGCGATGGCAGCGGGATGTACATGCCGCAGGCCCTGTGGACGCATGCTCGCGAAGGTTTGAATATTCTCACCATCGTGTTTGCTAATCGGAAGTACCAGATTCTGCGCAATGAGATGCGAAACGTGGGGGTGAAGGAAATCGGTCCCAAAGCGTCGGGGCTACTCGACATCGATGACCCGGAAATCGACTGGGTCTCCCTGGCAAAAACATTCGGTGTAGATGCCCAGCACGTCGATTCGATGGACGGGTTCTCAAGCGCTATCGACGCCGGTTTCGCAACGCAGGGACCATACCTGATCGAAGTAGCGCTCTGATGCGGTTCGCTCGAATGGCATGGAAGCCGAAGGGGTTCTCGTCAGGCCTCTCTCCGCCGGACCAATAAACCCATGTCAGGCGACGTCCGGAACTGGTCCAATTTCACCGAGGATTAATGGCTTGTGGCGATCAATAAAGGCTTCAAGCGCAACGCGTACCCTGGAATAATGCGCCTCGGTCATGGGTAGCGATAGAAACAGGTCTCCGCGGTTGCAGATCAGAATCCCCTGGAGAAGCATTTCCATGTGCAGAAGCGGGCTCAGGGCCCGGCTGCGCGGGCTGATGTCAGTCGTTGTTTGAATCGGCCGGTGGGTAAAGTGAATGGCAAAAATGGACCCGAAGCCGTTGCAGTACATCGGTACCGCTTTCTCGGCAAATAGTTCGTTGAGCGAGATGCGGAAAGCCTCGGAGGAAGCCAGGAACGCTTCGGCACGCTGCTGGGTATAGACTTCGCTCATGGCTATGCTGCCGGCCGCCATCGAACAGACATTATTATTAAAGGTACCGGCGTGCTTCAGGCTGTCTTTCTGCTTTGGATTGAAATTTGCCATGATTTCGGCTTTCCCACCGAATGCACCCGTCGGAAGCCCGCCACCGATAAATTTCCCCAGGGTTGTCAAATCAGGGTCGATATCCAGCAATCCCTGTATTCCCGCCTTGCCGATACGCGCGGTTTTGACTTCGTCGAAAATCAGCAGTGCACCCACTTCGCGCGTCAATCGACGCAGCATTTCGAGGAATTCCCGGCTACCCGGTATATTTCCCCCGGCCCCCAGAATCGGCTCGACAATGACGGCAGCCAGCTCATCCCCGTGCTCACGGATCAACTGCGCGGTCCCTTCGGTATCGTTATAATCGGCAAGCACAAAATCGAAGGGGATATTGAGCGCTGAACCACCTGGCGGGAAAATCATTACGCCACCGTGATAGGCGCCGTGAAAAGCAAGAAACTTGCTCCGGCCGGTGGTGACTCGCGCGATTGACAGCGCCATGATATTGGACTCGGTGCCCGAGTTACAGAATCTGAGCTGTTCGATCGAGGGAAAGCGCTCGCACAAGAGGCCCGCCAACTCCCTTTCGTAAACGGTAGGCGCACCCATTGCGACCCCGTTGTCCAGGACCTCGTGCAGCCTCGACGTGATTATCCTGTTCGAATGGCCAAACAGGCCCGCGGAAAATTCACCCACACAATCAAGGTAACGGTGCCCATCCAGATCGATGAGCTCGGCGCCATCCCCGGCCGTCATGGTCAGCGGAAAGGGATCGTAGTGAAGAACGGTGCGCGTATTACCACCGGGCAGATACTTTTCAGCCGCCTTATCGGCAGCCATGCTGAGTGGATTGGCAGCACAATACCGCTGGCGTGCATCCTCGAGTGCACTCGTTATCGTATTAGTGTTCATATCGACCTGGAATGATCAAACCTTCTCGATAACTACGGCAATACCCTGCCCGACACCGATACACATGGTGCAAAGCGCCAGCTTTCCCCCATTGCGTTGCAGTTGATTCACGGCACTGACAACCAGGCGACTGCCACTCGCGCCAAGCGGATGACCCAATGCGATAGCCCCGCCCTGGGGGTTGATCCTGGTATCGTCGTCGGCCAGGCCAAGCTCCCGGGTACAGGACAGCACCTGCGCGGCAAAGGCTTCGTTGAGTTCGAGAACATCCATGTCGTCCAGCGTCAATCCGAGGCGTCCAAGCAATTTTTTAGAGGCCGGCACAGGGCCGAATCCCATAATTCTCGGCGGCACGCCGGCCACGGCCATGCCCAGCACCCGTGCGCGGGGCGTCAGCTTATGCTGCTTTATCCCGGTCTCGGAGGCCAGCAGCAGCGCCGCAGCGCCATCGTTGATGCCGGAGGCATTGCCCGCGGTAATGGATCCCTGCGCAAACAGTGGTTTGAGTTGAGCCAGTTTTTCAAGGGGGGTAAGTCGCAAATGTTCGTCCTGGTCAATAATCATGGGATCTCCCTTTCGCTGCGGAACGGTAACCGGGCATATCTCTTCGGCGAGTTGCCCACCCTGCTGGGCGGCTGCCGCCTTGGTCTGACTCCAGAACGCAAACCGATCCTGATCCTCGCGGCTGATGGAGAAATCCCGGGCAAGATTTTCAGCCGTCTGCGGCATCATTTCGGTGCCGTATTGTTGATCCATTTTTTTATTAATGAAGCGCCATCCCATAGTCGTATCAAACATTTCCTGTGCGCGGCCAAACGCGCTCTCCGCCTTGCCGATAACCCAGGGCGCGCGGGACATGCTCTCGACCCCGCCGGCGATCATCAAGTGGGCTTCACCCGCCTTGATGGTGGTGGCGGCAACGCCCACCGTGTTCAATCCCGAACCGCACAAACGGTTAATGGTGCTGGCCGGTACTTCGTGGGGAAGACCTGAAAGCAATGAAGCCATCCGCGCCACGTTGCGATTGTCTTCGCCGGATTGATTGGCGCAACCCATCAACACATCGTCGACCGCGGCCCAGTCGACATCGGGATTTCGCTCCATCAATGCGGTTAACGGAATCGCCCCCAGGTCATCTGTCCGAACCGACGAAAGGCCTCCGCCATAGCGCCCAATGGGCGTGCGGATTGCGTCACAAACAAATACTTCAGACATTCCTTATTACCCGTCTCTACAATAGGTTTCAAATAATACCGGTTACCGCGCGGGCGGCAAAATCGGTGCGCCCGTTTTCTGTTCCACTTCGTCGAAGCTGATGCCGGGTGCCAGTTCAACCAGCCGAAATCCGTCGGGCGTGACTTCAACCACCGCCAGGTCGGTATAAATGCGCGAAACGACTCCGGGACCGGTCAACGGCATGCTACACCGCTCCACCAGTTTCGGCTCGCCGTGCTTGGTTTCATGCTGGGTAATCACGTAGATTTGTTTTACCCCCTGAACCAGGTCCATAGCGCCACCCACGGCGGGAATGGCGCCGGGCGCACCCGTCGACCAGTTGGCGATATCCCCGTTTTCCGCCACCTGCATGGTACCGAGCACACAGACGTCGATATGGCCGCCACGAATCATGCTGAAACTATCGGCATGGTGAAAGTAACTGGCGCCGGCTGCCGCGGTTACATACTTTTTGCCGGCATTCATCAAATCCAGATCTTTCTCATCTTCGGACGGCGGCGGCCCCATGCCCAGCAGTCCATTTTCGGTGTGGTAGACAAATTCCCGGCCCTCGGGTACAAATTGCGCGATCAACTCCGGAATGCCTATACCCAGGTTAACGTAAGCGCCATCGGCAATATCCTGGGCTGCGCGCGCGGCCATTTGCTCTCTGGTCCAGCCAATGCTCATGGGTATGCCCTCCCCTGTCCAATCAGGGTATCTTCGTGCACCGGCTGGGCGACCTCGACGATGCGATCCACAAAAATGCCCGGGGTAACCACGTGCTCGGGATTTATTTCCCCGGGCGCCACCAGGCGCTTTGATTGCACGATAGTCGTGGTCGCCGCCATCGCCATAATCGGGCTAAAATTGCGTGCGGTCTTGTTGTAAAGCAGGTTGCCGTGGCGGTCGGCGACTTCACTCTTGATCAGTGCAAAATCCGCCTGCAGCCAGGGTTCCATCACGTAGCGGCGGCCATCGAACTCCCGTGACTCCTTACCTTCGGCAAGGACGGTGCCCACCGTCGTCGGCGTATAAAAAGCGGGAATACCCGCCCCCGCTGCACGAATTCGCTCCGCCAGCGTTCCCTGCGGAACGAGCTCCAACTCGATTTTGCCGGCGCTGTATAACTCCGGGAACACCTTGGACTGACTGGACTTGGGAAAGGAACAGATCATCTTCCTGACCTGGCCGTTACCAATCAGGGCCGCCAGTCCCACCTCACCATTGCCGGTGTTGTTATTGATCACGGTGAGATCTCTTGTGCCCTGATCAATCAGGGCATGGATGAGTTCTATCGGGCTACCCGATGCGCCAAAACCACCAATCATCACGGTAGCTCCGTCGGATATATCGGCGATAGCCTCCGGAATGGATGAAACCTGCTTGTCTATCACTTAGGAGCTCTCGTGTGTCGTTGGCGTGTCGTTAAAAAATATGGCGCTATTTCAGTTTGATCAAGAATTACTTTCTTGCTACCGGGAAAACCTGCGGTAAAAAAAGGTTGCTTTGTGCCTCCCCGAAATTCCGGGGAAGCGACGTTCACTGCGGTTAGCCGGGCGGTAGCACGCACCCCTCTTTTCTCGAAATCTAGCCCGCATTTCTCACCAGGATGACGGGGCCTCGCTTGTTCTTTGAATCCACAAGGGATTTTCTTCAGTCGGAAATACGCATTGTTATTCCGCTCCTTCAGAAAATCCCTTGTGAATCCAAAGCCCTGCGCGATCATCCCGCCCCTGGTGAGAAATGCGGGCTAGTAGATTTGAGCGTGATCGACCTGTTCCGACTGGTCCACCTGGAAAGTACGATCCATATGGATGCTGGTCGCGCTTTCCATTGCTTCTTTCAGGGAATTTGCCAGCTCCTTTTCAAGTTCCGCCAATTCTTCCTCGAAGAAGAATTTATCTCCCTCAAAAGGTATCAGCAGATTAACATCGTTGGTTTCCTGGTTGTATTTCGCATGGAATACCTTATCCATCCACTCCATGTTGCGCGATTCATTGAATTTCAACGCAAACACGGTCTGGCCGTTAATTTCAGACAAACCCAACAGCGAGAGTTTACCCGCGGAAGTTGTCATTGAAATATAACGAGATGGACGGGCAATGGACGGCAGGGATCGATAAACCTTGTCGAACACCTTTGCCACGTCGGCCAATGGGGCGGTGTAGTAGTGATGCTCACCGGTCGGGCGCGCGCAATACATGGAATGGAAGCCAATATGAAGCGTTCCCATGATTTGCGCCAGATCGATCCAGTTCTGCGCCGATTTATCGATATCCACCGAACCATCAGCATGGGTAAAAAGGCTGATGTGCTTCATCATTGGGCTTTGGCTGCGAATGACGACACCGTGTTGCTGCAGACGACGCACGGCGGCGACGGTCATCGGGTTGAGTACTTCCTTGGGGGTTGAGAAGTGCGCCATCCACGCCAGTTGAATTCCGTTGTCATGCATCTCGTCAAACAGGCCGAGCATTTTTTCGTATTTCCTGGTCAGGATCATTTCCGGCTGGAAGGTCAGCGAACGGGTGCCCAGACGTACCGTACGAACATGCATCAGTTCCGGATCGTGGAACAATGGGTGAACATACTGCTCCAATCGCTCGGCGGGCATAAAACCGCCGTCTCCCCCGGTGATCAAAATGTCGGTAATCTCTTTGTGCAGGCGCAGGTAATCGTGAACCTGGTCGATATCTTTCTGCAGAAACATATCTTCGTCTCCGCGGACCTGGGCATGACGGAAGCAATAGGTGCAAAAAGAAAAACAGTGTTGCGTGGATTTATCGAAAATCAGCTGGGTTTGCGGATACTTGTGCTGGCTGCCGGCAAGCACTTCCAGTACGCCGTCTTCGTTCTTGAACCAGGGCTTGTTAAGCTGCTGGTTACCGTCATGCGGATTGGTTTCCTGCATGTAATCGGCGGCAATCCGGGTACGCGACTTACCTTTTTCAGCGGCTACATATTTTTCCGCAACACCTTTTCTGATCATCCCGGGTTGGGGGAATACCAGCTGGAATACGCCGTCTGATTCATAGTTTTGCCAATCGATACAATTGAGCGTATGCCGCGTTGCAAGGAAGCGGTAAACCTCGATGAATAATTCCCGTTCATCGATGTGGCCAATGTTAATGCCATTTTGCTCCAGGATTCCGATAACCGCCCGGAAGCCTTTAACGCCCGTGTAACTGTTTTGGTCGGTAAACATCGGCTTTTCGGTCCGCGCCAGAACCGAATACCGTGGGTACAAACTGTGGAGACGATTAACCAGTCCCGAGGGGAGCAAGCCTTCTTTCAGGGCAATTTCCCGGGCTTGTTGCGGGTAGCCCCCTTCGCCAAGAATGTTTTCAATATCAATTTTTTTGAAACCAACCCGATCCAACATTGCATAATCCTCGCATGCCTGATTAACAACACGGAAATTTCCGTACATTAACCCGTCATGATCAACGAAGCCGGATTAACCGGCAAGCGACAAATTTTCAATTAAGCATTACGAAATGTAATGACTTTCGGCCTTCTTTGCTATCCATTTTCTAAACGCAGCGAGCGGCGCATAGGTCGAGCGGCGGTTAGGGATTACCAGGTAGTAAGCCGATGAACTTTGAAATGCCCCTTGATCAAAACTGACAAGCGCCCCGGATTTCAATTCATTTTCGACAAAGAGTTTAGGCATGAGGGCAGCCCCCAGCCCGGCGACCGCGGCCTGGGAAACAAAGGAAAACTGCTCGAATATAATACCGTGAGAGACCTCATGATCGATCCCGTTCGACAGAAACCATTTTTGCCATTGGTCTTGCCGTGTCGAGAGATGGAGCAGGGGGACTTTATCGAAATCCTGGTGGCATGAAATGCTGTATTTCTGTTGAAACGCGGGTGAAAAAGCAGGGACGACGGTTTCATTCATCAAAAAGATGCAATCCGCATCGGGCCAGTCTGGCTGCCCGAAATGAATAGCGGCATCGAGTTGCTCATAATTGAAATCGAACGGGACAAAACGATTGATAAAACTGACATCGATATCCGGGTTGTCTTCCAGGAAACTGGCCAGCCGGGGAATCAGCCACCGGCTGCCAAAGGTCGGTAAAATCGCAATTTTCAGCTCGCCGCCACCGGTATTGGTAATCGCGTTCAGGGTCGCTGTTCTGATGACATTCAGGGCAGCCGACACCTCGATCGCGTATTGAGTCCCCACATCCGTCAGCATGACATGTTGCGGTGTACGATCGAATAAACTGACTCCAAGCTGTTCTTCAAGGGCTCGGATCTGGCGGCTAATCGCGCCTTGAGTCAGGTTGAGTTCTATTGCCGCCCTCGAAAAACTGCCCAGCCTTGCCGCCGACTCAAACGCCGAGAGCATGCTGGTTGATGGTAGCAAGCGCCTTTGATTCAAGGACATATGAAAAGCCCTGTTTATTCACTTCAGGCTGAGAATCATATACGACTTACTCACTCCTGGGTATGACTTTTCATCATGAGCAATCAAAGAAATCGATGAATTACCTGGCTGTCAATTACCAGCACCCTATCGTCACCCAGTATCGATCCGGTCGCGCGTACCGTGTGCTCAAACTGCGCATTGTTCATGCCCGGTACTCCTCGCGAAACCGGCGCAAAACCAGGGCTCTTTGCTGCGAGTTCAACAACCCGGAAAATGGCGAAACTTGCCGCATTTCGCTTGCCTCCGGCAACGGGTTCAGGATTTTCTCAATCAGGATATCCGGGGGTAAACTCAGCCACTCCCGCCACTGCTCAAACAGGTTTCCGGCGCCAGAGTGCATGCTTGCAAGCTTTCTCAAGTTTTTCCTGGCGTGGTTAACAATAGGTCGGGGATTTTGCCGAAGCAAATCCGCAACTGCACGATGAAATGCCAGGCTTCGCAAGTCTTCATCTTGTCATCGGCGGCTTGAAGTCGATGCGTAACTCCAGGTTTTGAGACCTAGCAAGATTTTCCACCGTCCTCATGGTTGGCGATTTTGACCCGGACTCATACGCGGCTATAGTCGATTGCGAGGTTCCTCCCAGGGTCGCGAGTTCCTGCTGTGTGGCGCCGGCCTGGCGCCTTAGTTGCCGAATGATATTCATCGCATTGATCATATTCAATTGGATATAATATTCAAACAGCGGCCATTTCCCAGGGAGTAGATTGAGCGCCGGTCTCAAGATTCTAGTAGTTGTCCAACTGCAAACAACATGATTCGCTCTCAACAGGCATAGGTTCCATTGTGCCCCGCCAGCCCCAGTTGGACAGATCAGACTGCTCGATCAACGCCGATATGTTTTCGGAAGCAACTACCCAGAGATGGCTGGCTTCCCGGTAGGTTACCCGCTTGTTAGCCAGGTACCTGTCCAGAGTTTTCTCGATAACCTCGGGCCTGGAATCATCCCAGAAGCCATCTCTTGTCGCGGCCAGTATATGCGTTTCGAGATCAATTGGTTGCCCAGTCGAATGATATGCATCGAAGTTGTTCCTCAGCATAAAGTTAATACAGTCCCAGGGAGCAAAGACAAAGGGGACAGATTTATTTTGCGAATTTTACGAATGGTTTGCTCGCTCTTAACTAAAAATGAATCTGTCCCCCTTATTCTCCTATTTTCATCGCCCGGCCCTGGCGACAGTGGCTTCGCGCCAGGCGATGTAAATACCCGAGGCGCAAATAATAGCGATACCCACGAAAACCGCGGGTGCCGGGAATTCGCCCCAGAACACCAGCCCGGCCAGAATCGTCCACTACCTGTGAATAGGTATACTGTCCCCGGATTTACGGATTTAATGTCCCCGGATTTAACTCTAAATCAGTTATTTGCTGATCTGGACGGTCGGGGGTAAATTGCCCCATTGTGGATTAATTTGTGGATAAGATTTTCATTAAAAAGAAAAACCACTTTAGTATCAAGTGGTTATCTATTTGAAATGGCGGAGAGTGAGGGATTCGCATAAAATAATTATTATTGTTTTCTTTCAATAGGATATGTGGAACAACGGCGTGCTGTTACTCATCTGATTACTCATTACAATATTTGCAACGGTATTATCCTTGCGTATTCCGGTGACACCTACCACCCATTTCAACGTACTTACAGTGCCATTTGTAAAAAGTGGAATCGCTTATGCTATGTTCCAGGCACAATTCCAATACCGGTGTGCCAGCTTCATTCTGCTTCAATATTGTCACGGTTTGAAAC
>JAAEPH010000420.1 GCA_024232855.1 Gammaproteobacteria bacterium
GGTTGCAGTTTTACCATAGCCAAGGTTCATGAAAGCCTTCCAGCAGGCTGTGCCGATGTCGTCACCGCAATTGAGCAGTTCAATCCAGCGATACAGGGTTTCCTTGCAACCGCCGCCGCCCGGAACGACGCCGACCAGCGGCTCGACCAGCCCGGTGACCGAGTTCGCATGGCAGATAACCTGTTTAGCATGTAATACGACCTCGAAGCCACCGCCGCTAGACATGCCCACCGGGGCTGCGACTACCGGATGCGGCGTGGTTTCCATGCGATGCACGGTATGCTGAAAATCCTCGCGAAATTGATCAACGCCATCGAGGTCATCGCGGCGAAAGAATTCGCGCACTGCCTGCAAGTTGACGCCGCAGGAAAAGTGCTGTGCATCATCGTGCACAATCAGCCCGCGCAAGCCGCTGCTTTCCAATCGGTTGAGGGCGTCGCCGAGAATTGCCATCGAGTCGGCGTCGAGTGCATTCGCCTTGCTGGGAAACTCAACGAGTGCAATCCCGTCGAGATCGAAGCTGCTGGCGGCCTCGCAATGATTGAGCGCCTTCAGGGTCTGGCGTGTTTCGGTGAAGCGGATGACGCCATCAGGACGCTGAATGGGTTGCCAGCTGCCGCCGTGCCGCCGCGCCTGCAATCGTTTGTTCTCAA
>JAAEPH010000421.1 GCA_024232855.1 Gammaproteobacteria bacterium
CCTAAAATCCTCAGTTGAATCTACTGCGGTCGTCTACTGCACTGAATCTCATGCATTTTTTCATTATTTTAAGCTCATCCGTAGAGTGACTACGCGATCGCCTAAAATAACGAAAGAAATACCTGATATTCAGCACATTAGACGCCCTCGCTACGATTCAACTGAGGATTTTAGGTTCAACCAGCTGGCGCATCATCTCGATGTGTGAATCGCGGTCGTTGAGCGCGGGGATGTAGCTGAACGCTTCGCCGCCGTGATCGAGAAACTCGCGGCGATATTCGACGTTGATCTCGTCCAGGGTTTCCAGGCAATCCGCCGAGAATCCCGGGCAGACGACATCGACCGCCTTGACGCCGCGCTCGACCAGTCGCTGTAAAGCGTCGCTGGTATAAGGCTGGATCCAGGCCCGTTTGCCGAAACGTGACTGGTAACCGATCGACCAGTCGTCATCTCCGAGCCCGAGTTTTGCCGCCAGCAGGCGGGCGCTTTGCTGGCACTGTCGCTGGTAGGGGTCGCCGCGCTCGACGTTCGCCCGCGGCAGGCCGTGAAACGACATCAACAGGTGGCGCTGCCCCTGCCGCCAGTGCTCACGAATCGACTTCGCGAGCGCATCGATGTACGCCGGATGCTCCGGGTAGTATCCGATAAACTCGATTGCGGGTGCATAGTCCAGTTGTTTCAGGCTATCGATCAGGTGCTTGTAACTGGTCGCGGTCGTGGTCACCGAGTACTGCGGGTAAAGCGGCAGCAGCACCAGTTTGTCGACGCCGGCATCACGCAACGGTCGCAATACCGAGATATAGGATGGGTTACCATAGCGCATCGCCAGTTCGACCCGGGTCGGCTCGGGCAACTTCTGTTGTAGGGCCTGTCTTTGCTTCCTGGCGTAAGTCAGTAGCGGCGAACCGTCCTCGCGCCAGACCCGGCCATAAGCCCGCAGAGTCTTGTGACTGCGCAGCGGCAGAATCACGCCATGCAGCAGCGGCAGCCACAGCAGGCGCGGCAGGTGCACCACCAGCGGATCGGACAGGAATTCTTTTAAAAATCGCTTTACCGACGCTACATCGAGGGCCTCGGGCGTGCCCAGATTGGTCAGTATCACCGCTGTTTTCGCCGGCATCAGGTATGGCTCATGGCAGGAATCGCGGCCAGTGTAATCGGCGTCGCCGGCAATGTCACTGGGAATCCCGAGAGGGGGTGTTGAGTGCCATTCAGCGATAGCCGATTTCAATACTTTCGTCTAAATCAATATAAAAAATTATTCGAAAAAACGGTGAAGGGCACTTGACAGAGCAAAGATATTCACACGCATGGGCGGAACTGGTTATCTGACCCTATTTTTCTCGCGAAGGGTCGGCCATGTTTTGCTCAGTCATTGTAAGTGATTGAATTTAAAGGAGAAATAAAATCGATGCAAAAATGAACAATCTAATGAAGGATCAACAGAAATGCGGCCTGTAGACGGTTATGTGCATTTCATGCACAGACTTATCCACAGAAAATGTGGATAAACCCATTTGTCGCCATTTCTTAACAATTTAGCATTTACTTGATAGAAACGGCTTTAACTTTGGGCGCTAAGTGAAAAACCTGCTTTGCGCCTATATGCGGCTGAGCGCGATCCGGAATTCGAGTATGATTCAGCTTTAACTTGAGTACGCTACGTGCCGCCTTCCCGCTTTGCCGCCTTCGCCATAGCCTTACCCCTGTATCGTGCCTTCGAGTACCGCATCGATGACAGTGAAGCGGTTGTCGCGGGCACGCGCTACCGCCTGCCGTTCGGCCAGGGTACCCGTACCGGTGTTTTGCTGAGCGTGAGCGATAGCACCGACTATGCCGCCGAACGCATCAAGCCGATAGAGGCGCGTCTCGACCAACGGCCGGTGTTGAGTGAGCACATGCTCGCGCTCGCGAAGTGGATGTCGGAGTATTACCTGCAACCAACCGGCGAGGTAATATTTCAGTGTCTTCCGAGTTACCTGCGCGGCTCGCGTGTGTATCAGTCTCTCAGGGTCAAGCGCTGGCAGCTGGTCGATAGCGACGCTGATGTAATCGACGAGCTGCAGAGCAGGTCACCACGGCAGTTTGAAATAGGCCTGGCGCTGTTGCGTCAGCCGGGCGGGATGACGGCAGCGCAGTTGAAGCAGATCAACCCCAACTGGCACGCGGTCGTCAGGGCCATGGAGAGTAAACAGTTGTTGCGCTGGGAGTGGGTTGACGCCGCGGTCAACCCGGTTATCGCCAGTGAACTGCCTCGGCTCAGCGACGAGCAGAGCGCTATTCTGGGACAAATCGAGCCGCGCCTGCGGCATTTCGCGGTGCACTTGCTGGACGGTATCACCGGCAGCGGCAAGACCGAGATCTACCTGCGCCTGATCCAGGCGCGTCTCGCGGACGGGCTGCAGGTGATTTACCTGGTGCCGGAAATCGGTTTGACCAACCAGTTGATCGACCGCGTCAGGCAGCGCTTCGGCGACTGCTTTGCGACTTCACATTCGAGCCTGACGGAGTATCAACGTTACCGGGCCTGGGATCGGTTTCGGCGGGGCGAGGTTCGTATCATGCTGGGTACGCGCTCGACCCTGTTTTCCCAATGCGAACGGCTCGGCATGATCATCATCGATGAAGAGCACGACCATTCCTACCGCCAGCAGGATGGTGTTCGCTACCATGCGCGCGACGTCGCCATCAAGCGGGCGCAGATGCTCGACATTCCGATCGTACTCGGCTCGGCCACGGCGTCGCTGGAAAGCATCGCCAACTGCGAGCGCGACACCTGGTTCCACTACCGCATCGACCATCGACCGACGCGTTATCCGCCGCCGCCGATTCAGCTAATCGATGTGCGCAACAGCCGTTTCGAGTTCGGCTGTGCGGCGCCGACGCTTGCCCGCATCGAGTCCCACCTGGCGCAATCCGGCCAGGTGCTGATTTACCTGAATCGCCGCGGCTTCGCCCCGGTCGTCATGTGCCACGAATGCGGCTGGCAATCGCAGTGCCGGAACTGCGATGCGCGCCTGACCCTGCATCAGTCGTTACAGACCTTGTTATGCCACCACTGTGGCTTCAACCAGGCCATCCCCGAGACCTGCCCGGACTGCGGTCACGATGAAATCAGGCATTACGGCATCGGCACCGAGCAACTGGAGCAGGGATTGAGGTCGCGCTACCCCGACACACCGGTGTTGCGGGTCGACCGTGATGTCATCTCGTCGCGCGACGCGCTCAAGGCGCGGCTGCAGCAATTGCAGAGCGGTGAGTCCTGTATCCTGATAGGTACGCAAATGATTGCCAAAGGTCACGACTATCCCGCGATCACGCTGAGCGTGGTGCTGGACGCCGACCAGGCGCTGTTCAGCGCCTCCTACCGCGCCAGTGAAAGCCTGGTGCAGACGCTGTTCCAGGTTAGCGGGCGCTCGGGTCGCGGCGACCGCGTCGGCGAGGCAATCGTGCAAACCCGCTTTACAGAGCATCCGCTGATGCAGGCGCTGCAGCGCCAGGGCTATCGCGAGATTGCCGCTGATCTGCTGCAGGAACGCCGGCTGCTCGGGTTTCCACCCTGCGCGCGCGCGGTCATCTTTCGTGCCGATGCGCTCGAGCTGAAGCAGGCGCTGGTGAAGCTCGAGGAGATCAAAACCTTACTCGGGCAGGCGCGGCATTTCGAACGGCTGGCCAGTGTCGGGCCGATACCCGCGCTGATGACGCGTCGCATCGGTCGTTACCGCGCCCAGCTATGCCTGCTCAGTGCCGACTTCCAGGCGTTGCGCTCGGTCTTGAGCCAGGCGATGCCCGCCATCCAGGAAATCGCCAGCAGCCCGCGCGTCAGCTGGAACGTCGACGTCGACGCCTACGACCTCTAACCGTCATCCCCCGCGAAAGCGGGTCGGTCCGACGTATCGGAGCGCGACGTCCCTGTCGCGCGAAATCCCGCAAAAGAACACCCGCCGACCACGCCGTTAATTGGAACATAGACAGATTGGTTTTTCTGTTACCCGGTTCGGTTGACAAACTTTTCTTGGTCGATAATGTACAAAAGATGAGTGGCCGGGGTGGGCTGGCTCGGGTAAAATTCCGGTTCATTTTCCCAATGCGAACGCGGGTTTTTACCTCTTGAAGCAAGTCATCAACGATCTGATCGCGCAATCCTTGCGCGAGCTGCAGCAGGACGCGCAGCTTTCATCCGATCTCAACGTCAATATCCAGGTCACGCCAGCGAAAGATCCGAGCCAGGGAGACTTCGCCTCGAATGTTGCCCTGGCCCTTGCGAAACAGGCCGGTATGGCGCCGCGCGTGCTTGCCGAGGCCATCGTCGCCAGGCTGCCGACGCAGGACAGCATCGACAGGATCGAGGTGGCCGGTCCGGGATTCATCAATTTCTTCGTTAGCAGCGCGACCGGTCATGCGGTGGTTCAACGAATACTCGAACAGGGCGACGCCTATGGCGCAAGCGAGCAGGGGCGGGGACAAAAGATCCAGGTCGAATTCGTCTCCGCCAATCCAACCGGCCCGCTGCATGTCGGGCACGGGCGCGGCGCCGCCTACGGGGCAACCCTCGCCAGCCTGCTGGAATTCGTCGGCTTCGAGGTACAAAAGGAATACTACGTCAATGATGCCGGGCGCCAGATGCACATCCTCGGAACTTCGGTCTGGTTACGCTACCTCGAGCTCTGCGGCGAGACCATCGTCTTCCCCAGCAACGGCTACCAGGGCGACTACGTGTGGGACATCGCCGCCACGCTGCACCGCGAAAACGGTGACGATTTTCGTCGTTCGAGCGAGCAGGCATTTGCCGGGGTATGCGAGGATGCGCCGGATGGCGACAAGGAAAAACACATCGACGACCTGATTGAAAATGCCCGGCAGCTGTTGGGTACGGAGGCCTACGATACCGTCTTCGACCTCGCGCTTGTGACGCTGGTCGACGTAATTCGTGTCGACCTTGCGGCCTTCGGGGTCGAGTTCGATCGCTGGTTTTCCGAGCGTTCACTGAGTGATGAAGGCTTGATCGAACGGGCGATAACACGCTTGCAGGACAATGGCCACGTATACCGGGAAGGCGGAGCCCTGTGGTTTCGCTCGACCGATTTCGGTGATGAGAAAGACCGCGTGGTGAAACGCGACAATGGCCAGACAACCTATTTCGCCAGCGATATCGCCTATCACATGAACAAGTTCGATCGTGGCTTCGGCAAGGTCATCAACATCTGGGGCGCCGATCATCACGGCTATATTGCCCGCGTCAAGGCATCGTTGACTGCGCTCGGTTACGAGGCCGACGACCTCGAGATACAGTTGGTGCAGTTCGCCAACCTGTTTGAAAAGGGCGAAAAGATATCGATGTCGACGCGTTCCGGTGAATTCGTTACGCTCAGGCAATTACGCGAGGATGTCGGCCTGGACGCGGCGCGCTTCTTTTACGTGATGCGCAAGGCCGAACAGCATATGGATTTCGATCTCGACCTGGCGCGCGAGCAGTCTAGCGATAACCCGGTTTACTACCTGCAATACGCCCACGCGCGTATCTGCAGCGTGTGGCGCCAATGCGGCGATAGATGCATTTCACCTTCGCTGCCGGAGGCAAGGCTCGAGCGACTCGACAATGCCCACGAACAGGCGCTGATAAAACAGCTCAGCCTGTTTCCAGATCGGGTTGAAGTCGCGGCCACTCGCCGCGAACCCCACCAGGTGGTCAACTACCTGCGCGAGCTCGCGAACCAGTTTCACTCCTGGTACAACGCCCACCAGTTTATCGTCGATGACGCCGAGTTGCGCGATGCGCGTATCGCGCTGGCGACCGCGACCGGCCAGGTGTTGCGCAATGGTCTGCGGCTAATGGGTGTTTCGGCGCCCGAGAAAATGTAATAAGGGCGATGGCGCAAAGAAAGACGACATCACCCTGGGTGTGGGCTTTTTTACTGCTGATGCTGGCTTCCTTCGTGGCCTTTGTGCTGTTTCTCGACCAGAAGATAGTCAGTAGCGGTAGCGCCGACAAGCCAGGGCAGGAAATCCCCAGCAGTGAGAACAAGCCGACCATTGATTTCTACTCGGTGCTACCCCAACGCGAGGTCGAAATCACCATTTCCGATGAAGAGCGCGCCGCCATCGAAAACCCGAGTATCAACAAGGACGTGGTCGGCCAGTCGACCCTTCAGGTCGGATCCTTTCACAGCGCCGCTGAAGCCGACAGTATGAAAGCGCAGCTGGCCTTTCTCGGCCTCGAGGCCAGCGTTAAGCCCGCCGTCATCGATGACGTAACCTGGCATCGCGTGCAGCTGGGGCCTTTTCACAGTGAAACCAGCCTGTCGCGTGCCAAGAACCTGCTGATCGAAAATGAGATCAAGTACATGCAGCGCAGTGCGCACTAAGCGATGCCGCGATTCAGGCCGGTGATTCAGGCCAACTATTCAGGTATAAATACTCAGCAGAAACCAGTCGGGGACCCGGTTACGCGATTTACGCAAAACTGCTTCATGAGCACGATACCCGGGACAATGTGCCTGCACCAGCGCCCAGAAGGCGCTGGAATGATTGAGGTGGCGGGTATGGCAAAGCTCGTGAATCATCAGGTATTCTACCGTCGCCGCCGGCAGGAACAGCAGTTGATCGTTGAGGCTGATGTTGTTGCGATTCGAGCAGCTGCCCCAACGCGTCCTCTGGCTGCGAATGCTCACCCCGTCGAAATCAAGGCCGGTTTGCCGCGATATCCGCTCGAGTAGCGGCGGTAAGCAGTGTTGCGCGCGCCGCCGAATATAGCGGCGCAATTCGCCGATGCGCGCACCCTGGCCGACGGCATCGATAACGATACTCTCGGCGCAGGGACTGTTGTCGGCATTGAATGGTGAATCACCGCGGTAAACTATCGGTGTTGTGCTGTTGTCGAAAGCCAGCGACAGTTCGTCGGGCAGGCGTACCGCCTGGCGCAGATTTGCCTGTCGGGCGAGTTGCCCGCGCGCCCAGGCGGCATGCCTGTCGACCAGTGCCGCGACCTGGTTACGCGGGAAGCGCGCGGGAATCACGACTTCGAGCCCGCCAAAGGGTTTTATCCGCAGGCGCGCGTATCGTGCCCGCCTCGAGACGCGCAGACTCCAGTCCAGTTGTAAATCGTCAGATCTGCCGTTCCCCGGCATGGCGTTCGCTAAAGCCCCGCCATGATTTCGATTTCCGCGGCCTGGATGTCATTCGGGTGACCCTCGATAACGAGTACATCTCCGGCCAGTAAGGCGACCTCGGAGAGTGGGTCGCTGCTGCTCACGCCGTTACGGCGCAGCGCGATGATGCTGATTTTATCGAGGCATTTGAGCGAATCGATGCTGCGGTCCACGGCATGATAGGTCCCGAGAATCTCGATGCTGTGCAGGTGATGGTGGTCGGGCGTGTCCAGGTCGACGTCATCGATACTGTGGAAGAAGGCCCGCACCCTGGCGTAGTGTCCCGCGCGCGCCTCGTCCAGCATTTCATCGATGGATTGCTGTTCTTCGCCGAGCGCGCTCAGCGTATGTTTGGCGAGCATCATGCTCGATTCGACCGTGTCGGGAATGACTTCATCCGCGCCGCATTCGAGCAGGCGTTCGAGGTGACGGTCATCACGGGTACGGATGATCATCGGAATTTCGCTATTCAGGGTTCGCGCCG
Organism: Gammaproteobacteria bacterium; assembly: GCA_024232855.1. Taxonomy (GTDB): domain Bacteria; phylum Pseudomonadota; class Gammaproteobacteria. The sequence goes on from JAAEPH010000421.1 coordinate 7,633, forward strand.
CCTGCGCGATGTGTTCACTGGTCTTGATTTCAGTGAAGGATATGACCAGCACACGCGCTCTCGAAATGCCGGCGTGTCGCAGGATATCGGGATTGCTGCTGTCACCGAGAAACACCGGTTCGCCGGCCTCGCGCGCCTCGTTGACAATATCGGCCTCGATTTCGAGTGCGATGAAGGGAGTGCCGACGCGACTCAGGAACTGGGCGAGATTTTGCGCGGTGCGTCCAAACCCGCACAGAATGACGTGGCCTTCGAGATTCTGACAGGCATCCGTGATCGTGCTTTCGTTTTTACCGAGGCTGTCACGATAGACAGGATCGTAACGACAGGCAATGGCTTCATTGTGCTTGATGAGCAGCGGTGATATCGCCATGCTCAGAATGATGGCGGCGATTATCGGCTGGCTCAGGTCGAGATCGAGTAGCCCGGTCGCGATTGCCACCGCCAGCACCGCGAATCCGAACTCGCTGCCCTGTCCCAGCAGAATGCCCGCCTTGATCGCAACCCCGCGCATGTAACCGGCAGCGGCGGTTATTATCGTGATCGCGCCGCCCTTGCCGATGATCAGGCCCAGCGTGAGCACCGCGACCACGACCGGTTTGCTGATGATAATATGCCAGTCGAACTGCGAACCTACCGAAATGAAGAACAGGCCCATGAGCACGTCGCGAAACGGCCTGATTTCGTTTTCGATATGATGCTGATACTCGGTCTCGGCGAGCATGATGCCGGCGAGGAAGGCGCCCATTGCCAACGACAGGCCGAGCTGCCAGGTGAGCCAGGCCGCGAGTAGCGCGATGAGCAGGATAAACAGGGTAAACAATTCATGCGAGTGGGTGGTCGCGACCGCGCGCACCGCCGGGCGCACCAGGTACTGGCCGGCGTAGAATATCACCGCAAAGGCGAGGGCGCCCTTGACCAGCGCCAGGCTGATGGGCAGCAGCAACGAAGTTTCTGCCTGGTCGGCCAATATAGGTATCAGCACCAGGAATGGAACCACCGCGAGATCCTGGAACAGGAGTACACCGAGCGAAATGTTCCCGTGCGGCAAATGCAATTCGTAGTTCTCGGTGAGTAGCTTGGTGACGATTGCGGTCGATGACATCGTCAATGCGCCGCCGACCGCGAAAGCAGCCTGCCAGGACAGTCCCATCCACAATCCAAGCACCATGGTGCTAAGTGTCGATATGATCACCTGTACCAGTCCGATTCCGAAAACGATGTTACGCATCGCGATCAGGCGCGGGATCGAAACTTCGAGACCGATGGTGAACAACAGGAAAACCACGCCGATTTCGGCAATCTGTTCGAGCACGTGGCGGTCGTGAATCCAGCCGAAGGCGTGCTCGCCGGCCAGTAGCCCTACCACCAGGTAGCCGAGCACCGCGGGGATATCGAGACGCCTGAACACCGCGATGCCGACGACGGACAATATCAGTATGATCAGGATTTCATTTAGCATCGGCAGGCTCGTCTATTGGTAGCGAGGTCTGTATAACACATTTGATGCATTTCAACCTAAAATCCTCAGTTGAATCTACTGCGGGCGTCTACTGCACTGAATCTCATGCATTTTTTCATTATTTTAAGCTCACCCGTAGAGTGACTACGCGATCGCTTAAAATAACGAAAGAAATACCAGATATTCAGCGCATTAGACGCCCTCGCTACGATTCAACTGAGGATTCTAGGTTCAAGATACCGGGTTTGTGAATTCAAAGAACAAGCGAGGCCCCGTCATCCTGGTAAGCGATGCGGGCTAACCCCCGTATCTCGCCGTTTTATGTAAATGCTGTCAATATCGTCCGCTTTGTTCGAAAATACGCGCATGGAAGCCAGCGTAATCGAAAGTCTTGTCCGCGAACGCGAAGCCATTCTGCGCCTCGGTTCCTTCGGTGCAATTTTCGTCGTCATGCTGCTGTGGGAACTGCACGCCCCGAAACGCGTCCTGAGTGTTTCGAAATGGCAGCGCTGGAGCGCTAACATCGGGCTGCTGATATTGAACAGCATCGTGTTACGACTGTTGTTTCCGGCAGCGACGATCGGCATCGCCTACTCGGCCGGCATGGCCGGTTGGGGTCTTTTCAACCACGTCGACCTGCCTTACTGGCTTGAGGTATTGCTCGCGGTGCTGTTGCTCGATCTCGCTATTTACCTGCAACATTTGCTGATGCACCGGGTGAAGGTGTTGTGGCGGCTGCACCGCGTCCACCATGCCGACCTCGATATCGATCTGACCACCGGTTCACGCTTTCACACGATTGAAATCATCTTTTCCATGCTGATCAAGTGGTGCGTGATTTTACTGCTGGGACCGGCACTACTCGCGGCGCTGATCTTCGAGATTCTGCTGAACGGCATGGCGGTGTTCAATCACGCCAATGTGTGCTTGCCGGCCGGGACCGACCGCTGGATTCGCAAGCTACTGGTAACCCCGGACATGCACCGCGTGCACCATTCGATCCTGTTAGCCGAAACCAACAGCAACTACGGCTTCAACCTGTCGATCTGGGATCGAATCTTCGGTACCTATATTGGCCAGCCCGCAAAAGGCCACGATGGCATGAGCATCGGTATTCCCGGGTTTCGCGATGCCCGCCAGGTCGACAGGATTCCGGGGATGCTGGCGCTACCCTTTGTCAACAAGCCGTGACCGGACTGCTGTCGATCGATGAGCACAAGCTGCTGGTGGTCCCCCAGGGTGAATTTTCGCTGAAGCGGAATCCGCACGACGAGCGCCTGCAGGCCTGGGATGCGGCCGATGAATTCCTGCTGAATCACGCTGACGAAACCCGCCTGCTGTCGGGTCGTGGCCGCGTATTGATACTGAATGATGCTTTCGGCGCACTCGCGGTGGCGCTGGCGAGTCACAGGCTGTACTCGTGGAGCGATTCATTCCTCGCGCAAAAGGCTTTGCGTGACAACCTGCTGGCAAACGGTTACCCGGTTGACCAGGTCAGGACTAATTCGACGATCGAGTTCCCGACTACCGCTGTCGATTCCGTGCTGATCAAGATTCCAAAGACACTGGCCCTGCTGGAGCATCAGCTGTATGCGCTGCGCGCACTATTGCATCACGATTCACGCGTCGTTGCCGCCGGCATGGCGCGTAACATCCATAGTTCCACGCTAAACCTTTTCGAAACCATTCTTGGTCCGACGGCGACGACACGCGCTTTCAAAAAGAGTCGCCTGATCCTGGTTGAGCGCGATCAGTCGATTAATGAGGGCCAGAGTCGATTCCCCGATAGCTATGAGCTGCATGTGGAGCGTGATTATCGAATTGTCAACCATGCCAGTCTGTTCAGTCGCGACAGGCTCGATTCCGGCAGCCGATTTCTGCTGGAGCATATGCCCGTGGGTGAACAATACAGCCGAATCGTCGACCTGGGTTGTGGTAACGGCGTGCTCGGGCTGATCGCGGCCGCATTGAACCCCGGCTCGACCCTGTTGTTCTGTGATGAGTCTTATATGGCGGTAGCCAGTGCGCGCGAAAACTATCATAACGCGTTTGCCATAAGGCGTGAGGCCGAGTTTCGGGTATGCGACTGCCTGCAGGGAATTGACAGTGAAAGCCGTGACCTGGTTTTGATCAACCCACCCTTCCACCAGCAGCACAGCATCGGTGACAACATCGCATGGCAGATGTTCAAGGACGCCCGCCGGGTACTGCGCAAGGGCGGTGAACTGCGCATCGTCGGCAATCGCCATCTCGCCTACCACGCCAGGCTCAAAAAGCTGTTCGGCAACTGCACTACCATCGCCGCCAACAAAAAGTTCGTAATCCTCGACGCCATCCGCTAAGCCTCATCTTTGTATCAAGTAATTATTTCTCGCAGAGGCGCGATGATCGCAAAAGCCGCGGAGGTTTTGAGTGCTTTCGCCTTCACAAACTTCGCGCTCCTGGCGCTCACTGCGCCTCCGCGAGAAACGTGTCGGGACGATGCCTGGATGTGTTTGTTACCAGCCACCGCCACCGCCCCCGCCGCCACCGCCGGAGGAGCCGCCCGATAAACCCGAGGACGAACCGGGCGCCACCGACGAGGCTGCAATCGCCGAGTTGAAGGAATTCGCCAGCGCGTTCGAAAAATGGCGGCTGGAGTGGCTGTGCGAGTGATACCATCGAGGATGCGAGTAAGTCCGTTCAACCGCTCCGGCGGCTATGGCGCGGTCCGGTTTCGCGGTCCACTCGTTCTCGAGGTCGAGCGCGATAGCGTAGGGCAGCCAGGTTTCATAGATATCGCTGCTGAAGCGCGGCGCGCCCTGCTGCGCAAAGCGGTGACATGCTCCAGGGTTGCCTTTTCAAAAGCCGAGTACTGCCTGACCGCATCGATCAGTTTTGGAATCAGGTCGTGGCGACGCTTGAGTTGTACGCCGATGTCGCTCCATCCGGCGCGGGTCATCTGGCGGTCACGCACCAGCCGGTTGTAGATAACGATCGCGTAAACCAGCGTTGCTGCCAGGAGCACAATGACCAGCCACTCGATCATGATTTTTTACTTTTGCGTCTGACCTCGCAGTAGCCGAGCTCCTCGAGCAGGTCGGTGATGTGGGTCGCGAAATCCCGCGCTTCGACCACTAGTTTTCTACGACGATGATACCGGGAATCGGGAAACTGCGCTCACCCTCGTACACGATCTGCCACTGCTGGCCGGTGTTGCGCCAGTAGAGCTCCTTGGGTGAGTCAACCCTCAGGTTGTTGCTGCGATAATTTTGCTCGAACTGCATCAACATCAGATTGTCTTCACCGGGATAGTTGAATATGTTGAGCTTGCTGTACTCGATTTCGATCCAGGTTTTTTTGCCGTTTACCCAACGCTTGTGGCGGTCCCAGCGCTTGAAGTTGCGGCCGTAGGCGTCCAGTTCGGTGCGTGAATAGTGGCGGCTGTATTTTTCGTGATCGAGGCTTTCCCAGTCAATAATCCAGCTCGACAGCAATTGCATGACCTGTTGCCGTTTTGTCAGCCATTGTTCCCGGCTGATCCAGTTGACCTGCTCCGTGACGATGACCGGGGTAAAGATTTCAGGTTCGATGTAGTTGCCGATGTCGACGAAGTCAGGATTGCTGACGACGATGCAGCCATCGCTCGCCCAGGGTGAACGATTATAGGTGTAAGACGGCGTTCCATGCAGCCAGATACCGCTACCGGTGCGCTTATTGCGTTTATCCCAGGCGTTCGGGTAGTTGATTGGAAATGCGCCTTCGCCATACAGGTCGGGCAGCTCCTGGCCGTCGATGTAGCGGTTAACGTGATAGACGCCGATCGGGGTTTTCTGGTCACCGCGTTTTTCCTTACCGTAGCCTTTCAGCCCGATGGTAATGAAATAATCGGTTTCGAGTTGCAGGTTGCCGCCCTCGTTTCGGTAGACGTAAACGCGTGAATTGTGTTGATCGACGAGAATGACCCAGGGTTGATCCTCGGCGAGGAAGAGGATGTTCTCGGGATATCGGTTTTGATGCGCCAGGCTGCTGTCGTGTTGCCAGCGTTGCTGAATTTCGTAGCGAAAATCGCTTATCGCACGATCCGCTTCGATCCCGGAACCAATTTCGGTCAGCGGCTCCGCCTTGGCCAGCAGCAGGTCGGCATAGAGCATGTGCCCCAGGCGACTGTGCGGATACTGCCGGATCAGGTCGCGGGTGCTGTTCAGCGCCTGCTCATGATTCAGGCTTTGAATGTCCTTGATGGTTTCGAGCAGGCTTTGTTCGTACTGGTCGCCGGGTGCTTCGGCGGCGATCGAAGCGGTCGACAGCAGCAATAGCAAAATGGTAGAAATGCGCGTCATAACACGGATAATACCCGCTCTGCCGCGATTTTCCATTGTGAACCGACGCGGTTGAAGTCAAGCCGCTTGACCACGCGGTCGCTGTAACCCGGTGAGCTGAAAGCCTGGGTGAAATCGACCGTGGCCCGATTTGCGCCGCGTTGCCTGACCTTGAACTCGCCGACTTCTACATTGATATCGCCGGGACGCAAGATGCGTTTCTGCCGGTGTTTGACCCATTGCTCATGCGTTTTGAATTTGTCATGGTAGCCGCTGGCATAGGATGCCCGGTAGGTATCGAAGTCTTTGCTGCTCCAGGCCTGTGCCCAGTTGCGGACTTTTTCGATTAGCAGAGTGCCCTCGTTTGCGGCGTTGACCACGGTTTGCGTATCATTGCCTGTCGTCGCAACTGGCTTGGGCGCCGGCTGCGCCTTGCTTGCGATCTGCTGCAACGGCCCGGCTTGTGGCGCTATTGAATCGAGCCCGGTGATGGCGGTAAGTTTAATTTCGTGATTGTACTTCGCCGGTTCGCTGGACTCGCTTACCGCGCGTCGATAGGCTTCGCTGGCGATGCCCTTGTAGACCCGGCTCAGATTGGTGTAGGCGGTCGCATAGCTGCTGTGGGTATTGATGGCTTCGACCAGCAATTGACTGGCACGATCATAATCGCCCTGCTCCAGGTAAATCATCGCCAGGTTGTTACGCGGCTCGGGCAGGGACGGGTGATCTTGTATCAGGTCCTGGTAAAGCGAAATCGCCTTGTCGGTTTTGGCGATCATCTGGTAGGCATAGGCGGTCAGGAAACGCGCGCGCGCCTCGGTCGGATCCTGCTGGAGAATGTCATTGCCTTCGAGTGCCGCCTGGACGTACTTTTCTTGCTCGATAAAAAGCTGTAACTGCTGAGTCGAAACCGCGGCTAGCGCGGTGCCCGGGAGCAGGAGGCAAAGTAAAACCAGCAGGTAGCGTCTCATCTGGGGGGATAAAGCTGGAAAAGTTGTCAGGATTATAGCAAACACCGTTGTAAAATATGCATTCCTTATCAAGTAGATAGCGATTCCCGTGCATTTGTTCCTGGTTGATTCCAGTATCTTCATATTCCGTGCCTGGTATGGTTCCGAGTGCGAGCGCGTCAACCTCGAGCAACAGCCCAACCAGGCGTTTACCGGGTTTACCGATTTCGTATATCGGTTGTTAACCGAGCAGGCGCCGCGTCAGCTGGTTTTCGCCTTCGACGAAAGCCGGTCGAGTTCCGCGCGCAAGTCGATTTACGCCGATTACAAGGCTAATCGCAGTCCCGCTCCGCGGGATCTGAAGCGCCAGTTCGCGTGGTGCCGGCAATGGCTCGAAGCGCTCGGGATCAGCTGTGTCAGCAGCAGTCAATGGGAAGCCGATGACCTCATCGGATCATTGCGCCGTTATCACGCTTCGGCGCAGTTACCGGCCGTCATTTTGACGGCGGACAAGGATCTTGCGCAATTGATAGGTGAGCACGACCTGTGGTGGTCATATCTTGACAACATCAGGCTCGATTATCGGGCGGTGTGCCGCAAGTTCGGCGTCCGTCCGCAACAGATCGCGGAACAGTTGGCGCTGACCGGGGACAAGGTCGATAACATCCCCGGAATACCGGAAATAGGGCGCAAGACCGCCGCCCGCCTGCTCGGCAAATACGATACACTGGAAAATCTGCGGAATCACCTGGACGAGGTCGGCACAATGAAATTTCGCTATGCCGCGTCGGTGCAGCGTTCGCTGATCGAGCACCAGGCGTTGCTCGATATCGGCCTGCAGCTGACGCGCATCAATTGCGAAATCGAGGAGATGCGGCAGGTCGAGGTTACGCGCCGGGCGGCGCAAGCCGATGTACTGGAAGTCATGATGCGCGAGCAGGTCTTCGAGGCGCCGCGTCTCGAGCGCTGGCGTAGTTATCTCGCCGGTCCCCTGAGTTGATGAGGGATTGACGCGATGACCTGCAGCCTGCTGTTCAACAAGCCTTTCCAGGTGCTGAGCCAGTTTTCGCCGATGGCTGGAAAGCGTACGCTGGCCGACTACATAGATATCCCCGGCGTTTATGCCGCGGGCCGGCTCGACTATGACAGCGAGGGGCTGATGCTGTTGACCGATGATGGCGCGCTGCAGGCGCGCATCGCAAATCCACGTTACCGGCGGACCAAAACATACCTCGCCCAGGTCGAGGGCATTGCCGATGATCACGCCCTGCGCAAGCTCTCGAGCGGGGTAGTGCTGAAGGATGGAACGACCCGGCGCGCCGCTGTCGAAGCGGTCGACGAACCCGGCTGGCTGTGGCCGCGGTGTCCGCCGATACGCGAGCGCCGCAACATTCCAACGCAGTGGTTGCGGCTGGAAATTTCGGAAGGCCGTAACCGCCAGGTGCGGCGTATGACCGCGGCCGTTGGGCATCCCACCCTGCGCCTGCTGCGCATCGGAATCGGCGGCTGGTCGATCGATGGCCTGGCGCCGGGCGAGTACCGCCTGCTGTGATTGACTGGACGCCACTGGCGGCGAAGCTGGCAGCACAGCTGCAGATACCGTTGCATGAGGTGCGCGCTGCGCCGATACCGGGGGGCAATATCAATCGCGCTTTCAGGCTCGAATTCGGCGCCGCGCGGTTTTTCGTCAAGCTCAATCGTATCGAACGGCTGTCGATGTTCGTCGCCGAAGAAGCCGGTCTCGCCGCCATCCGCCGCAGCCGCACGATCAGGGTTCCCGAAGTCTACCTGACCGGTGACGAGGGAGATCATGCCTGTATCGTCATGGAACACATCGATCTGGCGGGCGCCCCGGATCGCGATCTACTGGCACGGCAGCTGGCGGCGATGCACGGCTGTTTCCACGATCGCTTCGGGTTTGATTGCGACAACACCATCGGAAGCACGCCCCAGATCAACGCGTTTACCGACGACTGGATCGAATTCTGGCGTCAACATCGGCTCGGGTATCAATTGAGGCTGGCGCGGCAAAACGGTTGCGATTCCCGCCTGATCGACAGCGGCAATCGACTCGCCGAAAACCTGGCGCCATTGTTTGACGGTTATCGACCGCGGCCATCGTTGTTGCATGGTGATCTCTGGAGCGGCAACCAGGGGGCTGATGACGCGGGTAACCCCGTCATTTTCGATCCGGCCTGTTACTTCGGTGACCACCAGGCGGACCTCGCGATGATGGAATTGTTCGGGCATCCGGGTGAGCGTTTCTTCGCGGTCTACCATGAACACTTTCCAATCGACGACGGCTACCCGCTGCGGCGCGACCTCTACAACCTGTATCACCTGCTCAACCATGCCAACCTCTTCGGCGGCAGCTACGCCGCCCAGTCACAACGCCTCATCGACCACCTCCTCGCCCAACTCCACTAACCCCCACATCGCCTCCCCCGATTGCTTGCCTCTACAGTGATCGCTTGGTCGAGAACTCGAAGCCCCGATAACAAAAATTGAGAACACTCTCAAGGCGTGGACGTTGGGAAACCTTTTGCGGGGTATGAGCGACAGGGACGTCGCGACTAAGCCTACATGGATGTACTTGCGGCGTCCCCGCAGAAGGTTTCCCGGCGGCCGCGCCATCGAAGGGAGATTTAAAGTGTGGCGCCATTGCAGGATTCCGGCTAAGTGGGCCGCATGCGGATGGGGAGAATGAGAAGCGGCGAATGGGTTTCGGTAGTGCTTCGAGCGCTGAAATAGTGTTAACATGCTGCGAATAACTAGAAAGCGTCGCGCAATGCGATATACCCGGAGGGGAACTGAATGAGCGATTCAACCGGTGAAGAGGCGGCACTGGAAGTCGTCGACCTGCATAAAAGCTTCGGCAATGTCGAAGTCATTCGTGGCGCTTCGCTGAGCGCACACAAAGGCGATGTGATTTCAATCCTGGGCGCTTCGGGGTCCGGCAAGAGTACCTTTCTGCGTTGTATCAACCTGCTCGAAATCCCGACCTCGGGCGACGTCTATGTCGCCGGCGAGAAAATCCGCATGAAAAGCGGCGGCGCCAGCGGTAACGTGCCCGAGGATATCCATCAGGTCGAACGCCTGCGCGCGCGCCTCGGCATGGTGTTTCAAAGCTTCAACCTGTGGTCGCACATGACGGTTATCGAAAATGTCATCGAGGCCCCGGTGCACGTGCTCAAGGTGCCCAAGGCCGAAGCCATCGAGGCGGCGGAAGCGCTGCTGCACAAGGTAGGCATCCACGATCGCAAGGATTATTACCCGGCCCAGCTGTCCGGCGGACAGCAACAACGCGTCGCCATCGCACGCGGCCTGGCCATGAATCCCGCGGTCATGCTGTTCGATGAACCGACCTCCGCGCTCGACCCCGAACTGGTCGGCGAGGTGCTCAAGGTCATGCGCGATCTCGCCGAGGAAGGGCGCACCATGCTCGTGGTGACCCACGAGATGGGTTTTGCCCGTGACGTCTCCTCCAGCGTCGTTTTCCTGCACGAGGGTAAAGTCGAGGAACAGGGTGAACCCCGGCAGATGTTCAACGATCCGAATTCGGATCGTTTTCGTCAGTTTCTGTCGAGGACGATGCAGTAGTCGCCCTGCGTTACTATTCAGGGCACAGAAAAATCTCAATCAAACACAACCAAGATGAGGAAATGAAAATGAAGTACAGAAATATAATAAAGGCCTTCACTGCCGTCGCCCTAGTGCTTGGCCTGGCCGGCAATAGTGTACAGGCTGCCGATCTGCGCGTAGGCGTCGAGGGCGCATACCCGCCGTTTTCGTGGAAGGAGGCCGATGGCACCCTGAAAGGTTTCGATATAGAAATCGCCGAGGCCGTTTGTGCCGAGCTGAAGCGCAAGTGCGTGCTCATCGAGCAGGACTGGGATGGCATGATCCCGGCATTGCTGGCGAGGAAGTTCGACACCATTATTGCGTCGATGTCGATCACCGAGGAACGTAAGAAGCGCGTCGATTTCAGCGACAAGTATTACAATACGCCTGCTAAATTTGTTGCCAAAAAAGGCTCTGGACTGGAAATAAGCAAGGCCGGACTCAAGGGCAAGCGCGTCGGCTTGCAGCGCGGCACCACCCACCAGTGTTACATGGAAAAAATCTATCCCGATACCGAACTGGTGCTCTACGGCACGCAGGAAGAAGTCTTCCAGGATCTCGTTATCGGCCGTATCGACGCCCAGTTCTCGGATTCGATCGCGGCGGATGACGGTTTCCTGAAGGTCGACGCGGGCAAGGATTTCGAGTTCATCGGCGGCGATCAACATGACGAGGCCTGCCACGGCCCGGGCGCTGGCATGGCGGTGCGCAAGGCGGATACGGATCTGCGCGACCAGCTGAACGCGGCGATCAAGGCGATTCGCGACAACGGCACTTACCAGAAGATCAACGCGAAGTACTTCGAATTTGATATTTTTGGCGGCTAGTACACAACGATGGAACAACCGGCCCGTAATCGTTACGGGCCGGGAATTCCAATAAGCGGCGGGCACTGACGTGAATTATATCATCGAGTACCAGGGACAATTGCTGGCCGGCACCTGGGTCACGATACGACTCGCGCTGTTATCGCTGGTGATTGCGGTCATGTTCGGCCTGCTCGGCGCCTGGGCCAAGCTTTCGAAAAATTACCTCGCGCAAAAAACCGCGGCCGGCTACACCACCATCGTGCGCGGCGTGCCCGACCTGGTGCTGATTCTGCTGGTGTTTTACGGTGGTCAGCAAATGATCAATTCCTTCGGTGGTCTGACCGGCTTGTGGGATTATGTCGAGATCAGCCAGTTCGCCGCCGGCGCCGGCACCATCGGCGTGGTATTCGGCGGTTACATGACGGAAACCTTTCGCGGCGCCATCCTCGCCATTCCCAAGGGGCAGATCGAAGCCGGCGTCGCCTGCGGCATGAGCCGCTTTACCATATTTCACCGCGTCATCTGGCCGCAGATGGTGCGCTACGCGCTGCCCGGCTTTTCCAACAACTGGCTGGTGCAGATCAAGTCGACCGCGCTGGTGTCGGTTATCGGCCTGCAGGACGTGGTTTACAACGGATTTGTCGCCGGCCGCTCGACGCGCCAGTTGTTTACCTTCATGTTCGCGGTGTTGCTGATTTACCTGGTGTTGACCGCGATTTCGGATACCGGCCTGCGCTGGCTCGATCGCAAGTACAGCAAGGGTATCGAGAGGTCAGACAATGGGTGAGTCGATCATCGCCTTTCTCAATACCTGGTCGCCCCTCGACCTCGTGTTGATCGCACAGAACTTCGACCGCTTCCTCTACGGCGCGCTGGTGACGCTGCAGTTGACCGTGATTGCGCTGATCGTTGGCGGTCTGCTGTCGGTTCCGCTGGCGATTATACGCGCCGGCAAAAACCCCTGGTTGAACGCGCCGGTGTGGGCCTTTACCTACCTGTTCCGCGGCACGCCGCTGCTGGTGCAGACCTACCTGATTTACTACGGAATTGGCCAGTTCGAATGGATCCGTGAAACCGCTATATGGGATCCGATTCTGTCGCAGGCCTGGTGGTGCGCGCTGATCGCATTTTCGCTGAATACCGCCGCCTACACCACCGAGTTGCTGCGCGGCTCTATCATCACCACCAGCCGCGGCGAGATCGAGGCGGCAAAGGCCTGTGGTCTCGGCAAATGGATGCGTATGCGCCGCATCGTGCTGCCGAGTTCTTTTCGCCGGGCACTGCCGGCGTATTCCAACGAAGTCATCTTCATGCTGCACGGCTCGGTCGTAGCCAGCACCATCACCATCCAGGATTTGCTCGGCGTCGGCCGCTGGCTGAATGGGCGTTACTATCTCGCTTACGAGGGCTTTATCACCGCGGCGGTGTTGTACCTGATCATCGTGTTACTGATCTCGCGCGGTTTTCGCCTGTGGGAAAGCCGCTGGCTGAAACACCTGTATCCGCTCGACGCCGTCAAAACCAAACCCAAGAAGAGTCTTGCTTCCTTTCGCATCTAGCCTGAAAATTCCAGGTGTTGCCAACCTCCAGCCATAACTACGACACCATCATCGTCGGCGGCGGTCTGGTCGGCGCCGCGGTCGCCTGTGGTATTGCCGCCAGGGGCGCCAGGGTTGCGGTGCTCGATGGCGGCGATCGCGACTTTCGCGCTTCGCGTGGAAACTTCGGCCTGGTCTGGGTGCAGGGCAAGGGCGCGGACTTTGCGGCCTACGCGCGTTTGAGCGCGCGGCCCCCGTTAAAACCCGTAACGCTGGGACAGTTGGCCAGCAGCGATGGAGACTAGATAATGAGTGAAAAGAAATTCAATCAACCCCTGGGCGGCAACGAAATGCCGCGCTTTGGCGGTATTGCGACGATGATGCGTTTACCCCATGCCTCCAGCGCAAACGGTCTCGACGTCGGTTTTATCGGTGTACCGTTCGATATCGGCACCTCCAACCGCGGCGGCGCGCGTTTCGGGCCGCGCCAGATTCGCGCCGAGTCCTGCCTGATTCGGCCCTATAATATGGCGACGCGCGCTGCCCCTTTCGATTCATTGCAGGTGGCCGACATCGGTGATGTCGCGATCAATACCTTCAATCTTCAGAAATCGGTGACGATTATAGAGCAGGCCTACGATGAAATTCTGGCGGCGGGTTGCAAACCCCTGACCATGGGCGGCGATCACACCATCTCGTTACCGATTCTGCGCGCCCTTAACAAGAAGCACGGGCCGCTTGGCGTCATCCATGTCGATGCGCATGCCGATATCAATGACCGAATGTTTGACGAGCCGATTGCGCACGGCACTCCCTTCCGCCGCGCCATCGAAGAGGGTCTGGTGGAACCGACGCGCATGGTGCAGATTGGCTTGCGCGCGAGCGGCTACGAAGCCGATGACTTCGATTGGCCGCGTTCCCAGGGTGCGCGCGTGGTCCAGGCCGAAGAGTGCTGGTACAAGTCGCTGGCGCCGCTGATGGCCGAAGTGCGCGAACAGCTGGGCACCGGCCCGGTGTACCTGACTTTCGATATCGACGGTCTCGATCCGGCCTATGCGCCGGGCACGGGTACCCCCGAAATCGGCGGGCTGAGTGTGCAGCAGGGGCTCGAAATTGTCAGGGGCTGCCGCGGACTGGATCTTGTCGGGGGCGATCTCGTCGAGGTCGCGCCGGCTTACGATACCTCGGGTAACACCGCGCTGGTCGCGGCCAACCTGCTGTTCGAGATGCTGTGCGTGCTTCCCGGTGTAGAGTACCGTAGCTAACGCTTCACGGTGAGGTTCTCGCAGAGGCGCTGAGGAGCAGAGGCCGCGGAGGAAGGAAGAGGTGGTCGAAAGCTGGATTGGAGTACCCCGGGGACAATCCTGCAAAAGTTCTTTGCGATCTCGGCTCTCACCGCGCCTCGGCGAGAACTTCTTTGATCAGGCGGGTTCTTGCGGAGGCGCAGAGCTTTGGAGGCCGCGGAGAAATATAGGGTTTGCCGGTAATAGTATGGTGATACCCAGGGGATCACCCTGCAAATATCCATTGCGGTCTCCGCACCTCAGCGCCTCCGCGAGAACCTTTTAACCTAAAAACCTCAGTTGAATCGTAGCGAGGGCGTCTACTGTGCTGAATATCAGGTATTTCTTTCGTTATTTTAGGCGATCGCGTAGTCACTCTACGTGTGAGCTTAAAATAATGAAAAAATGCATGAGATTCAGTGCAGTAGACGACCGCAGTAGATTCAACTGAGGATTTTAGGATAAAGGCCGCTAATTCTCAAGACAGCCAGGATGCTGGAATCGGGTCCCTTTAACAAACAGGTGTGCGACAGTAGATTGGAGAAAAGGCTGAAAGCCAGTAAAAATAAGGCTTTTTGAAGGTTGATTCCTTCAGTTTCTAAGGTAGAATAGCCGGCCTGATTTTGTATAGTCGCGTAGCTCAGTTGGTTAGAGCACCACCTTGACATGGTGGGGGTCGGTGGTTTGACAAAATCGCCGGGAGCGATTTTGCGGCGCGCGCAGCGCGGCCCGCAGGGCCGAGGGCAGGATGCCCGAGTCAATCCACGAAGTGGATTCGTTTGAAAATTATATAGTCGCGTAGCTCAGTTGGTTAGAGCACCACCTTGACATGGTGGGGGTCGGTGGTTCGAATCCACTCGCGACTACCAACATTTTACGCAATAGATCAAGTGGCCTTTGGTAGGGGTCACCACTGGAGAATACAATGCCCCAGATTACCCTTCCTGACGGATCGCATCGTCAATTTGATCAAGCTGTTTCGATTATGGACATAGCCGGCGATATCGGTCCTGGACTCGCCCGGGCGACGTTGGCCGGTAAGGTGGACGGTCAACTCGTCGATGCCACTTACCTGATCGAAACCGACGCCGATGTCGCGATTGTCACAAGTCGTGACGAGGAGGCGCTCGAGTTGCTGCGCCACGACGCCGCGCACGTGATGGCGCAGGCGGTGCAGGAGCTTTATCCCGGCACCCAGGTAACGATCGGGCCCGCGATCGAAGAGGGATTCTACTACGATTTCGCGCGCGAGGAGCCCTTCACGCCCGAGGATCTGGTCGAAATCGAGAAGCGCATGCTCGAAATCGTCAAACGCGATCTGCCGATCGAGCGCGAAGTGCTGGATCGTGAAACCGCGCGAAAAATTTTCACCGATCTCGGTGAGCACTACAAGGTCGAAATCATCGATCAGAACATCCCCGAGGGCGATGAGATTTCGATCTACCGTCAGGGTGACTGGTTCGACATTTGCCGCGGTCCGCACCTACCGTCCACCGGCAAACTCGGCAACGGCTTCAAGGTAATGAAAGTGGCCGGCGCCTACTGGCGCGGCGATTCCAGAAACGAAATGCTGCAACGCATTTACGGCACTGCCTGGCCGGACAGGAAGCAGTTGAAAGCATACCTGCATCGTATCGAGGAGGCGGAAAAGCGCGATCACCGCAAACTCGGACGGCAACTCGAACTGTTTCTCCTGCACGAGGAGGCACCCGGCTCGGTGTTCTGGCATCCGAAGGGCTGGACCCTGTTCAACCTGTTGATCAACTACATGCGCAAGCGCCAGGATGAGGCGGGTTATGTCGAGGTCAATACCCCGGACGTAATGGACCGCAGCCTGTGGGAAACTTCGGGTCACTGGGAGAACTACCGCGAACACATGTTTTCGACGCAGACCGAAGACGAGCGCGTATTCGCGTTGAAACCGATGAACTGTCCGGGCTCGGTGCTGATGTTCGCCCAGGGCCTGAAAAGCTATCGCGATCTGCCACTACGCATGGCGGAACTTGGCAAGGTGCATCGTTACGAACCTTCGGGCGCGCTGCACGGCTTGTTGCGGGTGCGCCATTTTACCCAGGATGACGCCCACGTTTACTGCACCGAAGAGCAGATGGAGCAGGAGTGCATCGATGTCATCGCACTGGTGCTCGATATCTACAAGGATTTCGGCTTCGAGGATGTCGTCATCAAGTTTTCCGACCGACCGCAGAACCGTATCGGCTCGGATGAAATCTGGGACAGGCTTGAGGGTGCGCTGATCAACGCGCTCGACAGCATGAATCTCGACTATAAGTCGTTTCCCGGTGAAGGCGCCTTTTATGGTCCCAAGCTCGAGTTCGTGTTGCGCGATGCCATTGGCCGGGACTGGCAGTGCGGCACGCTGCAGGTTGATATGAACCTGCCGGAGCGCTTCGATATCTCCTACGTCGCCGAAGACGGCAACCGGTATCGGCCGGTCATGTTGCATCGCGCTTTGTTCGGCTCACTGGAGCGCTTTTTCGGAATTCTGCTGGAACATTACGAAGGCAAATTTCCGCTCTGGCTGGCGCCGGTTCAGGCCGTGGTGATGAATATTACCGATAAACAGGCGCCGTATGTCGAAAAAGTTGAAAAAATGCTTAAAAATCAGGGAATCAGGGCACAATCCGACTTGAGAAACGAAAAAGTCGGGTTTAAAATTCGCGAGCACACTTTGCAGCGTATTCCTTATATGCTCGTGGTCGGTGATCGCGAGGTCGAAGAGGAAAGTATCGCGGTGCGTAGCCTGGGTGGTGAAGACCTCGGTTCCATGGCGGTTGGGCAATTTGTGCAAATGGTGCGGCAGTGATCCGGTTTTCAGACCGGATTAATTTTTACGGAAAACATTAGCTTTAGAGCTTATCGGGAGAATCCCCAATCGCAGACAACAAACAGAGCCGTCTCAACGAGGAAATAACCGCGCCGGAAGTTCGGCTGATTGCTGAAGATGGTGAACAAAAAGGCATTATGCCTTTGGAAGAGGCCCAACGAATGGCGGATGAAGCCGGGGTCGATCTGGTTGAGTTGGTACCCGATGCGGAACCGCCGGTCTGCCGTCTGATGGACTACGGCAAATTCAGGTTCCAGCAAAAGAAGAAGTTGCACGATCAGCGCAAGAAGCAGCGCCAGGTGCACATCAAGGAAATAAAGTTCAGGCCGGGCACCGAGGACGGTGATTACCAGGTCAAGCTCAGAAAGCTGGGCGAATTTATAGAAATTGGTGACCGGGTCAAGGTCACGGTTCGGTTCCGCGGGCGCGAGATGGCGCACATGGAACTCGGCACACAGCTGCTCAAACGAGTAGAGGAAGATACCAGGGAAATTGCGAGTGTGGATCAGTTTCCGCAGTCGGAAGGGCGCCAGATGACGATGTTGCTGGTGCCGAAAAAACGCTAGCCGCTTAAATTTAAGCGGGCTGGGCACTACCCGAAGACGCGCCTCCGGCGTCCAGGGCTTATTAATCTTTATATTTAAACTGGGAGCAAATGATGCCAAAGATGAAATCAGTCAGTGGCGCGGCCAAGCGTTTCAAACGAAACGCCGCCGGCGGCTACAAGCGCAAGCAATCGCACTTGCGTCACATCCTTACCAAGAAATCGAGCAAGCGTAAGCGCCAGCTGGGCGAAAAGCTTGATGTTCATGCAAACGACGTGCAACAGGTGCGTCGCATGCTGCCGTATTCTTAGGGGGATAGATAAATGCCAAGAGCAAAAAAGGGCGTTACCGCACACGCTCGTCACAAGAAGGTCCTGGCTAAGGCCAGGGGTTACCGTGGCGCGCGCAGCAAGGTGTTTCGCGTAGCCAAGCAGGCCGTTACCAAGGCCGGACAATACGCTTACCGTGATCGCCGCCAACGCAAGCGCCAGTTCCGTACGCTGTGGATTGCGCGCATAAACGCCGGCGCCCGTGAAAACGGTATGTCGTACAGCGTGTTCATGAATGGATTGAAAAAGGCATCGATCGAAATCGATCGCAAGGTGCTTTCGGATATCGCTATTTTTGACAAGCCCGCTTTCGCGGCATTGGTCGAGAAGGCGCGCGCCGGTCTGGAAGCAGCTTAAGTCTCCAGGCATCATTGGCAGTGGCGCCAGTCACTGCCATTGAAACAAACTCAGAAACGTGTCCGAAGATCTCGATAAGCTACTGCAGCAGGCTTCCTGCTCGATCAGCGAAGCTGCCGATATGGCGGCGCTCGACGCCGTGCGCGTTGGTTACCTCGGCAAAAAGGGTGAATTGACCGCGTTACTGAAGAACCTGGGCCAGTTGCCGGCCGCTGAAAGACCGGTTGCCGGGCAGGCGATCAACCAGGCCAAGAACCGGGTCCAGGAACTGATCGAAGTTCGCAAGTCGACGCTCGCCGATGCGGTAATCGCTTCGCGCCTGCGAACCGAGAAGGTCGATATTTCGTTGCCGGGCAGGGGCAGGGGAGCCGGTGGCCTGCATCCGGTGACGCTGACCATGAACCGCATTGACAAGATGTTCGGAAAGCTTGGTTTCGATGTCGCCGAAGGCCCGGAAGTTGAGGACGACTTCCACAACTTCGAAGCGCTCAACATTCCCGAACAACACCCCGCGCGCGCCATGCACGATACTTTTTACTTCGACGATGGCATGCTGCTGCGCACGCACACCTCGCCGGTGCAGATCCGTGTTATGGAGAAACAGGAACCCCCTCTGCGGGTGATCGCACCCGGGCGGGTTTACCGCTGCGATTCGGATTTGACGCATACGCCGATGTTTCACCAGGTGGAAGGATTGCTGGTCGATGTCGATGTTTCCTTCTCCGTGCTGAAAGGTACCCTGGAAGAATTTCTGAAGATGTTTTTCGAACAGGATGACCTGAAAACCCGTTTCCGGCCTTCCTATTTCCCGTTCACCGAACCGTCGATGGAGGTCGATATCAGCTGCGTGATGTGCGCCGGCAACGGCTGTCGGGTCTGCAGTCATACCGGCTGGCTCGAAGTGCTGGGCTGCGGCATGGTGCACCCCGAGCTGTTCCGCCACACCGGGGTCGACAGCGAAAAGTACACCGGCTATGCCTTCGGCATGGGCGTGGAGCGCCTCGCGATGTTACGCTATGGCGTCAACGATTTGCGCCTGTTTTTCGACAACGATCTGCGCTTTCTGCAGCAGTTTGCCTAGGTTGATGCGAACATGGAAATAAGCGAAAGCTGGTTGCGCGAATGGTGCGATCCCCCGGTCGACAGTGAAACCCTGATAAACCAGTTGACCATGGCCGGCCACGAAGTCGAGGGCTGGCGCAACGCCGCGCCCGATTTGGTCGGGGTCGTGGTTGCCGAGCTTGTCTCGGTTGAAAAACATCCCAATGCCGACAAGCTGAACCTGTGCCAGGTCGATGACGGCAGCGGTCAGTTTGCGGTTGTCTGCGGCGCGAGCAACGTGCGTGCCGGTTTGAAGGTCGCCTTCGCCCGCATCGGTGCCGAGCTGCCGGGCATCAGGATAAAAAAGACGAAGCTGCGTGGCGTCGAGTCACAGGGCATGATTTGCTCGGCGCTGGAATTGCAACTGGCTGAAGCTTCGGACGGAATCCTGGAGCTGCCGCAGGATGCGCCGCCCGGTGAGTCGATTGTTGATTACCTGGCGCTAGCGGACAGAATTTTCGAAATAGATCTGACGCCAAATCGCGGTGACTGCCTGAGCATTGCCGGGGTCGCGCGTGAAGTGGCGGCGATCAACAAGATTCCACTGCTGCCAGGTAAGGTGACCGAAGTTGCCGACAGTACAGCGCAAGGCTTTAGCGTCGAACTCGAGGCGCCACAACATTGCCCGCGTTACGTCGGTCGGCTCATCAGCGGCATCGATCCACAAGCTCGGACTCCATTGTGGATGCAGGAAAAATTGCGGCGTTGCGGCTTGCGCCCGATTAGTCCCGTTGTCGACGTCACCAATTACGTGATGATGGAGCTGGGGCAGCCGATGCACGGCTTCGATTTCGACAAGCTCGAGGGCGGTATCAAGGTGCGCCTGGCCGAGCCCGGTGAAAAGCTGGCGCTACTCGATCAAAGCGAAGTCGAGTGCGATGCAGATACGCTCCTGATCGCGGACCACGCGGGTGCTGTCGCGCTTGCCGGAATCATGGGTGGGCTCGATAGTTCGGTGCAGTCCGAGACCCGCGATATATTTCTCGAGGCCGCCCATTTCACCGCGGTCAGGTTGGCGGGCAAGGCGCGCAAGCTCGGTATGCATACCGATGCGTCGCATCGTTTCGAACGCGGTGTCGATGCGCAGCTGCCGCCGATCGCGATGCAGCGCGCTACCGAACTGTTGATCGCCATCGCCGGCGGTGAGGCCGGTCCGCTAATCGATGCGCTGGCGCCTGAGCAGATGCCGCAACTGCCGCGGGTAGAACTACGCCATGAACGCGTGCAACGCCTGCTCGGCATCGAGGTCGAGCGTGGCGAAGTCGCCGATATTCTGCAACGCCTGCATATGCAGCTCGACGAAAAGGCGGACGGTTGGCAGGTGACGCCGCCCAGTTATCGATTCGATATCAATATTGAGGCGGATTTGATCGAAGAGATTGGGCGCCTGATCGGTTACAACAATATTCCCGGCACCCGGGAGGCGTCGCACATTCGAATGGACAGTTTTTCCGAGCAGCGGGTCGGTGTAAACCGGATTCGAGATGTGCTGGTCGAACAGGGCTATTTTGAAGCTGTCACCTATTCCTTCGTTTCACCGGAGCTGCAGGCGGTACTCGATCCGGGCCGGTCGACCTTACTCCTGTCTAATCCGATTTCCACGGACATGTCGGTGATGCGTACTCGCTTGCTGCCGGGCCTGATACAGGCCTTGCGACACAACCTCAATCGACAACAGTCGCGGGTCAGGTTATTTGAAACCGGGCTGTGCTTCGTGCCATCCGATGAGGGCCTGGCGCAAACGCCTCATATCGCTGCTGTAATCAGTGGGGGCCGTTTTGAGGAAGGGCTTTACTCACAGGGCGATCCTGTTGATTTTTTCGATATCAAGGGCGATCTCGAAGCCATCCTGAGATTGGCAAATGGCGCGACGACGAGATTCGAGCCTTCGACTAATCCGGTCCTGCATCCAGGGCAGGGCGCCGAAGTGAGTCTGAACGGCGAGAACATCGGTTTTGTCGGTGGATTGCACCCGACCGTACTGGAAGCGCTCGATATAAATCAACCGGTTTTCGTGTTCGAGATCGAACTTTCCTCGATTCGTGATGCAAAGTTGCCAAATTTCAGTGAATTGTCGCGATTTCCGTCGATCAGGCGCGATATTTCGATAACGGTTGATGAAGATATGCCGGTTCAGCGGTTGCTCGATAACATATTTTCAATAAAAAATGAAATTTTGCAGGAAGTATTTGTATTTGACGTCTATACTGGAAAAGAAGTGAGAAATAGTCGAAAAAGTGTCGCTTTGGGCTTGATTTTACAGGACTTTTCACGCACCCTTATCGACGAGGATGTGGAAAATCTGGTTATAAAAATCCTTGCACAACTAAAAGAACACTGTAACGCCGTTTTGAGGGAGAGCTGATGTCACTGACCAAGGCTGATATGGCCGAAATGCTATTTGAGGAGCTTGGTCTCAACAAGAGAGAAGCTAAGGAAATCGTCGAACAGTTTTTCGAGGAAGTAAAAGTAGCCCTCGAAACCGGACACCAGGTTAAATTGTCTGGTTTCGGAAATTTTCTAACCCGGTCAAAGGCCGAAAGGCCAGGCCGTAACCCGAAAACTGGCGAAGAAATCCCGATCTCTGCCAGGAAGGTGGTAACATTTCGGCCGGGGCAGAAATTAAAAATAAGAGTGGAAGCGTATGCTGGAAGCGAGCAACAATAACGAATTACCGGTAATCCCAGGTAAACGTTACTTCACCATCGGTGAAGTTGCTGAGCTCTGCGACGTCAAACCTCACGTTCTACGCTACTGGGAACAGGAATTTCCCCAGTTAAAGCCGGTCAAGCGGCGCGGCAATCGAAGATACTACCAACGTCACGATGTTTTGCTGATCCGCCAGATCCGCAGCCTGTTGTATGACGAGGGTTTCACCATTGGCGGTGCGCGTCAACGCCTCGAAGGCGAGGGCAGCAAGGACGATGCCAGCCAGAGCCAGCAAATCATCCGCCAGACCCTGGTCGAACTCGAAGAGCTTCTGACCTTGCTAAAACGCTAAATCTAGCGTCAAATACCATATTTCAAACGGGGCGTAGCGCAGCCTGGTAGCGTACCTGCCTGGGGGGCAGGTGGTCGTGAGTTCGAATCTCGCCGCCCCGACCAATTTAAAGAAATAAAAAAAGCCTCTTACCGAAAGTTTGAGGCTTTTTTTATTTCTTTAAATTGGGCGGGAAGATGTGGACCGAATTAGAGGTTCACAAATTGGCAGGGACTGCCGATTTGCACAGCGCGTAGCGCTGCCCGCAGGCCGCTCTCGTGCATCCATGCACTACGCGGCACCTGGGCATCCTGCCCATTGGGTGCCGGCCATGGATGGCCGGCATGAAATCCTCTCGCCTGGGTAAAAATCCTCTCGATCCCGCCGGTCCGACCTATCGGGTCAAGCAAAGGGATGACAGTTGTTGTAGCAAGACCTGATTTTACTCTCCCAGTTTCCGTAATTGCCGAGCACGACTGCATGGACGCAGGAGGTAGAGCAATGCAGGAGCAATTGCCGAGGAATTCGGTGAGCGATGCGGGCTAGTCATCGCTGATTTTTGGTGCGTGATCCGCTCCGCGCTCGTCGTGAATAGACTGGAACGCATCTTTAACGGCCGGATACTTTTCGAGGATCTTCAGCATCGAACGCATCGATATCCTGAGCAGGATACAAGGTGTCCTGGCCTTGATGGTTGCCGAACGCACGTGCCTTCCACGTTCAAACTCCGCCAGTAGCGCCGATTCGCCCATGATATCCCCGTCGCCGAGCTGCGCCACACGATGGGCATAACTCAACGCGTCTGTACGCCATACCTCGACCTTGCCGACAATGATGATATAAAAATTATCGCCGGTCTCGTAGGCGCCCATTATGGTATCCCCGGGCAGGAAGTTGATAATGGTCGCATTCTTGCCCAGGTAATCGAGATCCTGGCGGGACAATTCCTCGAGCAACTTCAGGTCCGTGAGCATCTCGATGACGTCACTGTCGTCGCCCGCCACGGCGGGTT
Organism: Gammaproteobacteria bacterium; assembly: GCA_024232855.1. Taxonomy (GTDB): domain Bacteria; phylum Pseudomonadota; class Gammaproteobacteria. The sequence goes on from JAAEPH010000421.1 coordinate 30,766, forward strand.
CCATCTCCTGGAGGCGTTCGATTTTCTTGTGCACCTTGTGTTGCGTCGATACGTAACCCTTGGAACTCAGGTCACCGTGTTCGTATTGATCCTTGACGTGGTTCCAGCCACTGTAGATGGTTGAACGTTGAGCCAGCAGATCGAGGTAGCGACGGTAGAAATCCGGGAAGCGTACGCGAGCCATCTTCAGGTTCTTGCGGTAATGCTTCTTCCTCTGCTTGTAAATAGCGATGACTTTCTCGCGTGCTTCCGTCACGAGGTCATCCTGGCTTTGCAGCAGGGTGATGACGGCCTCGCACATCAATACGTGCGCCAGATTGCGTTGCAGTTGCTGCACCATGCGCGTTCCCTGGAATCTGGACATCAGGCTTGACGACCAGCGCCGCTCGCGGATGAAGCGCAGGAAAGTTTCTTCCATGCGTTGAAAAAAACTCTGTTTGCTGCGTTCGTGCTGGCTTTCGGTTTCGCTTCCCCCCTGGCGCAAGTCCTCGCGCATGTCGTATAGCCGGTTAAGCATATCCAGGTAAATATACTGACTGATGTAACCGGTCTCGTAGAGATTTTTAAGTTCTCTGCGTTCGATATGGTAGGCGCGTAACCTGGCGATAAAATCATCGTCACCGTGTTGTTCGGCCTCCTCGTCAAACAAACCCATCCCGAACGCGATTTCAATGTCGAGCAAGGTTCGTTTGACGTCCATTTTGGGCGCCAGCTTGTTTTGCAGCAGCCTCGATAAATTGGTACGCAGTTTGTGACGCGCATCGATGAGCACGCTGCGTAATTCCAGCTCTTCTCCCTTCGATAGCTCATTCATTCCGAGACGCTGCATCAAAGGACGGATCGTAGGTGCGCTCACCAGCAGCGTGAACAGTACGACACCGATAGTAAGATCGAACAGAAACTGGCGCTCGGGCAGGTCGCTCGGAATCGACAGAACCACGGCAATGGCCAGCCCACCCTTGAGCCCGCCCCACCACATGATGTGACGCTCACCCATGGTTACCTGCGGTAGCTTGAACCAGCGAACGGTCAAGGGTACAAACGTGTATATCGATAGTGCGCGCGCCGTCAATACCAATGCCACGACGATAAAAACGGGTCCGAGACGCGACATGACATCGTCGGTATTAACCGACAGCCCCACCATTAAAAACAATAGTGAGTTACAGCATAGCGCAATGACTTCCCAGGTTTCGCTGATCGAATGCGTCGCATCCTGGCGAATGCGCGACATTCCGAACAGGCGCAATGCGATTGCCGCGCCGACAACCGCCATGACGCCCGATACGTGCAGGCTGTGTTCGCCGACAACGAAGGCGGCATAGGCGGTAACGATCGAAGTGGCCAGGATGACGCTGATATTGGCTTTCATCCGGTAGAGCAACTCGCAGGTGACAAAACCGAGGAAGCTGCCGAACAGGGCGCCACCAATAAAAACGCGCAAAAACTCCAGGAAAACGTTGTCGATATCGGAAAAACCAATGCTGCTACCTTCGACGGCTATGGCGAGCAGAATCGAAAACGCGACGATAGCGGTCGCGTCATTGAGCAGCGACTCCCCCTCGACCAGCACATTCAGTCGATTGGGTGCGCCGAGTTCCTTGAATAGCGCGACCACGGCTACCGGATCGGTGGCTGAAATTAGCGCACCGAAAACCAGCGCGATGATTAGCCTGGTATCCAATGCGAGCCATACCCCGAGGCCGACTATAAATGTCGATATCAGCATTCCCGGAATAGCCAATATCAACACCGCGGGCAGGTCCTTGGTCAACTGGCGCGCATCCAGTGCGAACCCGGACTCAAAAATGAGCGCCGGTAGAAAAATAAACAACATGACCTGCGGGCTGAGTTCGAAATCCTTCAACGGTTGCAGCACGGGCCAGTGTTCGGCCAGGTCGCTCAGCAGAACGCCGATTACGACCAGGATGACGGTAAAAGGAATGGGTAGCTTACGGCACAGGCCGGTAACCAGCATTGCGATGCCCAACAAAACAACCAGGGCGAATACTGCTTCTGAAACCGGCATGTGGCTTTTACCTGGGCGATGAAATCCAAAATACGCTCGCATCTAACGCATGTCAACGCAGCAATTCCCGTAGCAGAATATAGCGAATGTCCAATCTATCTAGATTGCCCGCAGATTATGCCGGATTTCAGCAATATCGTACATTGGTAAACTGGCCTTCATTTCGAACACATTTCTCGCTTCACTTGCAATTATGCTAATGGTACGGAAAAGTACCCGATAGAGTGGATAATGGCGGACAGGCCGGTTAGGCAACAGGAGGAAAGATTAGTGAGCACAGGGCAAGGTATTAGAGACAAGCTGGTCGAGGTGGATGATTCGATGCTGATCGTGATCGATGTTCAGGATAGCTTCCTCCACAAGTACGACAACGCAAGGTCACAGGATGTAGTTGCCAGGGTCGTGTGGTTGTTGCAAGCGGCGATTCTGATGAATGTCCCGGTTGTTGCGATGGCTGAAGACCTCGCCATTTCAGGCGGTCTCAACCAGAAGGTTCATGACGCCCTGCCCGAGGGGGCTGTCGTTCATGACAAGGATGCGTTCGGCCTGACTTACAATGCGAAAATCCTGGCAGCCGTGAAAGCCACCGGGCGCAACACGGCTGTCCTGGTTGGTGTGGAAACCGATGTATGCGTATCGCAATCGGCGCTCGGATTGATCAATCACGGATATCAGGTTGTCGTGATCAAGGATGCGGTGGCGACCACGGAGCCCGATGAAGAGATCGGCTTGTCGCGTATGCGGGAAGCGGGCGCGGCGGTATGCTCGGTCAAATCCCTGTACTATGAATGGCTGCGTTCCGTTTCCAATGCGAGGCGCCTGGACGAATTGGCACCCGAACTCGAAAACGCGCTACTCCCCGGCTCATTGGTGTTGTGACCGCAGCTCGAATCGTACCACCAGGCCGTAAATGGCAGGCTCAATATCCGGTCGTCTTGAGCCGGCTTTTTTGCTCGTGCTCCTCGAGTGCGAGTTGAATCAGGCGATCGATCAAGCCCGTGTACGATAGCCCGGATTCCAGCCACAGCTTCGGGTACATGCTGATGGCGGTAAACCCAGGTATCGTGTTGATTTCATTGATGAATATCTCGCCACCTGGCGTCAGAAACATGTCGACTCGCGCCATGCCTCTGGATTCCAGCACCTTGAATGCGGCAATCGCGGCCTGCTGTACCCGGTGCAGGGTATCCGGTTCCAGGCTTGCCGGGATTATCAACTTTGCGCCATCGGCATCGATGTACTTTTTCTCATAGGAGTAAAAACCGTCATCGGTTCCGATTTCGCCTACGCTCGATGCCAGCGGTTCGTCGTTGCCGAGCACCGAGCACTCGATTTCGCGCCCGACAATGTTCTCTTCCAGCACGACCTTGGTGTCGTATTGCAGCGCGCTATCAATAGCGCCATCGAGCCCCGATGGGTCCGAAACCTTCACCACGCCCACCGATGAACCCATGTTGGCGGGCTTGACATAAACCGGGTAGCCAAAGGACTGTTCGATTTGCTGCCGCAATTCCTCGCACATTTCATTGCGTCGAATGCAGATGTGGTGCGCCACCGCAATGCCAGCATCGCGCAGCAAGCGTTTCGATACGTCCTTGTCCATTGCGATGGCCGAGCCGAGGATATCACTGCCGACACAGGGGACATTGGCCAGTTTTGCCAGCCCCTGTACCGAGCCATCTTCACCATAGGGGCCATGCAGCAAGGGAAATATGACATCGATCGCGGGCAGGGGAGAACTACCCTGCAGGTTGATCAGCACCCCGGCCTGGTCGCCCGGCAACAGTGAGACCGGGCTGTTGCTCCTGTTCAGCGTGATCAATCGCGGATCGTCCGAGTTCAGCAGCGAAATGGACTTCTCGTTCAGGAACCATGCTCCGTTTCGGTCGATGCCGATCAGCACCGGCTCATATTTTTCCTGATCGATTGCGTCGATGACATTGCGGGCGGATTGAAGCGATACCTCGTGCTCAGCTGAGCGTCCACCGAAAAGTATTGCTACGCGAATTTTTCTTTGCATGTGATAACTGTCTGTAAATCCAGGTGAGTAAGTGGTGAATTCCGTCAGCGGTACCAGTTTATAGCAGTCACCATAAACTGCGATACCAATTCTCGATTTCGGGCTTTGCGGTCACCTTCCTGGACACGCCGCCGGAACCAGCCCGGGCCGGCGTCCACCGGCAGGGAGACGGTTTGACTTCGCGTTGCCAGACATTTATCGGTTGCCCTCAAACCGCCAGGCTGAGTGCGATCCACATGACGACAAACACAAGCAAAAAAGTATTTGGCTGCATAAGCGCGTCCACCTTAATAAAATCTGGCCCCGGTTTGTACTTTTTTGATTTTATGTTTGAATGCAGGCCATTAGTTTTTTTGATTGCGAAATTCGCGGGAAGTTCAGATGGCAAAACAGGAACCAGGCGAGCGTGACGGGTATCGTCACTTTTTAACCATTACCACTCGCTGGATGGACAACGATATCTATGGACACATTAACAACGTCCAGTACTACAGCTATTTCGATACGGTTATCAATCGCTTCCTGATAGAGCACGGGGTGCTCGATATTCATGCGGGCGAGGTCATCGGTCTCGCCGTCGAAAGCCACTGCAATTATTTCAGCAGTGCGGCCTTCCCGGATGATATCGAAGCGGGCCTGCGGGTCGCCCACCTTGGCCGCAGTTCCGTGCGCTACGAAGTCGGACTGTTTATCCAGGGCCGTGATTCAGCCGTTGCGCAGGGCCATTTTGTCCACGTATACGTCGATCGACAGGGCGGACAACCGGTCGGTATTCCCGAAAACCTGCGTTCGGCGTTGTCGATACTGCTCGAACCAGCATAATTCCCGCGTTGATCGCTAGCCAGTCGGTCTACTGCGATTTAGGGGCCAGGCTACGGATATTTCCCGGGGAGGTTCTCGCGGAGGCGCGGAGCGCGGGGAGGATGCTGGGGTTGACGAACTTTGAACCTAGAAAACGCAGTATCGTGTCGAGTTAAATCCAGAACCTTGGGATCGGAAAGGAAGCCGTGAAACTGGTTATTGTTACCCAGTGGGTGCGTTCAGCATGCTGAGCAATTCCCACCAGAAGAGGTTAGCCGCC
>JAAEPH010000422.1 GCA_024232855.1 Gammaproteobacteria bacterium
ATTTTATAAATGAAAATAATATTTTAGGGTATCATTATTTTCTTTTTTTTGGAGGAGCATCTTCTGATATTTATCCAATTCCTAAAGCTAATAATATCTATGTTTTGAATACTAATGATCATAAATCTGAGAAGTTTATATGTTGCCTAAAAAAGTTTTATATGGCTGACAAAATTATATTGCATGGTTTATTCAACCCTTTTATTTTGAAATTTCTATATCTTCAGCCGTGGCTTCTCAGTAAATGCTATTGGGTTATGTGGGGGGCTGATCTTTATTGCCATATTTTAGAGAAAAAAAAGAAAAAATATAAGCTTCATGAAAAGTGGCGAAAAAGAGTTATTAGAAAAATGGGAGGGTTAGTCACTTATATCAAAGGTGATTGTGATTTAGCACGAAAATGGTATGGTTCTCAAGGAAAATACTATGGATGTTTTATGTATCCCAGCAACCTCTACAAAGAATATGCTTTAAATTCAAAACAGCATTGCACTATTAATATTCAAGTGGGTAATTCAGCTGATCCTACTAATAATCATATTGAAGTATTTAAAAAACTTAAAAAATATAAAAATAAAAATATAAAAATATTTGTACCTCTATCTTATGGCGATCAAAAATATGCAAAAAATGTGATAGTAGAAGGTAAAAACATATTTGGGGATAAGTTTGTGCCTTTAGTTGATTTTATGCCATTTGATCAATATTTAGAATTACTGTCGGAAATTGATATTGCTATCTTTAATCATAAAAGGCAACAGGCCATGGGAAATATTATTACATTACTTGGGCTTGGTAAAAAAGTGTATATGAGAAATGATATCACACCTTGGAGTATGTTTGAATATATTGGGATAACTGTTTTTGATGTGGCTAACGTAGAGATTGAACTTTTATGTGATGATGTAAATAAAGAAAATAAACAGATAGTGAAGAAATATTTTTCAGAAGAAAATCTAACAAAGCAATGGGGAAAAATTATAGGAAATTCAAATGAATAAAATAGCTATCTTATGTATGGGAAAAAAAGGTCTTCAAGCTATTAATGATATTGTTAAAACTTTTGGTTCGGAGATAATTAATTTCGTAGTTGGAGCAAGAGATCTTCAAATACAAAATGATTTTTACGATGAAATTTTAAGTTTAACTACAAAGTACAATATTAAATTTTATGATAGGAATTCAGATTGGGAAATATGTATACATGATGAATATGTTTTTGTTATTGCTTGGCGGTGGTTGGTAAATCAGAAAAATAATAAAAAGCTTATTATTGTGCATGATTCATTGCTGCCAAAGTATAGAGGGTTTTGCCCATTAGTAAATATGCTAATTAATATGGAGCCTGAGTTAGGGGTTACGTTTTTGTATGCAAGTGCTACATATGATGCAGGTGATATCATTTTACAAAAAAAAATAACTATTAATTACCCAATAAAACTTGTAGATGCAATTGACTTAGTTGCAACAAAATATAGTGAAGGATTGATTGAAATTATTCAGAAAATCCAACTGTCAGATAAGATTCCATATTACACCCAAAATAAAGATGAAGCTACATTTAGTTTATGGCGTGATGAAGATGACTATTTGATTAATTTTAATGAATCAGCAGAAAATGTAAAGAGATTTATAGATGCTGTTGGTTTTCCATATAAGGGAGCAGTAGCCTATATAAAAAGTGAAAAGGTTAGAATTATGGATGCAGAAATATTTACTGATAAGAAGATCGAAAATAGAAATATCCATATAGGTAAAGTAGTAATATTAGATTGCCAATTTCCAATTATAATATGCAAAGAAGGTTTGTTGAAAATACTAAGTGTCATAAATGATAAAAATGGCAAAAGTATGTTGCCCTTAGTAAGTTTTCGTACAAGATTTAAGGGGCAATTGTGAAAATACCATTCAATAAACCTTCTTTAACAGGCAATGAAGAACAATACGTATTAACCTCGATGAAAAGTCCTAAAATTTCAGGTGATGGGGACTTTTCACATAGATGTCAAAAATGGTTTGAAAAAAAACTGGAATGTAAAAAAACCTTTTTAACCACATCCTGCACTCATGCCTTAGAAATGGCTGCACTTCTCATTGGTATTAAGCCAGGTGATGAAGTTATTCTGCCAAGCTATACTTTTGTTAGTACCGCAAACCCTTTTGTATTAAGAGGTGCCAGCATTGTTTTTGTTGATATTCGAAAAGACACTATGAATATTGATGAGTCTTTAATTGAATC
>JAAEPH010000423.1 GCA_024232855.1 Gammaproteobacteria bacterium
TACTATCCTATACTAATAGTTACTATCCTATACTAATAGTTACTATCCTATACTAATACTATCCTATACTAATAGTTACTATCCTATACTAATACTATCCTATACTATCCTATACTAATACTATCCTATACTAATACTATCCTATACTATCCTATACTAATAGTTACTATCCTATACTATCCTATACTAATACTTTCCTATACTAATAGTTACTATCCTATACTAATAGTTACTATCCTTTACTATCCTTTACTTTCCTATACTTTCCTCTCCTATCCTATTCTACTGTCCTTTCCTCCTCCTAGCCTATCCTATCCTATACTAATCGTTACTATCCTATATTAATAGTTACTATCCTATACTTATACTATCCTATTCTATAATAATAGTTACTATCCTATATACTAATAGTTACTATCCTATACTAATACTATCCTATACTATCCTATACTATCCTATACTAATACTATCCTATACTATCCTATCCTATACTATCCTATCCTATCCTATACTAATACTATCCTA
>JAAEPH010000425.1 GCA_024232855.1 Gammaproteobacteria bacterium
AAATCGCGCAGTATATTGATTTCACAAGGAAATATCCGAAGAAGTCTCGTATCGGTGATTACGAGCGACTGAGGATATATTTCTTGTGGAATCAATAGACAAGCGAGATTGTGCATATTTATGAATTTTCCGGGTTAATATATGCTAAATATCAAAAGAAACATTCCATGCCGACGATTCAGCCGCTGCTTTCAGCGCGGTCAATAACATCGCCTGATTCGGAAATTTCCAGTTACAGCCGCGAACAGCTGAAGATGGAGCTGGTGGCATTGCATCAGCGCCTGAGTCTTTCGGACCCGACCGAGCATACGGCGCAGATCGGACATTACGAGTGGAACACGGACGTTGATCGGCTTGAATCCTGTTCCGAGGAGCATGCCAGGCTGTTCAACATGACCGTCGAAGAGGTTCGTGAGGCGCAGAACAGCTGGGACAAGATGGTAGCGATGGTTCATCCGGACGATCGCCCACGCTACGCGGCAGCGATTCAGTTGATGGAAGACACCGGCGTGCTCAACGTCCAGTATCGATCCATGCTGAAAGACGATCTTGCCGACATCGTCAGCGAGGACCGCGAACGGGTCGCCAAAGAGTATCTCCAGTATATCGATAGCGGTGAAGGCCAATCGTTTGAGTATCGCATTCGACGCCCCGATGGCGCCATTCGCTGGCTGCGGGAATTGAGCCGCGCCAGGCAGGTGGAAGATGGACGCGTTACCCAGACGCTGGGCGTAATCCAGGACATCACCGATCGCGTGGCGCATGAACAGGAGCTGGTCTTCAAGGATGTCATGGCAAGCCAGGCGGAAGTGATCACGAATATCGGATATTTCCTGTATGACCTCAATGAAGATCGACACCTTTACATGAGCCCGGGCCTTGCCCGAATTGCCGGTTTGGGCGTCGAGGAGCTACGTCGCAAAGTCATATCCGACGATGACTATGTCGATCTCATCTGTGAGCTGGACCGCGAACGGGTCAGAAAACTGTACAACGGTTCCCAGGATGATCTCGAAGAGTGGGAGATCGAGTATCGTTTGCGGCGCCCGGATGGTGAATTGCGCTGGGTCCGCGAAGTGAGTAAGACCCACCCGCACAATGATGATGGCATCAAGCAGATCATCGGCGTAATCCAGGATATTTCCGAAAACAAGAAAGCGGAGCAGGAAATCACCAGGGTCAGGGATACCCTCGAACAACATGTGGTTGAACGTACCCGGGAGCTCGCCAATACCGTCAAGCAATTGCAGGTTGAAATCGAGGAACGCGAGAAAGTCACCGCGGAGCTCCACTTGCGCATTACCTGTTTGCCGCCGCCTTCGCCCGTGCCGAAGTTTCGGCGCTGGCGCCGTTTGAATATACCGCGCTGGTGTGGGCGACCATCATCGGCTACCTGTTGTGGCAGGATATCCCATCTTCCGAGGTGTGGACCGGTGCGGCCATCATCATCGCCTGCGGGCTCTATGTTATCCATCGCGAGTCGCTGCGACATCGGGCGCATTCGAACTCGAATACCGCGGGGTCGCGATAATACGGGTGCGCCAGGATCATGGTGATGTTCAAAATCGGTTATCGGGGATTGCGCTGCCGGGTGTGATGATGTTCCAATCGGCGCATGTCGCAACAGTCAAATTTAATCGGTTGCCTGTGGATGGTAGCCGGCGGGCTCCTGTTTGTCGCCGTTACCGTGCTGGTTCGCTATCTCGGCTCGGATATGCCGGCGGTGGAAGCGGCCTTTATTCGTTATCTCGTCGGCGTCGGCTTGTTGCTGCCGGCGATCTGGCGCATGCGCGGACGCCTGTTGCGCAAAGGCAGCCTCAGGCTTTACGTCTATCGAGGAGCGGTGCACGGCGTTGCGGTTATGCTGTGGTTCTTCGCCATGGCGCGCATCCCGCTGTCGGAAGTAACCGCAATCGGTTTTTCGACTCCGGTGGTTACCGCGCTCGGCGCCATTGTCATATTCCACGAACAGGTCAGGGCGCGGCGCCTGCTCGCAATCGCGGCTGGTTTTGTCGGCACACTGATCATCCTGCGGCCCGGCTTCCACAGCATCGGCGCCGGCTCACTGGCGCAACTGACCGCTGCATTCTTTTTTGCCGGATCATTTCTGCTGGCCAAGCGTATGACACAAAGCGAGAGCTCGGGCGACATACTGGTCATGCTCAGTATTTTTTGTACCCTGGCGCTGATGCCCGGCGCGATTTACTACTGGCGCGAACCGACGCTATCGGAAATCGGCTGGCTCGCGCTGGTCGCCGTATTCGCCACCGCCGGACACTATGCCATCACGCGCGCCATTGCCGCGGCGCCGCTGACCGTCACCCAGCCACTGTCTTTCCTGCAGTTGATCTGGGCCGTGGTTCTCGGCTACTGGTTGTTTGATGAAGTACCCGACACCTGGGTCATCGTTGGCGGCCTGGTCATCGTCGCCGCGGTCAGCTACCTCGCGCATCGTGAAGCGCGCGCGGCGCGACTTGGCAAAAGGCTGGCCAATGCGACACCGGTGTCGCCCGCTTAAACCTAAAATCCTCAGTTGAATCTACTGCGGTCGTCTACTGCACTGAATCTCATGCATTTTTTTCATTATTTTAAGCTCACCCGTAGAGTGACTACGCGATCGCCTAAAATAACGAAAGAAATACCTGATATTCAGCACATTAGACGCCCTCGCTACGATTCAACTGAGGATTTTAGG
>JAAEPH010000426.1 GCA_024232855.1 Gammaproteobacteria bacterium
AACAGCAGACGCGAGTAAATATCAGAAGAGGACAGTAACTATTAGAAAAGAAAAGTATAGGATAGTCTTAGTATAGGATAGTATTAGTATAGGATAGTAACTATTAGCATAGGATAGTAAGTAGTGGTAGAGGATAGTACTAGTATACGATAGTATAGGATAGGATAGGATAGTATAGAATAGTATCTATTAGTATAGGATAGTATAGGATAGTATAGGATAGGATAGTATAGGATAGTATAGGATAGTATTAGTATAGGATAGTAACTATTAGTATAGGATAGTATAGGATAGTATAGGATAGGATAGTATAGGATAGGATAGTATAGGATAGTATAGGATAGGATAGTATAGGATAGTATTAGTATAGGATAGGATAGGATAGTTAGGATAGTATTCTGATTTATCGATAAGTTAGGATAGTTAGGATAGTATTCTGATTTATCGATAAGTTAGGATAGGATAGTTAGGATAGTTAGGATAGGATAGTATAGGATAGTATAGGATAGGAT
>JAAEPH010000427.1 GCA_024232855.1 Gammaproteobacteria bacterium
AACCGCCGCAAGATTGTACGTACGGACCGGGAGCTCGAGTGCCCCCAGGTTGACAGCGCCCTGCGCGCTACGGGAGCCGAGCTCGTACTGCTTCCCGAATCGGTGAGCGAGTCGCTGCTGGTCGAAACGGTGCGCGACGCCGACCTGTTGTTGATGTGTTACACCCCCATTACCGCGAACGTCATTAATAATGCCGAAAAACTGAAAGCAATCGTCAAGTACGGCGTTGGCATCGATGCGATCGATATCGATGCCGCAAAGGCGCGCCGAATCCCGGTTGCCAACATACCCGAGTATGCGGAAGAGACCGTCGCCGAAGGAGCCTTTGCGATGATGATTGCACTCGCCAAACGGCTGGTTCCGATACACAATGCCATGCAGGAAGCGGGGTGGGCCTGGCCTGAATCGCGCTGGCTCGGAGGCGATATCGCCGGGAAAACCCTGGGTATCATCGGCCTCGGGCGCATAGGTCTGAGTATGGCGCGCATGGCCGGTTCGGGGTTTCGCGCAGAGGTGCTTGGCTACGATCCCAATGTCAGCGAGGAGGCGATGCGTAGCGCCGGAGTAAGCAAGGTAGAAGACCTGCGGGATATGCTTGGCCGCTGTGATTTCGTTTCCGTGCACTGCGTACTCAACGATGATACCTATGACTTGGTGGGAGAGGCCGAATTCAACTGCATGAAGCCGACGGCCATTCTCATTAACACCTGCCGGGGCGCCGTGGTCAACGAAGAGGCCATGTTAAACGCGCTTAAAGGCGGGCGAATCGCGGGTGCCGGTCTGGATGTTTACTGCCGGGAGCCTGTTACTCACCGCGATCACGCGCTCAGTGAATTATATGCAATGAATAACGTCATCCTGATGCCGCATCTGACATTTTATACCCGCGAATCGATGCAGCGCCTGGAGCGGGAAACCCTGCAACGTTGCCATGAAGCGCTGCGCGGAAAACCCCTGCAGATCAAATCCCGGGATCCGCGCCTGCGGTCGCAGGAACATGGCGTAAACCTGATCCCGTGAACCCGCTATGCCCGCCGGTTAGCAATTATAAGGGCGACGCCACGCAGGTCGATTTTTTGGCATAGTTCTCGGCTTTCAAGAAAATGATGAATAATTTGCCCGATATCGGGCAAATTATTTGAATTCGGAACAATTTTCGCTAAATTCTCGGCATGACAGGAAAACCGGATATCCAGCTACTGATCAATCATCTGTGCCATGGCAGCGGCCTGACGCCGTCCGAGGCGCGCAAGATAGTCGACGAAGTGATCGGCTATTTTTCGGAGACGCCCGAAGACTACGTGCGCCGGCGGCATCTTGAAATCAAGCAGGAACAGGGCCTGCCGAACCCGCAGATTTTCGAGCGCATCGAAGCCGAACTGGCGCAGCTGGTGTTTGCGGCGCCCGCGTTAACCCAGCGACAGATTCGTCGCATTATTTACGGATAGGACAATATCATGTGTGGAATTACAGGCTATAGCGGCCAGCAAAATGCGGTACCCGTATTGATGGAGGGTCTCAAGCGGCTCGAATATCGGGGGTATGATTCCGCGGGGATCGCGCTACAGGGGAAATCATCGCTGTCGATTGCAAAATGCCGCGGCAAGATCAGCCAGCTGGAGTCGGTGTTACCGCGGCGCATGAAAGGCAGGGCGGGCATCGGCCATACCCGCTGGGCCACGCACGGTGAGCCCAACGATGACAATGCGCACCCGCATGTCAGCGCGGATGGGCGTTTTGCGGTCGTGCATAACGGTATTATCGAAAATGCGACGCCGTTGCGCGCGCGTCTCGAAGCGCATGGCATTCGCTTCGCGTCGGAAACGGACAGCGAGGTGTTGGCGCACATGATCGCTTCGATCGATGCGGATACCCTGATCGAGCGGGTACGAATAGCGCTCGGCGAAATCGAGGGTACCTACGGGCTGGCGGTAATCGACGCACAGGCGCCGGGTCAGATCGTGGCCGCGCGCAACGGCAGTCCGGTCGTTCTCGGCATCGGCGACAAGGAAATGCTGGTGGCGTCCGATGTGGCCGCTTTCGTTCGCCATACCCAGCAGGTCATATACCTGGACGACGGTGACATCGCCGAAATCAGCGCCAGCGGATACCGCGTAATCGACCGCCAGGCGGTAACGGCCCACAAGCAGCCGACTTCGATCGACTGGTCGGCGGAAACCTACGACAAGGGCGACTACAGTCATTTCACGCTGAAGGAAATCTATGAACAACCGGAAGCGATTGCGCGAACCATCAAGGGACGTCTCGACAATCGCTTTCAAACCGCCCATCTCGGCGGATTGAATCTCGAGCCACGCGAAATTCTGGCTTATCGCAGAATCCGCATACTGGGTTGTGGCTCGGCCGGAATTGCCGGGTTTATCGGTGCGCGCAGCATCGAGCAACTGGCGCGCATACCCTGTGACGCGGAAGCCGCCTCGGAGTTTCGGTACCGCAACCCGGTGATCGAACCCGACACGCTGTATATCGCGGTAAGTCAGTCCGGTGAAACCTACGACACCCTCGCCGCGGTCCAGGAAATCAAGCGCAAGGGCGGCCGGGTTCTCGGCATCGTCAACGTCGTCGGCAGCAGTATCGCCAGGGCTTGCGATGGCGGTATATACCTTCACGCCGGGCCCGAAATTGCCGTGGTTTCAACCAAGACCTTTATATCGACCCTGATTGCTTTCGTGCTGCTCGGCCTGCACCTCGGGCGAATGAAGGATTTGTCGATTGCCGAGGGACGTGCACTGATCGAGGCCCTGGAGGCCCTGCCCGATCAGGTGAGTGCGATCCTGCAACACGAAAGCGACATCAAAACCATCGCCGAAAAATACAGCGACATCGAGAACGTCTATTTTGTCGGGCGCAACCTCGGTTACGGAGTCGCGATGGAGGCCGCATTGAAACTGAAAGAAATCAGTTATATCCACGCCGAAGCATACGCGGCCTCGGAATTGAAACACGGGCCGCTGGCGCTGATTTCTCCCGCCACGCCAACCGTCTTCGTGCTGCCGGATGACGATTTGCTGGAGAAAAACCTGTCCACCATCGAGGAAATCCGTGCGCGTAAAGGTCCACTGCTGATCGTCACCAATGCGGCAGGTGAACGGTTGGAGCGGGTGCGAAAACTCGGCGACGATTGCATCCTGGCGCCGCAGATCCGCGACCTGCTGACCCCGGTCATGATGTTGCTGCCGCTACAATTGCTGGCCTACCATATCGCGCTGCTACGCGACTGCGATGTCGACCAGCCGCGTAACCTGGCGAAGAGTGTCACCGTCGAGTGACCGCGAAATTTTGCGGATTTCCCCCGTCATCCCGGCGCAAGCCGGGATCCAGAGTCGGAGGGAAACTCTAACCCGGAAAATTCACACTAATGCACGATCTCGCTTGTCTATTGATTCCACAAGAAATATTCCCTTAGTCGCTCGTAATCACTGATACGAGGCTTCTTCGGGAATTTCCTTGTGAAATCCCAGTTCTTTATGAAAACAATGGCCTGCGCGATATTCGCGCAAATTTGTGAAATTTTCGGGCTAAAACAGTCTCATTAAATCCGGGTTTTCGCTGGAATGACAAGATCAACCGCTATCCCGCTATCCCGCTATACCCGGTCCCCGAGGAATTGCGAAACTTTTTTCAGTCCCTCGCGCAGAATGTCGGAATCGTTGGCGTAGCCGATGCGGATCCAGCCTTCCATGTCCATGGCCGAGCCCGGTGTGAGCAGCACCCCGGTGTCCTGCAATAGCCGTACGCAGAAGTCACGCGACGGTAGGTCGAGCTCGTATTTCAACAGGGCGGTGGTGCCGGATTGCGGCTTGACGTAAGACATCAGCGCTTCGCCCGACACCCAGTCGTCGAGAATCCGCAGGTTCCCGCGGGTAATCTCGCGGCTGCGTTGAAGAATGGCATCTTTCGCCTCCAGTGCCAGGCAGGCAAAGTAATCGTCGAGCATGCTGATGCTGATGGTGTTGTAATCGCGATGGATCGAGACCTGGTGAATGAAGTCCTGCGCCGCGGCAATCCAGCCGAGGCGCAGGCCAGCCAGCGAAAAGGACTTCGACATACTGCCGGTACTAATGCCTTTCTCGTACAGGTCGACGATGGAAGCGGTGCTGCCATCGCCCTGCTGGTTGGTGCCGCGATAGACTTCATCGCAGAGGATGTGGGCGTTCGAGGCGCGTGCGATTTCGATAACCTGCTGCAGAAACCCCTCATCCATCAACGCGCCGGTAGGGTTGTTGGGATTGGTGATGGCGATCAGGCGCGTATCTTCGCGCATCAGCCCGCGCAATTCTTCCAGGTTCGGCAGGAACCGGTTTTCCGCGCGCAGCTGCAGGATATCGACGTCGGCGCCCTGGGATTCCGGAATCGAATAATGCTGCTGGTAGGTGGGCAGCAAGGAAATAACGTGATCGCCGGGGCCGACCAGCGTCTGGTAAACCAGGGCGTTGCCGCCGATGGCACCGTGCGTGGCGATGATATTGGCCGGCTGTTGATGCGCGTAGAGAGCACAGATGCCGTTACGCAAGCGCTCGCTGCCTTCGATGGCGCCATAGGTTAGCTTCATCGGTAGCAGGTCGGACAGAATCGTCTCCCGCTTGCCCGACAACTCG
>JAAEPH010000428.1 GCA_024232855.1 Gammaproteobacteria bacterium
CTGGCTTTCAAAATGCGCGATCCGCAATGGTGTCTGAAGCAGGCCACTGAAATCGGCGAGCATTGTGAACGCCTGATTACCTGCCTGTTTCATGACAAGGTACTCGATAACCTGCGCGCCGCCCAGGGCATTGTGGGCTTTCGCAAGCGTTACGGAAAAGTCCGGGTCAATGCAGCCTGCCTGCGCGCCCTGACCTTCGACAATATCCGCTATCGCGCGATCAAACAAATCCTCGAAAAAGGACTCGATCAACAGGATTTCACCGAAGCTAGTTTCGACACCCTGGCAGACAGTTACACCGGCGCCGGCCGGTTCTCCCGTGACCCCGGCAGTTTACTGAAACACTAAATTCCCTATCAAACCCCACCAAAGAGGACATTAATCATGATAAATCCGATACCCGAACTCACCCCCTTATTAAAACAACTGCGCCTGTCCGGCATGACCGAAAGCTTGGCCGCTCGAAACCGTGAAGCGATCGAACATCAACTCTCGCACCCTGAGTTCCTGGCGCTGCTGGTCCAGGATGATGTCGCTCGTCGTGAGCAAAAGAAATATGCCACGCGCTTCCGGCGGGCTGGGTTCAGGCACAACAAAACGCTGGAGAGCTTCGATCTGGATTTTAATCCCAACCTCAATCAGGCATTGCTTAAAGAGCTGGCCCATTGTGGGTTCATTGAAGAAAAAGTGGCGGTACTCATCGCGGGACCTTGTGGCACCGGTAAAAGCCATCTGGCGCAGGCGCTCGGTCATTGTGCCGTACAAAAAGGGTATGACGTGCTGTGCTATACCCAGGCAAAGCTACTCGGTCACCTGCATGCCGCCCGTGCTACCAATACCTATGAACGGCGCTTCCAGGCCCTGGTAAAAGTGCCACTGCTACTGATTGATGATTTTGGTCTCAAACCCCTTAAGTCCCCGCATGATGAAGACCTGCATGACCTGATTGACGAACGATACGAACGCGGCGCCACCATCATCACCAGCAATCTCGACTTCAGCGAATGGGGTGATGCTTTTCCCAACAAGTTGCTCGGTGCCGCCACTCTCGATCGACTGCGTCACAATGCCTATCGGCTGGTACTCGATGGTGACAGTTACCGGGCGCCGCGACAATCGCAGGAAGACACGACAAACAGTACAAAAAAACAATTGAAAAAAGAGGTGAAATAGGCTGATAATTTACCCGGTTTGAGGGGCCAAATCACACCCTGAAAGTGGACCCATTAGGCCGAACATGGGTGGCTCCATAAGGGCGATCAGTGACAGCCGTCGAATGCTTGCAAAAGGATCGTGACACTTTGTTGGCATTTTATGATTTCCCGGCACAACACTGGCAAAGTATTCGCAGCAGCAATCCGATCGAATCTACCTTCGGTACAATCCGTCATCGAACCCGTCGTTCCA
>JAAEPH010000429.1 GCA_024232855.1 Gammaproteobacteria bacterium
CGCTTGTATTGAATCTCTGTGTTGTTCATTTGTTTGTCCTGTTTGTTTGTTGGTTGTTTAGTGCTCTAAAGAAATGCCGTATTCATCATAGATATGAGCCGCATAATCAGTGAAGTTGTAACGCTCATCTTGGTTACTCATAGCCCACTCCCGTAATTGTTCGGCAATGTAGTAGCCACCCGCACCACGACAATTAATGCCATAAAAACAAGTTATCTTGTGTCGTGTGTCAGTATCTAAAGCTATAGGTTGGTATGTCATTGTTGTGTCCTGTTTAGTTGTGGTTGGTGTTAGCTACTATCATCATTGTTAGCGCCATCCGTGGCGCTTGTTGTTTGTAATCCTACGTTAAGAAAATGCTAACGAATGCTTTAGCGTCCCTTAGTGTGCTTTCGCCAGTGTGATACGTACTGAATATAAACGCACCATCTTCACACTTTAGCACTGTCCAACCAGCCTTTCTCTTTACTATTCTAATCTGAGCAATGTCGCGACGGAAATCGCCTTGCGGCTCATAAGCATAAAGAGGACCG
>JAAEPH010000430.1 GCA_024232855.1 Gammaproteobacteria bacterium
TCGCATTACCGTCTGGCAGCTTGATCTGCCGTTACACAAGCCCTACTGGTTATCCGGGGGTCGTCTCAAGTTCGAAAGGCTCGATTCGACAATCGTCCGTATCGATACGGATGCCGGGATTTCGGGCTGGGGTGAGGGTTGTCCCTGGGGGGTGACTTACCTGCCCGCCTTTGGCAAGGGCGTTTGCGCCGGGCTGGAAGAACTGGCGCCGCTGCTGATCGGTCGGGATCCGCGCCAGCTCGACGCCGTCAATCGCGTCATGGACCTGGCCCTGCCCGGGCACCCCTATGTCAAGGCGGCGCTGGATATCGCATGCTGGGATATTGCCGGCAAGGCGGCGGGCTTGCCGGTTTGTGAACTGCTTGGCGCGCGTGAACCCGATCCGGTGCCGATCGCATCGAGCGTATCGACCGGTACGCCGCAACAAATGCTGGACGAGGTGCAGCGTTTCCGCGATATGGGTTACCGGGTTCATTCCTGCAAGGTCGGCGCCGACGTGGCGCTGGATATCGAGCGTATCGACCTGCTCGGCGCCAACGAGCGCGCCGCTGAAATCATGTATTACGACGCCAATCGCGCCTGGCTGCCGCGCGAGGCGATCACCGTGCTGAACTCGATCGCGGGCGTTAGCTCGTGGTTCGAACAGCCCTGCGAAACCCTCGATGAAATTGCACAGCTGCGGCGCCAGACCAGCTACCCGATCTGTATCGACGAAGGCCTGCATGACATCGAGGACCTGATTCGCATCCAGCGTGACGGCATCGCCGAACTGGTCAACATCAAGATCAACCGTGTCGGCGGGCTGACCAGGGCCCGCCGAATGCGGGATTTTTTACCTGGCGACCGGTATTACCATGCTGGTGATGGACACGGGCGGCAGCGTGCTTTCCGATACCGGTGTCGCGCATCTGGCACAGACGATTCCGGCGCCTTCCTGTCTCGGGGTGTGGTCCTGCCAGGAAATGGTCAGCGTCGATCCGGCGCCGGGGCAGGGGGCGCGCAATGTCGACGGCTGTTTCAGCGCGCCCGATCTGCCCGGACTCGGCGTCGAGCCCGAGCTGGAGCGGCTGGGAACCCCGGTCGCCGTTTACCCGGCCGGGTAAACTCGGCAGCTGTGCCTCGGTCCGGTTTTACCTGGGCGAGCGCAATACTTATACTGCATCGAATCTCAAACCTGGAGTGATCAAAGCAATGGTCCTTGGTAAGAAGGATTACGATAAAAACCCGGTACCGACCGTGTCGAACGAACACAACCCGAACCATTACCGCAGCACCGAATGGGCCAGCTTTCGCGGCAAACGCACCGATGGCGACTACGCCGATTACGGCACCGAAGTGCAGATTTTCCAGTTCCGCAAGTAAAGAAGAGCCGGTTGTAGCTAAGCTGATATCGAGTCTATAAATGAGTCGCTACCGTGCGCCCGGCCCGGCAAAATCACCCTATATCACGCCCCAGGGAATGCGGGCGCTTCTGGGCGAGCAAAAAGCACTCTGGCTGCGCCGCCGCGAGGTGGTTGCGGCCCTGTCGGCGGCGGCCGCCGAGGGCGATCGCTCGGAAAACGCCGAGTACATCTACCGCAAGAAGGAACTGCGCGAACTCGACCGGCGCATAAGGTATCTGCAAAAACGTCTGCCGAACCTCAATGTCGTCGAACAGAAACCGGCACAGACCGAACGCGTATTCTTTGGCGCCGCGGTCAGCCTGGAGGACGAAGACGGCAAGCTCGTCAACTACCGTATCGTCGGTCCCGATGAATTCGATCATGCCGAACACTACATCAGCGTCGATTCGCCACTGGCGCGGTCGCTGCTGAAGCACAATCTCGGCGACGAGGTTGTCGTCGAAGTGCCGAGCGGTCGAATGACTTACCTTATCGCCGAAATTTCCTATAAATGAGGCTGTGACGGAATGCCCAAGTTCGGTTTTTAGTTTTGACAAATCGATAATAAACCGGTTTAGTGGCTGTTATGGCCTTTATCCGAACCACTGGACTGGACGTAAATCTCGCCGCGGGGTTCCTGCTGCTGGTGTTAGTGTTTTTTGCCCCGGCACAGGCCTATTTGAGCAGGAGTTATAGCAGCCTCGAACTGGCACGGGATTTTCAGGGTGACTTCATGGACATACTCGCCCAGGGCAAGCTGCGTATCCTGCTGACGCGCGATAATTCCAGGGCCGCCTACCTGCCGCGGCAGAGATCGCCGCTGGCCGAGCAGCAGCGCATTGCCGAAGAATTTGCCCTGTCGCATGGATTGATACCGGAACTGGTGCTGGTCGATAATTTCTCAAAGCTGATTCCTGCGCTGCAGGCGGGCAAGGGCGATATCATAATCAGTAACCTGACGATCAATGCCGATCGCCTCGAGAAAATGGCGTTTTCGGTGCCGCTCGATCATGTCGTCGAACAAGTCCTTGTCGCCAAGGGTGATAAATCCATTCAACGGGTACGCGACCTCAACGGCAAGACGGTAATGGTCAATCGTGGCTCGACCTTCTGGCATGCGCTTACCTGGCTCAAGAAGAACCGCTACCCGGATATTGAAATCGTCGAGATTGCCGATGGCGTGCAGACCGAAGCCGTGCTCGATGACGTCGCCGAGGGTCGGATCGACGCCACCATCCTGGACAGTAACCTGGCTGAAATCTACCTGGGTTATCGCGACGATTTGCGCGTCGCCGCCAATTTCAGCAGCAAGCGCGATATCGCCTGGGGCATCCGCAAGAATGCACCGCACCTGGTTAGCGAGATCAATCGATACCTGCAGCTCGAGCACATGGTGGAGGACCGCGACAAGCGATACCTCGATGACTGGGCCGCCATCAAGAAACGGCGCGTACTCAGGGTATTGTTGCGCAACAATGCGGCATCTTACTTTCTGTATCGTGGCGAACTGATGGGTTTCGAATATGAGCTTGCGCGTGAGTTCGCCGAGTATCATGGTCTGCGCCTCGAAGTCGTGGTGCCGCCCAGCTACCGCGAGCTGAGCACCTGGTTGCTGGAAGGCAGGGCCGATATGGCGATGGGCTACATCGAGCCCAGCGGGCGCCAGCGCAGTCTCGGGATCGACTTTAGCAATCCCTATCATTACGCGCGTCAGCATATCGTCGTGCGGGCCGACGACCTGGCAGATTCACTGCAGGCGCTCGATCACCGCACCCTGTTCGTACGCCATCACAGCAGTTACTGGGATCGGCTATCCGAATTACAAAAAAACGGCGCCCGCTTCAGCCTGCGCGCGACCCGGGATAATATCGAAACCGAGCAACTGATCCAGATGGTTTCACGCGGCAAGTACAAGGCGACGCTGGCCGGTGAGCATCTTCTCGATATCGAGCTTGCCAAAGGGCTGGCGGTGCGCTCGGCCTATGCGCTGGAAGATGTTGCCGAGCATGCTATCGCGTTGCGCAAGCGCAACCCGGAGCTGAAGAAAGCACTGAATGTATTCGTCAAGCGAATCTATAAGAGTGAGTTCTATAACGTCACCTATAGAAAGTACTTCGAGAGTCGGCGCTCGGTACAGCGCCTGGCGCGTGGACGCGTGGTCGATGCGCTGAGCGGACAGATTTCCCCTTACGATGATCTGGTACGCAAGTATGCCGATCGCTACGGGTTTGACTGGCGCCTGGTGACCGCGCAGATGTACCAGGAAAGCAGGTTCGACCCGAAGGCGAAATCGCATGTCGGTGCAAAAGGATTGATGCAGTTGATGCCGCGCACCGCGAAGGCGATGGGCGTCAAGAATACCAGCGATCCCGCGCACAGCATCAAGGGCGGCATCAAGTACCTCGACTGGCTGCGTGATCGATTCGATTCGAGCCTGCCGATCTCGGAACGCCTCTGGTTCACGCTCGCGTCTTACAATGCCGGCGCCGGTCACGTACACGATGCACGCCGGTTAGCGCGCCAGCTCGGATATGATCCCGACCGATGGTTCGGGCACACCGAGCAGGCGATACTGCTGCTGTCAAAAAAGGAATACGCGCGCAAGGCGCGGTTTGGTTATGTCAATGGTCGCGAGCCGTATAATTATGTGCGCGATATCCGCCAGCGCTTCGAGGCTTACGTCGAGCTCAGCCGGAATATTGCCCGGCTGCGACGCCATTCTCCGACCTATCCGCGCAAGCCGGGCGGTCCGACGTCTCGGTCTTTCGAGTTCGCCGGCGATCTTCGCCTCCCTCCGGTCCCGGGTTGACAGGGCAAATCCAGATAGAGGGCCTGTACCAATCGAGGCCGGAATCCGGATAATGTTTGATTTAGATCAGTACCCGTAAATCCACCAGGCTGTAGTCTGCCTTGAATATGCTCGAACAAAAAGCAAACCGATGGTAAGCAGTAGTCAAACAAGTAAACCCGACGACGATCGTGGTATCGAGGGAATTCATAAAATTGTCGACAAGCACGTCGCCAAAAAGGGTGCGCCCTATACCGAGAAACGACTCGACCGGCTGATCGACAACCTGAACCGGAGAGACCATGACAAGATCGTCGACTCCGCGCTCAGAGATTACTTTGATTCCGAGGCGCTGAAACCCTACCAGGCGGAATTGATCAAGGTGCAGGCCCACCTGGAAGCCACCGGCCGCAAGGCCATCGTGCTCTTCGATGGGCGCGACGCCTCGGGTAAGGGCGGCACCATTCGGCGCATATCGAGATACATGAACGAGAAACACTACCGCACCGTGGCACTGGGCAAGCCGAACTCGAGCCAGAAAACCGAACTGCACATGAAGCGCTACATCGAACAGTTTCCGCACGCCGGGGAAATCGTGTTGTTCGATCGTAGCTGGTACAACCGTGCGATGGTGGAGCCGGTAATGGATTTCTGCAGCCGCCGTCAATACCTGGAATTTTTGCGCAAGGTCAACGACTATGAAGACAGCTTTATCAGCGATAAGACGACTACCTTGCTGAAGCTGTACTTTTCGGTCTCGAAAAAAGAGCAGTCCCGACGTTTTAAACGTCGCCGCAACGATCCGCTACGGCAGTGGAAGCTGAGCGAGGTCGACCTGCAGGCGCAGGGCCTGTGGAACGAGTTTACCGAAATGAAATACCGGCTGTTGCAGAAGACCCATACGCGCAAGAATCCGTGGTTCGTCATACGTTCCGACGACAAGCAGAAAGCCCGGCTCGAGACCATGAAACTGATCCTGTCGAAGATTCCTTACCGCGGCCGCAGCCGCAGTCTCGGTTTTCATCCCGATCCGCACATCATCATCCCGGGCGACAAGGAAATCGCGATCATGGAAAAACAGCGACGTAAATTCGGCCGTTTCGTCGACTAACCCACACCAACGATAACAATTGGGGGCGGGCGCGTCTTACTCCGGTTCGGGGACGTGCAATATCAGGCCATCAAGTTCTTCCGATGCGATGATCTGACAGCTCAGGCGGCTATTTTCTTCGCGTTCGACGTCGGTCATTTCAAGCATTGTGTCTTCGATATCGTCGATTTCGCCGGATTTCTCAAACCAGGACGAGTCGACAAAGACGTGGCAGGTGGCGCATGACAGGCATCCTCCGCACTCGCCTTCGACATGGGGGACGTTGTTTGCGGTTGCGCCCTCCATCAGGTTCAAACCATTTTTAACGTCAGCCGAGATTTCGCAACCATCTTCCATTTTCCAGGTGATATGGGCCATAGTATTGCGCTTTCAGATATGGGGCCTAAAAGCGCGTAATGTATCATTTTTATATTCCGATGTCGTACTCAATTTCGGAATTGGTCGCTATCGACTGAGCCCGTTGCCGGATAATTTTCCAAAGCGCCTCCACGTGCTCGCGGGTGGTCGCTTCAACGCCGATTGATACCCGCACCATCCAGCGGCCGTCCAGTGTCGACGGGCTCATGAAAGCAACCCCGGACTGGTTGATATCGCTCACCCAGGCGAGAGTGTGACGGTCGAGCGCTTCGCCCTCGAGTCCCGCAGGCTGGTGGCGGATACAGATGGTTTGCAGGGCCACCGGTGTGAGCACGCACCAGTCCGGGGTTGCGGCAACCTGGTCGGCAAACCAGCGCGCGTTTTCGAGGTCGCGGCGCAGTCGGGCTCGAATCGAATCGATGCCATCGATGCCGAGGTGATACCAGAGTTTGAGCGCGCGAAAACGCCGCCCCAGCGGAATACCCCAGTCGCGATACTGTCGAACCTCGTCGTCTACGCTGGAACGCAGGTAGCTTGGATTGGTCGACATCACGCGCACCATGTGTTGCACGTCGCGCACGTAGAACAGTGAACAGTCGAGGATCGTACCCATCCACTTGTGTGGATTCCACGAGATCGAGTCGGCGGCTTCGACGCCATCCCAGAGGTGACGACATTCGGGCAGCAGCATGGCGCTACCTGCCATGGCGGCATCGACGTGTAGCCAGATGCCGTGTTGCGTTGTGATGGCGGCGATGTCGGCTACGGGGTCGAACGCGGTGACCCCGGTGGAACCCGCCGAGGCAACCACGGCGGCCGGCATGAAACCGGCCTCGATGTCGTCGGCAACCAGTTGCGCCAAACTGGCCGCCCGCATCGCGCGTGTATCCGGGGCCATCTCGACCCTGCGCAGGTTATGATCGCCAAACCCGGCCAGCAACGCGGCCTTGACTACCGACGAATGCGCTTCCTCCGTGGTATACACGATCATGGCCTGTTGCTGTCCCTGCAGGCCGCCACGGTTCTGTGAAAAATCACTGGCGCGTTCGCGCGCGAGCAGTAGCGACGTCAGGCATGAGGTAGAGGCGGTGTCCTGAATGCAGCCCTGCCATTCGCCGGAGAGCCCGGTGAGCTGGCGCAGCCAGCCGCAGACCACTTCCTCCAGTTCGGTCGCCGCGGGGCAGCTTTCCCATGAAATACCGAGTGTACCGAGACCTGCGCTGGCAATATCTCCGAGCGCCGAGGCCAGTGATGCATTTGATGGGAACCAGCCGAAATGCATCGGATGTTGTACCTGGGTGATTCCGGGAACGATTTTGTGCTCGAGGTCGTGCAATAATTGCGCCGCGGTTGTTGCTTTTTCGGGTGCCTGTCGAGGGAAACCGGCGCGTATCTCGCCGGGTTTTATCTGGGCTCTAACCGGCCTTTGCTCGAGGTTGTCGCGATAATCCGCAATCCAGTCGATGAGTGCGTGGCCCGCCTGGCGGAATTCTTCTGGTGTCATGGTGTCGCTCGGTTCGTGTACAAGGTTTCAAAATCAGAATTTTCAGGTATCGTTGCTTTTCGAGTCAATCAATATTCTAGCCTGCATATTGCACCAGTCGGTCTCGGGCCTGAATATAACTATCTGAACAATAAGAGAAAATTGTTGATTGCACAGGTAAAAGTAATAGTACAGTTTGTTACCGGCCCGAGTCCTATCCCGGCCCTGACTTGCCCAGATACGCCTGAACTTGGTCTTCCCTCAAGCCATAGCTTAAGCTATGGCTTTCAGTCCAGACCGGCGTTCAGCCGCATCTGGTCTGCGTCAGATGCCGGGATACTGGTGCAATATGCAGGCTAGGAATGTCAACTTGCACCAGGCTATCAGAATCGCGATTCTGGATTCCGTGCCAGAGGTCTACTGGGCCGATGACCACGGAATAACCGACGCGCAAAAGTTCATCGATTTGCTGCAGCCGCTTAATGCAGCTGCCGCAGGCTGCGGTCGCGTTCGCGCGCACCGACGAGTATGATGATTATGGCTACACGCTCGGTGACAATATCATGTGCTTGCAGGGGCATCCCGAACAACCCCATCGCGCCATGGTGAATTTTCTCAACACGACCGATAACCTGTCGCCGCAAGAACATGCCAGGGCCAGGCACTATATCGAGGCTGGCGAGCCCGATTCGCACATCTGGGGTGAATGGATGATGCGGTTTTTTATCAACTGAACAGCGAACACGGTGGCGATCATGAAACTCATACTCAAACTGTTTCTTGTTGTACTGCCGGGCTCGGCGCTGGCCACCGATATCGAAAACGGAAATGATCTGCATTTTGAGTACTGCACCGGTTGCCACGACTCGGGCGTTTACACCCGCGCGGACAGGAAGATGGGGGATCTGGCTCAACTCGGCAAGCAGGTGCGCTTTTGCCAGAATGCCGTGGATGCAACCTGGTTCGATGACGAGGTCGATGACGTGATCGAGTACCTCAATGCAACCTACTATCACTTTTAGGCGCGGCTCGACGGGAAAACTCGATTCAATGAAGATTATTAATTCGATCAGGGCATCGATGCTCTTAGGAAAAGGCCACAAGTTTTTCGAGAATGGCCGTTATCAGGAGGCCCTGGAAAAAGCGCTAAAGGCAAAGAGTTTGCAACTGGATGAGCAGTTTGAGTGGTTGTGTCACTCAATCGAGGGCAAATCGCGATATCACCTTGGGGACAGGGAGAATGCCTTGCCCTGTCTGCGAAGAGCACAGGAGATATTGGCGTCAAAGCCTGGAAAGGAGAAAGAATCAAAGCACTTGCAAAACATTGTAAGCGACATCAACACGTACATAGATAAAATTGAACAAGGTGACAAGTAGCGAACGCATGCAGCCGGGAGCGGCGCGGTCCTGCCATTTTAGCGGAGAAATTTATTGGTTTACTATCTGGTGAAAATTGCGGTGACAACGGTTTTAATCGTTGCAATTTCCGAGATTGCAAAGCGCAGTAGTTTTGTCGGTGCAATCCTGGCCTCGATACCACTGGTTTCAGTGTTGGCCATGCTCTGGCTATACATAGACACAAAAAGTGTCGACAAAGTGAGTGCGCTTTCAACCAGTGTCTTCTGGCTGGTTTTACCGTCCCTGGTTCTATTTGTTGTACTGCCCATCCTGTTAAAATACGGCCTCAATTTTTACCTGAGCATCGGCATTTCAATAACGCTTACCGTTATGTGTTACTTGATTATGGTTTCGACTCTAAACCAGTTCGGGATTAAATTATAAGCGCCTCACAACAACCGCATGGGGCTCAGCACATCAACTTTCTCGGTGAGTAGCAAATGACACAGAATTGGATTAGCCAGGCGATTTCTAAAATCGAAGCAGATTTCAAGCGCTCTTCAGATACGCATTTACTCAAGCTGGAGTTGCCCGCGGTCAAACGGGTTTGTCTCTACCTCAAGGATGAATCCACTCATCCAACCGGCAGCCTCAAACACCGCCTGGCACGGTCACTGTTTCTGTATGGTCTTTGTAATGGCCAGATACAGGAAAATACAACGATCGTAGAGTCTTCTTCCGGCAGCACCGCTATCTCCGAAGCCTATTTCGCGCAATTGCTGGGCCTGCCCTTTATCGCGGTCGTTCCCAGGAGTACCTCGCAGGAGAAAATCGATAAGATTACCTTCTACGACGGCCAGTGCCACCTCGTGGAGGCGAGGGACATTTATTCTGAATCGGCGCGGCTTGCCCTCGAGTTGAAAGGGCACTACATGGATCAGTTCACCTTTGCGGAGCGTGCCACGGATTGGCGAGGTAACAACAATATTGCCGAGTCGATTTTTTCGCAAATGAGTTCCGAGCCCTGTCCGGTTCCAGACTGGATAGTGGTTAGTGCAGGCACGGGCGGTACCTCGGCGACCATCGGTCGATATATTCGCTATCGATGCCATCCCACACGGCTCTGTGTCGCGGACCCGGAGCAATCCGTATTTTTCGATTACTATCAAACCGGGGACAAGACCCTGGTTTCGGATGCGAGCTCCCGCATTGAGGGTATCGGCAGACCACGCGTGGAACCGTCATTCATATCGTCGATCGTGGATAAAATGACGAAAGTCCCCGATTCGGCGTCTTTTGCGACGATACATTTCATGGAGCAACTGTTAAATCGCCGCTGTGGGGGATCCACGGGAACAAATTTGTACGCCGCATTTCAAATCATTTCGGATCTCAATGCACAGAACCGCGATGCGAGCGTGGTATCAATGATCTGCGACGCCGGTGAAAGGTATCTCGACACTTACTATAACCATGACTGGCTCGAAGCGAACGGGTTCGATATAGCGCCTTATCGGAAGCAACTGGAGCAGTTTTACGAGACCGGAATCCTGGGGGCGGTTTAGATTCATACCTGGAATAGCCAACAGGGCAATGACCAGGCAGATGGCTCTGTCTTGCGCGAAAGCGAGTATGACCGAGGAACCGGATACGCCGAATGCAGACCAGTCAATCGCGCGTCCGAGTCGGTGCGGGGGGCGCCGCGTAACCGGCGTTCCTATCGCGAGACGTGTGTGTCCCACGTTTGGCCCCTTCAACCTGGATCCCTTATCTCAGTAATTTGCGTGAATCACCGCCATGAATGCCTCAGATAATTCAGCGCGTCCCACCTTGTCGATTATTTCTTGCGAGATTTGCACAATTGTGGACGGGGGCGCTGTAATTAGTACGATCCCCAGTTGCAGGGTGGCGCGCTTATCCGCGATTGGATTGGTGATATTTGGATGCTTTCGGGGCAGGAATTTCCATCTGAATCTCTCCCAGATCGGAAGGCATGTTCTCGCAACCTCCACCAGGGGATATATATTCGAACAACTCTTCCGGGGTAGCGAATGTGACACTATCCTCTTTGAAAGATTTGTCGCCATTTTTAACCTAAAATCCTCA
>JAAEPH010000431.1 GCA_024232855.1 Gammaproteobacteria bacterium
ACTGAATCTCATGCATTTTTTCATTATTTTAAGCTCACCCGTAGAGTGACTACGCGATCGCCTAAAATAACGAAAGAAATACCTGATATTCAGCACATTAGACGCCCTCGCTACGATTCAACTGAGGATTTTAGGTTGAACGAAAAAGTTCCCCCAGGCTAGTTCGAGGCTGACATCAGGGTCCTGAAACGCTCCAGGTCGAGTTCGTATTTCCGCCTGATTTTTTCCTTCTCCTCAACCTTCGCCCCCAGCAGTAAATTGCGGATCTCTACCTTGCGCTCGAAGTGCTCGATTTTTTGCGCCAGTCCGCCGGGTATTTCCACGCCTTTGGAAGCATAGATCTGATTGGCGTTGTGTTTTAACTGGTCGAGCTTCTCCTGCGCCGTGGCGATACTGTTTTCGATCAGGCTGATGACCGAATCGATGACCTGAATGCGGTTATCGCGCGCATTTTCAATTTCTTTCTCGTTGCTGAAGGTCAACAGCAATACCTGGTCCTGCTTGTCCTGTATCGCCTTGAGTTCGGATTCCTCGCGCTGTTCTTCCTCGAGCTTGCGCTGCGCCTCGGTCTCGTCGGCGAGTTGCTGCGGCGTTTTCGCGGCATCCCGGGTTGTCAGCACCACGCCTTGCGAGTTGAGGCGCTGGTGCTGTTTATTGGACTGGGCGGGGGGCAGGCGATCGCTATAGCGAACCCTGCCTTTTTCATCGACCCATTTGTAGAGGGTCGCGGCTGCAATCTGTGAAGTAAAGACGCATAGTGCAAGCGCCAGCAACAGGGTTGGCAAGGGGTTCAAACTGGCGTTTTCCGGGTTGCTGGCAAAGCGCACTGGGTTGGCTCGTCCTTAGTTGGTAGTGTGAAGTTCAGATCGTAGCGATGATAATAGTGTATTTATTAAGCATTTCCATCTATTTACCGGTTAGCGTGAAGTCAACAGCGAAGCCACCGGCGTGTGCAATGCCTGCAGGTAGTGTCGCTCGCCCGGGAGGTAACCAGCACCGCGACAGCGATATTTTCGGCCCGCCAGGCGGAATCGACCGCAATGCGTCGATGCTTTGTCGTGATCCTTTAAATAGACCGCATCGACGCGTCCTGGTTCATTTAATTCCATAACGCGATCGATAGCTTTCGATCGCCTCCCTCGGGGCTTTATGGCCGCCGTTTTCGAGATACTCGAGTATGTGGTCGAGTTTGATGATCGAAATGACGCGCAGGCCACGCTGCTCCAGTTCCTGGATTGCTGAAAGCTCCCCCTGGCCTTTTTCCTGGCGATCGAGCGCGATGGTGACGGCACAGGCCTCGGCGCCGAGCGTTTCAATCAGGGAGATCGCCTCACGTATCGCGGTCCCCGCGGTGATGACGTCGTCGATTATCATCACGCGACCCGAAATTTCAGCGCCGACAATACTGCCGCCCTCGCCATGGTCCTTGGCCTCCTTGCGATTGAATGCGTAGGGAACGTCGCGCTGATGCAGCTGAAACAGCGCGCTCGCGGTGATTGCCGCCAGCGGGATACCCTTGTAGGCCGGGCCGAACAACAGGTCGAACTCGATTTCCGCCTGCTCGATGGCATCGGCATAGAATTCAGCGAGCGCGGCGAGGTCGGCGCCACGGTTGAAGATGCCGGCGTTGAAGAAATAGGGGCTGACGCGACCGGATTTGAGAGTGAATTCGCCAAAGCGGAGGGCGCCTCGTTGCAGGCAGTAGTCGACGAAACGGGATTGGTAGGCGTGCATAATCGAATCGTTGTTATCCCGGAAATTTTATAAATTTGCGCGAAGATCGCGCAGTAAACTGGTTTCACAAGGAAATTTCCTAAGAAGCCTCGTATCAGTGATTACGAACGACTGAGGAAATATTTCTTGTGGAATCAATAGGCAAGCGAGATCGTGCATAATTTATGAGTTTTCCGGGTTAGGCGGATGGGGTAACTCATGTATCATATCGCCAGATTTGAAGAATGGTAGCAGTTTAGGATGCGCGTGATCTCAGTTAACACCAACGGTATTCGCGCGGCGGCGCGCAAGGGTTTTTTCGAGTGGTTGCCGCGACAACGCGCCGATTTTGTCTGCGTTCAGGAAACCAAGGCGCAGGTCGATCAACTGGATCAGCCCTTGTTTCACCCGAAGCGGTATTTTTGCAGCTACTTCGATGCCTTGAAAAAAGGCTATGCCGGCACCGCGATCTACAGCCGCGAGCAACCGCTGCAGGTCATCCGCGGTTTCGGCGAGTCCGAATTCGATAACGAGGGTCGCTATCTCGAGTTTCGCTATAAAAACCTGTCGGTGATTTCCCTGTATGCGCCGTCCGGATCTTCGGGGGGTCATCGCCAGGAGTCGAAGTGGCGGTTCATGGACCGTTTCATGCTGCACCTGCAGGCGCTGCGGCGCAAGCGTCGTGAATTCATCATCTGTGGCGACTGGAACATCGCGCACCACAACATCGACCTGAAAAACTGGCGTTCCAACCAGATAAATTCGGGCTTCCTGCCCGAGGAGCGCGCCTGGTTGAGCGACCTGTTCGAACGTGTCGGTTACGTCGACGCCTTTCGCGTGGTCGACCCGCGCCCGGAACAGTACACCTGGTGGTCGAACCGCGGGCAGTCCTGGGACAAAAACGTTGGGTGGCGTATCGATTACCAGATCGTGACGCCAGGCCTCGGGGACCGTATTAAACGCGCGCGGATTTATCGCGATAAGCGTTTTTCCGATCATGCGCCGCTCATCATGGATTACGATCTGGAGCTTGAGCGTTAGTGACGGTGAACACCCATAGCTGGGGAGATGCACTGAAGTCGCTCTGCCAGCGTCGCGTTGTGGCGATGCTGTTTCTCGGCTTTTCCGCCGGAATCCCACTGCTGCTGATTTTTTCGTCGTTGAGTCTGTGGTTGCGCGAAGCGGGTGCCGAACGCGCTGCGGTGACATACTTCAGCTGGGCGGCGCTGGGTTATTCCTTTAAATTTGTGTGGGCACCGCTGGTGGATCAGTTAGCGCTACCCGGATTGACGCGATGGCTCGGCCGGCGTCGGGCGTGGATACTGGTCGCGCAGGGCGCAATCATCCTCTCGATTCTGACGATGGCGTCGATCGACCCGGCCGCTGGCGAATCGAGTCTCACGCTGATGGCCTTTGCCGCGGTGATGCTAGGGTTTTCATCGGCGACGCAGGATATCGTCATCGATGCCTATCGCATCGAGTCGGCCGAGGCCGAGTTGCAGGCGATGATGTCTGCGACCTACATTGCCGGTTATCGTATCGGCATGATCGTTGCCGGCGCCGGCTCTTTGTTTCTGGCCGACTGGTTCGGCGCCAGCAGCGCGGCATACGACTACCAGGCCTGGCAGTGGACCTACCGCGCAATGGCGCTGGCAATGCTGATTGGGGTGATAACAACGCTCATGATCGGCGAGCCACAGCCTTCGAGACCACGCGAAAACGTCATCGACAGGCAGGATTCAGCGCGTTTCATTTTGCTATTCGTCCTTGCCATCGGTGTATTTGTGGCGGTGTTCTTTTACTCCGGAGGTATCGCCAGTGACCTCAAGCAGGCGCTCGGGCAGGCATTGTCGAATCGATTCCTGGCTGCTTTCCTGGTCGAAGCGATGCGCCTTGTGGCGGCCTTGTGCGGTGCCTGGGCGATGGCGCTGGCCGTGGTTCGCGGCGGGGTGGTGGACTATTCGGTGGTGGAGCGAACCTACCTGATGCCGGTACGTGATTTCTTCAATCGCTACGGCTGGTCACTGGCGTGGATACTGCTGGCATTGATCGGTGTTTACCGGATATCCGATATCGTACTCGGCGTTATTTCCAATGTTTTTTACCAGGATCTTGGCTTCAGCAAGTCTGAAATCGCAACCGTTGTCAAAACTTTCGGCGTGTTGATGACCATTGCCGGCGGCTTTATCGGCGGCTTGCTATCGATCCGTTTTGGCGTGATTCGCGTCTTGTTTGCCGGCGCCGTTTTATCGGCCGCGACCAATCTGCTGTTCATGCTGCTCGCTAATGTCGGTTACGACATGACCTGGCTTTACATTGTTATTTCTGCGGACAACCTGTCGGCCGGGATCGCCAGCGCCGCGTTTGTCGCTTTCCTGTCGAGCCTGACCAACATATCCTTTACCGCGATGCAGTTTGCCATCTTCACTTCGCTGATGACGCTGTTGCCGAAGCTGCTTGGCGGCTACTCGGGGTCGATGGTCGATACGCTGGGCTACCCCGGATTCTTCCTGCTTACCGCGGCGCTTGGAATTCCGGTATTGATATTGATAATTGTCACGGCGCGGCGTTTCGATATCCGCGAGCATTCACAGTAGCTTATTTGTATAGTTTGACGACCCACAGGACATTTGATTAACCATGAATAATTCCGAAACTCTGTTCCAGCAGGCCAACACCGTCATTCCCGGAGGCGTCAATTCCCCGGTACGCGCATTCAATGGCGTCGGCGGCACCCCGCCTTTTATCGATCGCGCCGAAGGCGCATACCTGATCGATGTCGATGGTAAGCGCTACATCGATTATGTCGGTTCCTGGGGGCCGATGATCTGCGGTCACGCGCACCCCGATATCATCGGCGCGGTTTCCGAAACGATCGCAAAGGGATTGAGTTTTGGCGCGCCTTGCGCGCTCGAAGTCGAACTGGCGCAGCGAATCTGTGACCTCATGCCGAACATCGACCTGGTTCGCATGACCTGTTCCGGCACCGAGGCAACCATGAGCGCGATTCGACTCGCGCGCGGTTTCAGCGGCCGCGACAAGATCATAAAATTCGAAGGTTGTTATCACGGGCACGCCGATTCATTGCTGGTCAAGGCCGGCTCCGGTGCGCTCACGCTCGGCGTGCCGAGTTCCCCGGGGGTGCCCTCGGTACTCGCCGACCACACCGTGACGCTCGAGTACAACAACAGTGAGCAGGTGAAACAGGCTTTCGCCGAAATCGGTGATCAAATTGCCTGCATTATCGTCGAACCGGTCGCCGGTAATATGAACTGTGTGCCCCCCGTGAGCGGCTTTTTGCAAGCCCTGCGCGATTGTTGTGACGAATCCGGCGCCGTGCTGATCTTCGACGAAGTAATGACCGGCTTTCGCGTTGGCCTCGGCGGTGCGCAGCAACGCTACGGTATCGTTCCGGACCTGACGACGATGGGCAAGGTCATCGGTGGCGGCATGCCGGTGGGTGCGTTTGGCGGCAAGCGCGAAATCATGAATCACATCGCACCGCTGGGACCGGTTTACCAGGCGGGAACCCTGTCGGGTAATCCGGTGGCGATGGCCGCGGGGCTGGCAACGCTCGATATTATTTCCGCTCCCGGGTTCTTCGAAGCGCTGACGCAGACTACCACGCAGCTTCTCGATGGTTTGCATGCTGCCGCCGAGGCCAACGATATTGCGCTCCGCAGCAACCAGGTGGGGGCCATGTTCGGCCTGTTTTTTACCGAACAGGCCGAGGTGACCAGTTTCAGCGAGGTGAGCGCCTGCGACGTAGAACGCTTCCGGCATTTCTTTCATGGCATGCTGGCACGCGGCGTCAACCTGGCGCCTTCGGCCTATGAGGCGGGTTTTGTGAGCGCGGCCCACGGCGCCGCCGAAATCGAGCAAACCATCGAGGCCGCCGCCGCGAGCTTCGCCGAGATCGGATCGGCGGGCTAGCGCGCATCTCCCGCCGTTTTACGTCGCGAGATGCAGGCTCATAACTCGAAGGGCAGGCAAGATTTCAACCTAAAATCCTCAGTTGAATCGTAGCGAGGGCGTCTAATGTGCTGAATATCAGGTATTTCTTTCGTTATTTTGGGCGATCGCGTAGTCACTCTACGGGTGAGCTTAAAATAATCGGCTCTTCGGAAAATTAGTGGGTAAAACAGCTCCCTCGGTATCAGGATCGGAGCAAGGTGGCGACTTTAGGCGAGTAGATTTGTGAGTACCAGAAATAATGTCGAGCTGGCGCTCGGTATATTATATATTTCAATGACTTACAAAAATTACTCGCGAAAGCTACCCACGAATTTTTCGGAGGAGGC
>JAAEPH010000432.1 GCA_024232855.1 Gammaproteobacteria bacterium
TAACGACTGGCTGAGCTGTCAAATTATAATTGGCTGGTCTTTTTCAGCTAATTATAATTTGATCCGCTCCTGCCTCTGGTTAGAATAACTTTTTATAATGGTGAAATCTCCATAATTGAATCACCAACAAGATCAGTGATTAATGGTGCACCATTGATTAGTTTAATTATTACTTTTTCATTAGTTTTACCAGACATCAACATAGTTTGGCCTTGTGCATTCATCGTCATTGATTCGTTAATTATTGCATTAACAGTTGCAGAGTCTCCATGAATGTTTATTTTTAATTCAGAACGTGAATATTTATAATTTTCAAACATTCCCCAACCTTCTTTGAGCATTAAGATGTACTCATCTTTTGATGATGTAAGAGATTCAGTACCACCTCCCATTGTCATGTTCATTTTGAGTATTGCATCATCACTAATTAAACTTGATAATTTATCAGCATCTTTTTCAACTATGGCTTCATCTATTGTTTTTATAAAACTCATAATATCTTGATTTGTTATATCAGACGCATACACAGAAGATAGTGACATTATAAAAATAAATAAAGTTATTAATTTTGTAATTTTTTTCATTTTTTCCTCAATAAATTATTGTTTTTTGTTCTAACGAGGGTGTAGAATAACTCGATTTTGCCATTTTTCACCCAATTATTACAAAATTCAACATAACGTCATGCTTTACTTGTAATATTTTATATACTACATATATAGATTATCAATCCATTTACACTTACGCCACAAA
>JAAEPH010000433.1 GCA_024232855.1 Gammaproteobacteria bacterium
AAGATCGCGCAGTATATTGATTTCACAAGGAAATATCCGAAGAAGTCTCGTATCGGTGATTACGAGCGACTGAGGATATATTTCTTGTGGAATCAATAGACAAGCGAGATTGTGCATATTTATGAATTTTCCGGGCTAGTGCCTGATGCAATATTGCCGGATGGACGCAATTAATCGAATATCGCGCCGGGTAGCCGTCGACCTCATCATCGATTCGAAATATTGCTTCGCCTAATTTTGTGCCATCCAGTAGGCAGCCAGATTTATCTACCACAAAACTGATTGTATATGGCAATCCTGTCCTGGCCATAACATGGGCAATACCTAATGCTTCGGAAAGTGCCGGGAGAGTTGATGCCTGTAAGTAGTCAACATCACTCGATGCTAACGCCTCTATTTGGTACGCGTGAAAAGTCTGAGCTGGACCCGTATCCAATGCTTCCTCGGGTTTGTAAGCATCACCTCCAGGTCCGATGTCACCTTGTATTATTATCGATATCCCGGAATTTGAATAACTGTCCCGAATATCTTTTAAGAACTGAACATTATCCTCGTTGACGGCTCGATCAAAGAAACGTGAGGCTCGAATCCTTTCTTCATTCGCACGCCATGTCGCAGCACTTACTACAATGGGCAAGCCAGAGGCTACTGCCGTATCTATATATAATCGAAATACTCGGTCTAGCACTTCGGTAAAATTTTCGTCATAAATCAGGCTGGCAAAAAGGATATGTTCATCAAAAGCCACTTCGGGACTACGACGCAAAAGCTCATACACAGAGCCCTGAGATAAAATGTGCTTTTTGGTTTGCAACAATTTTTCAAAGTTCAAAGGTAAACCCTCTAATTAGTAGCGCCTGACGCTCAAGGTTGCCTCCAGGTTTTCACCCTAATGTCTCGCGCCAGCGGCGCGGCTTAGCTGAGTCCGACTGCGTGCGCTTTGTTATCAGACGAAAATAATGCTATCTGTCCCAAGCTTACTTACCATCAAAAAAATCAGTATTAGCACGCTTGCAAATGCAGGTATCCCTAATCCAATCCACATTTTCATAAGCGTACTGTAGTCGTCTAATGTGCCACCATTTCGAATAATTTCTCTAATGCGCAGTTGAATAAAGACGACTGGTATCCAGCATAAACCTACCAAAATGAAAAGCGCAAGGATACTCACAAACCAAACCGACCCATACGGAATTCCTAGCCTGGATGTTAGCCAAAAGCCGGTCAAAAACTGTATGACGACAGCAGGGGTAGTAAATATCCAGTCTGCTAGCACAACCGACTGGGTGGTTATCCTCATGGCCTCTGCGTTCCGACTCATATGTGCTCTAAACATGAAGAAAGCCGTCCCAAGACCAGTGCCGAGAATTAACATAGCGCTTAGAATATGAAGCAGCTTGATCCAAAGATATTCATTCATCACAGAATACTACTACGAGTCTGCTTGCCACGATATTTCGAAAGACTCAACTTCGTGATCGAAATCCTCAAGGCTGATAAGGCCCAGGCAAGGCAAAGCACCCCTCACACCAATTTCTTCTTGAGCCAGCTTTCTGGCGAGTATAATCGCGGGTGTACACGGTATTTCAGGGCCATGGTTATTTCTAGCTGTAAGAAACCATTTTACATCCTTCGGCGCTCCATCTTTACCAATACCCGAAAGATGGATATGCATGCCTCCTTTATCTGAGCCTAATCTGATTAATTTTTCGCTGATATAGTTGAACAAAGGTACTAGTGGAGACCAATTTGCTATAAGCCCGAATCGGGATAACCACCCCATACTCCATAGTGCAATTTGTTCCCAGCGGGCCTCTAACGCAGCGTGAAATGTCACAGTTTGGATGTCAGGTAAATAAACAGGGAGAATTGAAAGGTCGGGGACATCGCATGCTCCCGACAACCGTTTCCCCAATTCTGGATAATGCTGCCATCTGAGATCCTGCCAGCCGTATCGTGTGGCTTGAATTCCATTTTCTAACACATCAAATGGCTTGCCACAGTAGCTGAGAACTGCCGAGATTGTACCGGGTCCCCTTGGGGTTTGGTGGGCAGGCGCGATAGATATATTTATTGAGCTAATCATTTGAAATTCGTCACGGTAGTGATCCGTTACCGCACTCGACAGGCCAGGTAAGGTGCTCGCCCCTGATACAACGAGAACATCGGCAGTCTTGGCCTGGTTATCGAGCTGACTAAATCCTTCAACAAAATCTCGACCATCTGCCAGATCAATGTAATGGCATTTGGTAGCGATGCATGCTTCTGCTACTCGATAACTTTGACCCTGGTATGGCCCTGCTGTATGAACAACAATATCAGGTGCGATTTTTTCCAGGTCTCGTTCGAAGCTGTCTGAGGACTGGTCGAGCGATTCTGCTGTAATTTTGTAATCTGGGGCGATTCGCCCAAGTTCATTTGCGAAATTTTGTGCACTGGAGACGTTTCGGCTTGTGACGACCAGATTGGTGTTTGGCTCTCCTAACAACCTTCGACAAATTCTTCCACCAAAATGGCCAGTCCCACCAATTACCAGAATTGTTTTATTGCTGGTCAAAATTTGTCTTTTCGCCTGACGCTTCGCATCGGCGGCACGGCTTTGCCGCGCCCGGCTGCATGCGTTTGTTATCAGGCTCCATACTTCTCAAATATCTCGGCTTCAGTCATGTCTCTCGTCTTGTTTGCAAAGCTATAAAACGAAGGTTTCTTATCTATAAAGACTTGATTATCGAAAACAAAAGACTCCTGGCCTTCAAAAAGGCCAGCAGGAATAATGTGCTGCCTGCTTTCTTTTAATCGATAAAATAGATGGCTTCCGCATTGTTTACAAAAACCGCGCTCGGCCCAATCCGAAGAATCAAATATCGAAATATTTTCTTCTCCTTCGAATGACACGTCGTTTCTACAATTAACTGCCATGAGTGGTCCACCGCCCCATTTCCTACACATGCCACAATGGCAAGCGCCTACACTTTCACTTGCACTTCTTGCAGTAAATTGAACTGCACTACAAAGACAACTTCCTTTTCCTTTGACCAGGTCTGACATACTACTCTCCCATGATTCGTAATTGTCTTAAACACATAACTACAATTCGACGTCAGTTTGACGTGGAATTGCGCGTCTTTTCGGCGTAATAATCTTGCGATTGGTGTGGTAAGCGGCTGATTTATTTACATTCGGATGTAGGAAATCGTCACATTGATCGAGTATTACATTAGCAATCAAGGATGATCTCTCATGACACTACTCCCGGTTTATTTAAAGTTGTGCGGAATAAAATCCGTGTGAAGCATTACAGCATTCGCACCGAAAAAACCTGCATTTACCGGGTCAAATCATACCTGCAATTTTATTCATTACAACATCCGAGAGAATTGAGCGCTGAGCAAGGCATCTGCGCGCGCAGAGCCGCAGCGTATATCAGATACGTGACGGTTCGAGCACGCGGATAACCCGAAAAAAAGGATTGCAGCTCAGGGGGGACCATTTTTTTAATTATCGCTTTCGTTACGGGGGGATAACGCAAGGGCCCCCTGGCTGCAATCACTACCTGGACAATCAGGAAAACCAGTAACAGCGAGGCCATGCTGCCGCCGCCGCTATAGTGAACTTCTTCTTCGTAATACGTTTCGTTGGTTTCGTCGTAATACTCGACATAGGGCTCGTCCCGGCCCAGATCTTCGATCATGAGGTCACGGCCGAGATAGTGATAATCGAGCACTTCGCTGGTAACCATATAGGCATGATCGAGACTGTATATCTCGACCAGCACCGCGTAGTAACCCGTCGCATAACCTTCCAGTAATTCGGTCTCCACTTCGTAGGCGTCGGCCTCGTCGTCGGCGAATATGGAAAACAGGTCGGTGGTGAAATACTGGCTCCAGGGTTCGCCGTCACGGCTCAGGTACAACCTGGCGTAAACCGTGGCGCCGTCGTAGTCGACATCGACATCGAAGAAGACACGAAACGCGTGATGGAAACCGTCTTCGTCGAGGTCCGAGAGCAGCTGCACATCGGCGCTGTATATTTCGAACACCTGGTCGTGACGATTGGCGACACCGGCCAGGCGCTGCGCAGGCCGGCGCGACGCGTAGTCCTCCGCGACAGTTGGCTTTGCCCGGGTTACCGCTTCACGCTGTCTGAGTTCGAGCGACAGGTCGATCGACTGGTCCTGCAGGCGCTTGCCCGCGGAACGACTGCCTTGCACGGAGTCGGCGGCGCGGGCGTCGATACCGATTCCCAGCAACAGGCTCGACAGTAAAATGATTGCGCGTGTCTTCATCATATTCACCCGCCGTGATCAATGTTTGCGCCGGGGTCGATGGTAACCACCCTGGCTGCGGCTGTAACGCGGCCGGAAGCAATACCCGCCCTGGCTGTGACTGTGGCGCGTTTGATGTCCGTATTGACCATGGCCATACTGACTCTGCCGGTACCGGCGATAGCCATGGCTTCGGTAGCGATAGTAGTGATGTTGCCGGTAGTGGTTATGACCGTGATAAGCGAGGGCGCCGAGCGCGAACAGGGTGACCAGCGGCACGACGACGTCATGATCGTGGTGGGCGTTTGCCGGGGTGCTCGCCACCGCTAGCGCAAGCAGACTGGCCGTAGCCATCATTTGCAGTTTGTTTATGCGTTGCTTAACCATTAGTATCTCCGGCATTGCCTGGTAATGGCGCAACTCTAACGAAAGCAGTCTTAATCCAGGCTGAACCGGAGTATTTGTTACCCACCCGTCAACGCTTATGCAGAGCCGATGAAAACCATCCGTCTTGAATCCGAACAGATCGCCCCATCCAAAATCGTCTGTATCGGTCGCAACTACCTCGAGCACATCCAGGAACTGGGCAACGAAACCCCGGACGACATGGTGATCTTCAACAAGCCCAACTCGTCCCTGTCAGAAACGCTGTACGCGGCCCGCGATGAAGCGCTGCACTACGAAGGCGAGATCTGTTTCATGGTGCGTGAAAACCTGCTGTATGGAGTCGGATTCGGGCTCGATCTGACCCGGCGCGAGCTGCAATCGAAGCTCAAGGACAAGGGCTTGCCCTGGGAACGCGCCAAGGCGTTTGACGGTGCCGCCTGTTTCAGCGATTTTGTCCAGCTCGGTAACACCGACCTGGCAAGCCTGTCGCTGCGGCTCGAAATCAATGGCGAACTACGCCAGCACGGAGGTTACCCGCTGATGATGTACAAGCCCGTGCAAATACTGGCCGGCATCCAGCGTTTCATGTCGCTCGAGGACGGTGACATTATCATGACGGGTACGCCGAAGGGCGTCGGCCAGGTGCAACCGGGCGATCGTTTCGTGGGCAGTATTCGAGCGGGCGACCAGGTCCTGGTCAGCCACGAATGGTTAGCGCAATAGCGGGAATAAAAAAGGCCGGATCATGTCCGGCCTTTTTCGGGTTGTGCGATTCTTACAAAGCCTTGATCTGGGCGTTAAACCGGCTCTTGTGTCGCGCCGCCTTGTTATGGCTGATGAGGCCATGGATCGCGGAGCTATCGAGTACCGGAACCACCTTCTTGTAAGCTGCTTCAGCGGCTGGCTTGTCGGCGGCGGCGATCGCGGCCACGGTAGCCTTGAGATGAGTCCGCATCATTGAGCGGCGGCTGGCGTTCGCCTGGCGACGCTGTTCGGCCTGATTTGCACGCTTGCGCGCGGATGCTGAGTTTGCCAAGGTTTGCTCCTGGGTCGGGCTTTAAAATGAGGCGCGCATTATCTTCACTGCAACGGGCGCTGTCAACCCAAAATCACTGCTATACAAGCACTTAAGTGCTAGAATTCGCCGCTTTTACGGCCACGATGAAATACGGTAACCGCCCCTGATATGAGCGCGCTGATCAAATCGACCATTTCGGTAGGCTCGATGACTTTACTGTCGCGGCTGCTCGGCCTGCTGCGCGATATCATCATCGCCCGTTTCTTTTCCGCGAGCGATGCCGCGGACGCTTTTTTTGTCGCCTTCAAGATACCCAATTTTCTGCGCCGCCTGTTTGCCGAAGGCGCATTTTCACTGGCCTTCGTACCGGTACTGACCGAGTATCGCAGCAACTACAGCATGGCGCAGACGCGCGACCTGATCGACCGCGTCGCCGGCACCCTGGGTTTCATCCTGCTGCTGTTGAGCCTGTTCGGCGTGATCGCGTCACCGCTTCTGATCATGGTGTTTGCGGCCGGCTTTATCGACCAGCCCGCCAAGTTCGATTTGACGGCGGACATGCTGCGGCTCACCTTTCCCTACATCCTGACGATATCGATGACGGCAATGGCGGGCGGCATCCTCAACACCTGGAAACGGTTCGCGGTTCCCGCCTTTACCCCGGTGTTATTGAACCTGAGCCTGATCGCCAGCGCGATGTGGTTGAGCCCGCGGCTCGAGGTACCGATCACCGCGCTGGCCTGGGGCGTTTTGTTCGCCGGCATCATCCAGATGCTGTTCCAGTTGCCGTTCCTTTATCGCCAGGGCCTGTTGCCGCGGCCCCGATGGGGCTGGCGCCACGACGGCGTACAAAAGATCATCAAACTGATGATTCCGGCGCTGTTCGGCTCCTCGGTGGCGCAGATCAACCTGTTGTTTGACACCTTCATCGCCTCGTTCCTGGTCACCGGCAGCGTTTCCTGGCTCTATTATTCCGACCGCCTGCTCGAATTCCCGCTCGGCGTATTCGGCATCGCGCTGGCGACCGTCGTGTTACCCAGCCTGTCACAGGCGCATTACAGGGAGGGTGACGACAGCTTC
Organism: Gammaproteobacteria bacterium; assembly: GCA_024232855.1. Lineage (GTDB taxonomy): Bacteria > Pseudomonadota > Gammaproteobacteria. The sequence continues at coordinate 6,750 of JAAEPH010000433.1, forward strand.
AACAAAACCCTGCACTGGGCGATCCAGCTGACCCTGGTGATCGCGGTGCCGGCGACCATCGGCCTGTTCATCCTGGCGCAACCCATTCTCGCCACCCTGTTTCAATACGGCGCCTTCCAGGACAACGATTCGATAATGGCGGCCTGCAGCCTGATGGCCTACAGCCTCGGCCTGCCGGCGTTTATTCTCATCAAGATCCTGGCGAGCGGGTTTTACGCACGCCAGGACACCAAAACCCCGGTTCGAATCGGCATCCAGTCGATGTGCCTCAACATGGCCCTGAACGTGGTCTTCGTGGTGACGATGTTGCAAACGGAGTTTATCGCGCCGCACATCGGACTCGCGCTGGCGACCAGCGCCTCGGCCTATTTCAACGCCTTCCGCCTGGCTCGCGAACTACGCCGCGACGCGATCCTGGGAGAATCCAGATCCTTTAGCGAACCCTTACTCAAGGTACTGTGCGGATGCATCGCCATGGGCTTGCTGATCCACTTCATGCTGCCGCAAGCGGCCCTGTGGGGCGAATGGCCATGGTACCAGCGCCTCGGCGAGCTCGCCTGGCTGATCCTGCCGGCGATCTTGTGTTACGCGCTCATGCTTTGGATAATGGGTTTTCGCCGGCATCACTTCATCGCCTGACATCACTCGAAATGAAACTGATTAGAGGACTCTACAACTTGACGCGCCCGTTGCGCGCCAGCGTCGTGACGATCGGCAATTTCGATGGCGTCCATCGCGGCCATCAACTCGTCATCGAGCAGCTGCGCCGGGTCGCAAACGACACCGGATTGCCAACCGTGGTCATCATCTTCGAACCGCAGCCGGTCGAGTTTTTTGCCCCCGCGAAAGCGCCGAAACGGCTCGCCCGCTTTCGCGAGAAAATCGCCTACCTCAAGGCCCAGCAGATCGACTACCTGCTGTGCCTGCATTTCGACGAAACGCTCGCCGAACTCAGCGCCGAGGACTTCGTACAGCGCATCCTCGTCGACAAGCTGAACACCGGGCATCTGGTGATCGGCGATGATTTTCATTTCGGCAAGAATCGACTGGGCAATTTCCGCTTCCTGCAACAAAACAGCGAACGTTTCGGTTTTAGCGTCGACGAGACCGAAACCCTGATGCACGGCGCTTCCCGCGTCAGCAGCACGCGCGTGCGCGAATGTATCCATAACGACGATTTTGACGGCGCCAAAGAACTGCTCGGCCGGCCTTATTCGCTGTCTGGACGGATTGCCCACGGCAAAAAACTCGGGCGCGAGCTCGGCTTCCCCACCATCAATATAAAAATGGGCGATAAAACCCTGATCGTTAAAGGAATATTTGCGGTTCAGGTGAAAGGAATAGATAATCGCGAGCTCAGGGGCGTCGCCAGTATTGGCACCCGCCCCACGGTAAACGGCGTCGATACTATTCTTGAGGTCTACATTCTCGATTTCGACCGGGATGTCTACGGCTATCGAGTCGTAGTCGAGTTTTTACACAAGATTCGTAACGAAGAGAAATTTGATTCCCTGGAGGAATTAAGCGCCCATATCGCACAGGATACCGAGAAGGCAAAAGCCTTCTTCAATCGCGAAGTTTGAACGAGAAATATGACAGTTGGCTGACTACAAATCGACATTGAATTTACCCACTACTGAGTTTCCGATGCGCGGCAATCTCGCCAATCGGGAACCCGAACGCTTACAGAAATGGCAGGACCAGGATCTCTACCAGAAGATTCGGCGCGCGCGCGCAGGCCGCAAACGCTACGTGCTGCACGATGGCCCGCCCTATGCCAACGGCGACATCCACATCGGTCACGCGGTCAACAAGATTCTGAAGGACATGATCGTCAAGTCGCGCACCCTGAACGGCGAAGACGCGCCTTACGTACCCGGCTGGGACTGCCACGGCCTACCGATCGAGCACCAGGTGGAAAAGAGCATCGGCAAGGTCGGCGTCAAGGTCGAGGCCGACGAGTTTCGCCAGGCCTGCCGCGACTTCGCGCTCAAGCAGATCGACCAGCAGCGCCTCGATTTCATCCGCCTCGGCGTGCTCGGCGACTGGTATGACCCCTACCTGACGATGAATTTCGATACCGAGGCCAACATCGTGCGCGCGCTCGGCAAAATCATCGGCAACGGGCACGTGGTGCGCGGCGACAAGCCGGTGCACTGGTGCATCGACTGCGCTTCGGCACTGGCCGAGGCCGAGGTCGACTACAAGGACAAGACTTCGCCCGCGATCGACGTGCGCTTTGGCGTGATCGACGAAACCGCTTTTATCGCGGCAATGGATGGCATTGACGACGCACCCGGCGAGGGGCCGATATCGGTGCCGATATGGACCACTACCCCGTGGACCCTGCCCGCCAATCTCGCGGTTGCGCTCAATCCCGGCGAAGAGTACCTGCTGCTGCAGGTCGAGACCGAGCTCGGCGCCGAACGCCTGTTGCTTGCCGAGGGCCTGGCGCAGCAGGCACTCGCCCGCTACGGCATCGGCGAGCATAAGCCGCTCGCGCGTTGCAGGGGCGAAGCGCTGGAACGCCTGCGCCTGCAACATCCGTTTTACGACCGCGAATCGCTGCTCGTCATCAGCGACCACGTCACCCTTGAGGCGGGTACCGGCGCGGTGCACACCGCGCCCGGTCACGGCCAGGACGACTTCGTACTCGGCAGGAAATACGGGCTCGAGATTTACAACCCGGTCGGCGGCAATGGCTGCTTTCTGCCCGCCACCGAAATCTTCGCCGGCGAGCACGTGTTCAGCGCCAACGATCACGTCATCGAGGTACTCAGGGAAAACAACGCGCTTATTCACGTCGAAAAGTTCCAGCACAGCTACCCGCACTGCTGGCGGCATAAATCGCCGATCATTTTCCGCGCTACGCCGCAATGGTTCATCAGCATGGAAAAGGCCGGCCTGCGCGATCTCGCGATGGCCGAGATCAAGAAGGTGCGCTGGGTTCCCGGTTGGGGGCAGGCGCGCATCGAGAGCATGGTCGAGAACCGGCCCGACTGGTGTATCTCGCGGCAGCGCTACTGGGGCGTGCCGATCCCGTTGTTCATGCACCGCGAAACCAGCGAACTGCACCCGCGTACCGCGGAATTGATCGAGGCGGTGGCGCAACGCATCGAGAAAGCAGGTATCCAGGCCTGGTTTTCACTCGAAGCGAGGGAATTGCTCAGCGACGAGGCCGACGACTACATCAAGCTCAGCGACACGCTCGACGTCTGGTTCGATTCCGGCACGACACACTACAGCGTGCTGCAGCAGGACGAGCGCTTCGAGTTTCCCGCGGACATGTATCTGGAAGGCTCCGACCAGCACCGCGGCTGGTTTCACTCATCGCTGCTGGCCTCCTGCGCGATGCACGGGCAGGCGCCCTATCGCCAGGTGCTGACGCACGGTTTCACGGTCGACGCCAGGGGCATGAAAATGTCCAAGTCGGTCGGCAATGTCATCGCCCCGATCAAGGTCACCAAAACGCTCGGCGCCGATATTCTGCGCCTGTGGGTAGCGTCGACCGATTATTCCGGCGAGATGTCCATCTCCGATGAAATTCTGAAGCGGACCGCGGATTCCTACCGCCGCATCCGCAATACGCTGCGCTTCCTGCTGGGCAACACCAGTGGCTTCGATCCGCTGCGCGATTCGGTCGCCGCCGAAGACCTGCTCGCGCTCGACCAGTGGATCGTCGCGGAGACGCTCGAATTGCAAACGCAGTTGCAGGGGCATTACGAGGACTATCATTTTCATGTCGCGATGCAGAAGGTTCACAATTTCTGCTCGGAGACGCTGGGCGGGTTTTACCTCGATGTCATCAAGGACCGACAATACACCACGCCGGCCGATTCGCGCGCACGCCGCTCCTGCCAGACCGCGATGTACCACGTACTCGAAGCGATGACGCGCTGGATCGCGCCGATCCTGAGTTTTACCGCCGACGAAGTCTGGGAAAACATGCCGGGCGAACGCGAAGACCTCGGCGCCTTTACCGCGGAGTGGTACCAGGGGCTGTCCCCCTACTCCAATTCCGATATCGACGCGAGCGTCTGGGACATTCTAGAACAGGTTCGCACCGAGGTGACGCGGACCCTGGAAGGTCTTCGCCAGGACGGCAAGATCGGTTCCGGCCTCGACGCCGAAGTCAGCATTCACGCCGAGCCGGCACTGATCGATGGCTTGCAGGCCATTAGCGAAGAACTGCGCTTCGTCATGATCACGTCCTCGGCCAGCCTCGCGTCACTGGATGCGGATACGGGCGAAGGCCTGGTGACGCTCGCCGATATCGGCAGGTTCCGGGTGGAGGCAAGGCCCAGCGAGCATCAGAAATGCGTGCGTTGCTGGCATCATCGCGAAGACGTCGGCAAGCATGCCGAACATGCTGAACTCTGCGGGCGCTGCATCGAGAACATCGATGGTGACGGTGAGCAACGCCGCTACGCCTGAATGCCCGCACAGCCGTTGATGAGCCTGTCTAGCCTGCATATTGCACGAAGGCGGCACAAACTTTTGAGAAATATTATGAATATCAGGGGCTTGAATGAGTTTTTCCAGAATTACGCAGGGGGCAGTTTGTGCCTGAACGAAATCAGGAAAAATCTGGCTGCCAATCTCGAACGATCCCCCTTGACCCATAGCCATGGCTATGGGTCGGCGGGCGATCGTCCGACCTTGTTTGCCAGATTTCCCCTGAGTTTCGTTCCCTTCATGCAATATGCAGGCTAGCCCCCAGTTCAAATGGTTATGGACCAGCCTGCTGGTTGTGATCCTGGATCAGGCCAGCAAGCAGTTCGCGGAAATGCAGCTGACTCCGCATCAGCCGGTCAACCTGTTTCCCTACTTCGACTGGTACCTGACTTACAATACCGGGGCGGCATTCAGCCTGCTCGCCGATGCCGGCGGCTGGCAACGCTGGTTGTTTACCGTCATCGCGATCGTGATCAGCATCGTCATCGTCCAGTGGATCCGCAAACTGCCGGGCGAGGAAACCCTGACCGCGGTGTCGCTGTGCCTGATCCTGGGCGGCGCCATCGGCAACCTCATCGATCGTATCGTCCTCGGCCACGTCGTCGACTACATCCAGGTGTGGCTAGGCAGTTACCCGTTCCCGGCATTTAATCTCGCCGACGCCGCCATCAGCGTCGGCGCCGTTTTACTGATACTGAGCAGCTTCCTCGGCACTCGTAAAACCAGCAGTAAATAGCGACATGAGCATGATAGAACGAACCAGCCGCGTCACCCTTCACTATCGCCTCGGCCTCACCAACGACCAGATCCTGGAGGATAATTTTGACGATGAACCGATGACCGTCACCCTCGGCTGCGGCGAAATGGCGGAGGGGCTGGAACTTGCGCTGATCGGACTCCGCAGCGGTGATGAACAGACCATCGACATCGATCCCGATCTCGCCTTCGGTTATGTCGACGAAACGCTGTTTCGTTCGCTGCCGCGGATCGAGTTTGACCCCGAGCTCGAACTCGAGCCGGGCCTGATCATCGAGTTTGCCAACGAGGATGGCGATACCTTGCCGGGGACGATTCTGGATTTCAACGAGGACGAGGTGCGCATCGACCTGAATCATCCCCTCGCTGGTCAAACCGTTCGCTACAGCGTTAAGATAGTCGCTGTCAATAACGACGCGGCTGAACCGAAGACGCTTCATTAATGGATGCCCTGCTCGCCAACCCACGCGGATTCTGCGCCGGTGTGGATCGCGCTATCGAGATCGTCGAACGCGCTATCCAGCTTTTCGGTACACCGATTTACGTGCGTCACGAAGTTGTGCACAACCGTTTCGTGGTCGACGACCTCAAGCAAAAGGGCGCCATCTTCGTCGATGAACTCGATCAGGTGCCGGACGACAACTACGTCATCTTCAGCGCCCACGGCGTGTCGAAGACGGTGCAACGCGAAGCCAGGCGGCGCAAGTTGAAGGTGTTCGATGCGACCTGCCCGCTGGTTACCAAAGTGCACATGGAGGTCAGCCGCTACAGCCGCAAGGGTATCGAAACCATTCTCATCGGTCACCGCGGCCACCCCGAAGTGGAAGGCACCATGGGGCAGTACGAGCGAACTGACGGCGGTGATATTTACCTGGTCGAATCTTCAGACGATGTGCGCAGACTCAAGGTGCGTAATGCCGACGAGTTGCGTTACGTCACGCAAACCACCCTGTCCAAGGACGATACCGCGGTCATCATCGACAGCCTCTACGAAGTATTCCCGCGGATCCAGGGTCCGAAAAAGGAAGACATCTGCTATGCCACGCAAAACCGGCAGGATGCCGTCAAACAGCTCGCCGAGCGCTGCGACCTGATCCTGGTGGTCGGCTCCAGGAACAGTTCGAATTCGAACCGGTTGCGTGAAATCGCCGAGAACAAGCACATCGACGGCTACCTGATCGACAGTGCTGACGATATCAATCTCGAATGGCTGCAGGACAAAACCTGTGTCGGCGTTACCGCCGGCGCCTCGGCGCCTGAACTGCTGGTGAGCAATGTCATCCATTTCCTGCAGAACCAGGGCGTCCGCAAGGCATCCTCGCTCGGGTTCACGGAGGACGTTATATTTCCGTTACCGAAATCGCTGAGATAACCGGCAGTTCGATACGGAATCGATGAGACCGGCCCGGACGCTAGTGGTCGGCGCGCCTGAATTTTCCGGATTGCAGGAAACTGATGACCTGCTCGATGACCTCGTCGTTACGCATCATGAAGGTATGCGTAACATCCACTACGATATGATCGCTCATCCCTTCGAGGCGAGTACTTTCGACCGATACCTTGCCGTCGTCCGGACCCGGAATGATCTCCGACAGTATCGGGTTGATACTGCTCGTCCCGGCGATCACACCGAGGTCGAAATCCGCCGGGCCGAGCCGGTTGGGAACGCTGTTCGCGTCGGTACCCAGTTCCAGGCCGGCCTCGCCGTTGATGAAATCGAATCCCGGAACATCGCGCAATTCGTCGACCACTTCGCTGCCCCGGTTCGGCGGGCCCAGCATAACAACCCGGCCCAGGTTTTCGATGCTGTGATTCGACAGGTATTGCCGCACCAGGATACCGCCGAGCGAATGCGTGACGAAATGAACCTTGTCGGCAGATGGGCAGTCGAGCAGCGCGGGACCAATGGCCTCGACCGCAAGCGTTCCGATATCCCCGTCGCGTGAGTCGTAACTGACATTGGTGACGCAGTAACCCTGCCGGGCGAGAAAATTTTCAATCTTCCCCATCGAATTGTCGGTGCGCGCCAATCCGTGCAACAGGATTACGTTCGCGGCCATCGCGGGTAACGACAACCCCGCGAGCAACAACAGGATGAGCGGGCTAACCTTCGATTTCATCGGTGTCATATTGCCCGGAGAGTTTACGGCGAATGCGGGACCAGGACATGCCGACCGCGAGCACCCCCGTCAACACGAACAGCAAGACCCACTGGATCGTGGCGGTATCGTCGAGCGCGACAAGTCCCCACTCGATAAACAGCCAGATGATGACAGCGAAAAAAGCCGCCGCCAGGACCGTGCCAGGCGCGCCCAGCGAATTCCAGGTGGCGCGCAAAAACATGGCCCAGCCGATCAGCAAGACGATGCCGGCCCCCACCTTGTAGACCAGCGGTGTCTCCGACAAGAGCCAACCCACCCAGGAAAAACCTGTGGGATTGTAAGTCAGGAAAACCAGCGCCAGCGCAAAGGCGAAGCGCAACCCAAAACTGACCAGGGTAAAATCGTTACGTGCCATCGTTAATCATCAGCGTAAAAAACAGTAGTGTTAGCAGAACGGGATGTCGATAATATAGCGCGTATCCAGAACTATCGGCGTGGCTGGTGGTGACACCGCTTCAGCAGCCCCAGGTAAACCACCAGGCACAACAACCCCATGCTAGCAATCGCGAACGCCATGCCCACCGGGGAACCGTCGTAACTGTGCCCGACCGCTACACCGACGAGCCCGGCCACGGACATTTGAATAAAACCGAGCAACCCGGACGCGCTGCCGGCGATATGCGAATAGTTGGCCAGCGCACCCGCCATCGACTGCGGCATCACCAGGCCGACGCCGTGCATGAACAGCATCATCGGCAACACGATGCTCATGACATGGCCGGGTTGATCGAGCGCAAGCGCAAGCATCGTCGCACCGGAGACCAACAGCAGCTTTGATCCGGCCGCCACCAGCCGAAGAAAATCCAAACGTCGGCTCAGGCGCGCGCCGAGTAGCGTGCCGCTAATGTAACCGGCAACCACCAGCATGAACAACAGGCCGAAGTGTTCCGGGTTGACCCCGAAATACTCGATGATCACGAATGACGATCCGGACAAAAACGCAAACAGGCCGGAAAAGGCGAACGTACAGGTCAATGTATAGCCGAGGTAAACCGGATCGGCGAGCAGGCGCCCGTAATCCGCGACGATGTTTGCAATCGATCTCGGGTGTCGAAATTCCTCGGGAGCGGTTTCGCCGATGGCGAAGTACAACAACGCCGCACCGAAGATTCCGACCACGACCAGGAACCAGAAAATCGATTCCCAACCGAGGTAGACGCCCATGTATCCACCCAGGATCGGCGCGAATGCCGGCGCCAGCGCCATCGCCGAGCCGATGTGCGACAGCACCCGGGCGGATTCCGCCGGGCCGTGAATATCGCGCACCATCGCGCGCCCGAGAACCGGTCCTGCGCTACCGCCTAGCGCCTGTAAAAAGCGCGCCAGGATCAGCATTTCGATGTTCACCGCGAGCGCGCAGGCAATACTGGCGATCACGAACAGTGATAGCCCGGCCAACAGCACCGGCTTGCGCCCGAAGCGGTCCGACAACGGCCCGTAGATGATTTGCGCCAGCGCAAAGCCGGCAAGAAACAGGCTCAGGGTGAGCTGCACGCGTCCCGCGCTGGTCGCAAATTCCCCGGCCAGCCCCGGCAGCGACGGCAGGTACATATCCGTCGACAAGGGTCCAAGCGCGACAAACAGCGCGATCGACAGGGTGCAGGCAAACGAGGCCGGATTGATCACTAACGGGTCGCCGGGTCCGCAATCAAAGGGGTCAGTGTCAATAGATCCTTGGTATTGATCGACACTGACCCTTTTGATTCGTGCTGACCTGCCAGGCCCACCCGATTTCCGACGAAGTCACTATCGATTTCGATCGGTAGCTTTGCCCGGCAACTATGGTGAATTTTCGTCAAGTAATTTTCTAATTTCATCTAGCCCGGAGAATTCATAAATATGCGCAAAGATCGCGCAGTATATTGATTTCACAAGGAAATATCCGAAGAAGTCTCGTATCGGTGATTACGAGCGACTGAGGATATATTTCTTGTGGAATCAATAGACAAGCGAGAT
>JAAEPH010000434.1 GCA_024232855.1 Gammaproteobacteria bacterium
CATCTGAATCTCTCCCAGATCGGAAGGCATGTTCTCGCAACCTCCACCAGGGGATATATATTCGAACAACTCTTCCGGGGTAGCGAATGTGACACTATCCTCTTTGAAAGATTTGTCGCCATTTTTAACCTAAAATCCTCAGTTGAATCTACTGCGGTCGTCTACTGCACTGAATCTCATGCATTTTTTCATTATTTTAAGCTCACCCGTAGGGTGCTGAGTAAAATGCCCCGGGCATTGTTGATTTCAGGTAATATCCGGCTGCAACCAGGCCTGAAATGGCCGGGTCAATGTTGATCCTGGCTAAAATTCACCCTGTATCCCCCCTGGAGGGGTGCCCTTTTCGAAGCCGGATATCAGTCCTGCATTTCCGGCAGGGGCAGGCATACATTCCAGGCGTGGGTATCCGCCCGCGCACCGTACTGTATGCCGGTGAGTTCATCGTAAAGGCGCAGGGTCAGTTCGCCCGGCGGGGTGTTCGCCACCGTAAAAACCTCGTCCCGGTAACCGATGCTGGCGACCGGGCAGATGACCGCGGCCGTGCCCGCGCCGAAAACTTCTTCGAGTTCACCCGAAGCGAATGCCGCGATGACTTCATCGATGGCGATGGGCCGTTGCTCGACCGCGATACCCCAGTCGTCGAGCAGCGTGAGCGCGCTGTCGCGTACCACGCCGGGCAGTATCGAGCCGCCCAGCGGTGGTGTCACCACTTTGCCCGCGATCTTGAAGAGGATGTTCATCGCGCCGACCTCTTCGACAAAGCGGTGTTCGTTGCTGTCCAGCCACAGCACCTGGTCGAAGCCCTGTGCCCGGCTTTGCGCCCCGGGCAGCAGGCTCGCGGCATAGTTGGCCGCCGTCTTCGCCGCGCCCAGCCCACCTATACTCGCGGCGCGGGTAAAGCGGTCTTCGACCCGCAGCGATACGCCTTTTTTCAGGTTGGCAAAATAGCCCCCGACCGGCGAAGTCATGATGATGAAGCGGTAGCTGCTGGCGGCGCGCACTTCGAGCGTGGCCTCGGTAGCGATTACAAGGGGCCTGACGTAGAGCGAATGCCCCCATTGCGCCGGCATCCAGGCGTGGTCCAGCTCGATCAGCTGCCGGGTCGCCTGGATCATGATGTCGCGAAGTTCTTCGGCCGGCATGATCGGTATGCACAGCCGCTGGCAGGAATCGTACAACCTCTGCGCATTGCGCCCGGGTCGAAAGATGCGCGCCTGGCCGTCTTCCCCGCGAAAGGCCTTGTAACCGTCAAACACGGTCTGACCGTAGTGCAACATCGCGACGCCGGGTTCGAGGGCCAACGCCTGGTAGGGAAGGATTTCCGGATTCCGCCAACTACCGTTTTCGTAGATCATGCTGAACATGTGGTCGCAGAAGATGCTGCCGAAGCCGAGATTGTCAAAATCGACCCGCGCAAGGCGGCTTTGGGTGACCGGCGTCACGGGAAAACAGGAGTGCTGCATGGGCATGGCCTTTAAAATATTCGAGTATCCGCCTGGCGATGCGCGGATTTATGCGGCGGCATCGTAGCAGAACCAGATGGCCGCCGCACCTGCCTGGCTCGCGAAGCTGACCGTTACCAGCGACCGATTACAATACCCTGTGCTTCGTCGAGATCGGGACCCATGGCGGAAAGGTCGTCGTAGGGTATGCAGACGCGGGGTTTCTGTCGTTGACGCCAGTCAATCAGCAGTTGCTGCATGTCGTCGCGGACTTTCTTGCAGGCAGGATCCTCGCCCAGATCCTCCAGTTCCATCGGATCTTCCCGCAGGTCAAATAATTGAGGCCTGAAACGGTTGTGATGAATGTATTTCCAGCGTTTCTCGCGAATCATCAGCGCGCGGCAGTCGTAGGGAGGCAGGTTGAGCAGGGTTCGCGGCCCGCGCTCCGAATAGTCGATTTCGCTGACCGCGTAGCGACGCCAGCCCGCGGGGGTGGTTCGCGAACGCAGCAATGGCATCAGCGAGCATCCCTCGACCCGTTCATGGCAGATGTTGGCGCCGGCGTACTCGACGAAGGTCGGCAGCAGGTCGACCGATTCGACCATTTCCGTGCAGACGCTGCCGCGGGTCTCGTCGGCGGTCGAATTCGGGTTGACGATAATCAGCGGAATGCGCACCGACGGTTCGTGGAACAGGTCCTTTTCACCCAGCCAGTGGTCGCCGAGGTAGTCACCGTGGTCGCTGGTAAACACGATCATCGTATTGTCGAACTGACCGGTTTGCTTCATGTATTCAAACAGGCGCCCGAGCTGGTCGTCGATTTGCCGGATCAATCCCATGTACACCGGGATGACACTCTCGCGGACGTCGGCGCGCGCGTAACTCTCGCTGTACTCCTGCTCCATGAAGGCCGCGTAGACCGGGTGCGGGTTGTGCAGCTCCGAGTCGGCGCGCACGACCGCCTGCACGTCGTTGCTACCGTACAGGTCGTGATACGGCGCCGGGGCGATTAACGGCCAGTGCGGCTTGATGAACGAGAGGTGCAGGCACCAGGGCCGCTCGCCTTCCTGCTGCTCGAGGAAATCGATCGCGCGGTTGGTGGTGTAGGCCGTCTCCGAGTGTTCTTCGGCGACGCGCGCCGGGTAAGTGGAATTACGCAGGCGCCAGCCGGAACGCAGGTTGCCATCGCGGTCTTCACCGCTGTTGGCGTGGTTGAGCCATGGATTCCCCCCCTGGTAGCCCTGTCGATTGAGGTAGTCACAGTAATCGTTGTGATATTCACCCGTCAGTAGACCTTCGTGCAGCTCGAAGGGTTCGAAACCGCCACTGGCGGCATTCCTGGCGAGCTCGGACTGGGGATCTACGCCGAGAGCCCGCAACAGCTCCCGGTTTTTGCGGCTATGCGCCTTGCCCACCAGCGCGCTGCGATAGCCCGACGGGCGCAGGTAATCGGTGATGGTGAGTTCGTCGATACGGGTTGGATCGTTGTTTGCCATGACCCCGTGGCTCGACATGTAACGCCCGGTGTAGAAACTTGCTCGCGACGGGCCGCACAGCGGCGACTGACAGTAGGCGTTGTCGAAGCGGACGCCACGAGCCGCCAGTGAATCGATGTTGGGCGTGCGCAGGGTCTGGTGTCCGTAACAGGACAGGTAATCCCAGCGCAGCTGGTCGCACATGATGAAGAGGATGTTTCTTGGCATCGCCGAACTCTGTGTTGCTTTTTGGTTTAATGGATCACCCCCGAGCAAGCGGGAACCTCGGACCGGATGGCAACAGTTTATACGAGAATTCCGTGTTGCGGCGACAGAATACAGATTTCCTTCTATCTGTCTTTGCGTCGGGGATCAATTCCCGGGTGAATTCCGCCACAGCACGGTGTAGTCGAGGTCACAGGTTTCGGAGCGGTACCTGGTCAGATGGTCACTTATTGCTGTGACCCTGGATAGGCATAAATCACCCACGGGACTTTCGATGATTAAGCCTTTTTTTGCATGGTCTCAAGGTGCGCGCCACGCGCAACGAAAATCACATTATGCCCAGCTCCAGTCAGTCTGCCGTGAGGATTGGGGGTCTTTGATTTTGAATTTCTATGCATCTTCTTTTCCGCACTAATTACGAAATCAAAGCCCCGACCCTTTGCTTGTTTTGCTTGTATCGATAGCCTTCGGCTCGCTGGATTTGGTAAGGTTCCAGTGTTGAACACCCTCGGGATTGAAGTAGGGTCCATGAAGCAGGCCATTTGATTTGTTGTGAACGGCTAGATAGCTGGCAGTGCTCGAAACACGATAAGTATTGTCGGACACCGAGTGGGCAATCTGGCTTGCAATAGCATTTACAAGGGCCCCCAATACCCCCATGCCGGCGTCGTCCGACGTTTCGACGGCTATCACTTTTGCATCCCAAAGTAACAAACCCGTTCTGACATCTACCAGACGCAATTCGGCATGTACCTTTGTTGTCGAGCTCACTAGCTGGTATTTCTGTCCCCAGTCTTCAATCGAAACATATAAAACGGCATCGGCACCGATAAACGCTTCGATCTTTTCCAGGGGTATCGCATTCATTTCGAACGGCGTGGGCAAGCCGTTCTCTTTCAGGAAGGTATCGATCACGGCAACCGGGAAAACATAGTAACCTTTTTCAGCCAGCGGTCTGGATATGCCCGCAAGAAAAATATAGGGGGCATTAACCTCGATAGAGTTGTTCACGGGGGGCAGAACCAGAATCGATCTTGGCCGGCTGTTTTCGAGCGCCGTGTAGTCGTAAGGTGGAGTGTTGACACATCCCGCGATTAAAATTGGGACGATAAGCGAGATCAGGACCCGCAAGCTATTGCGTATTGGCATTGGTTGCCTCGTTGCGCGAGAGAGCTCTTGCCATCATGCCATCAATAAACACCGCCGCTTCCGGAAACAGATCTCTTTCTTGCTGAAACGCATCCTCGGCCAATGATAGGTCCCCGTTTATGGCGTACATCATTCCAAGGTGTGCATAAAGCCCCGGTGGTGGGGCCTGGCCATTACCTTCGGCCTGCTGCAGGTCCTCGGTCAATTTTTCAATTTGCGTAAACGAGTCGACCGAGCCCGGTTCGACATACATAGCAAGGATTAAGGTCTGGTAATTACCCCAGTAGTAGTGCTCTTTCGGAGGAGTGACACACCCGCTCGCAAGCGCGGCCAGGGTCAACAGAAAAAACGGAGTCCAGGGCGAGATTCTCTCGATCGACAACCAGGAAACGATTCGTTTGCTGCAGGTGTGTTTTCAGGATTGTTCTGGATTGATTGCCCAATCGATCCGAATCAGCGGAAAACAGTCCCTGTAAATAACGCGATCTATTGTGAAACTTACCCGCAACCAGCGTCGTTTTTTCACCCGTATAGGCCGTGTTGTAAGAGTCAACTTTCTCGATATCCACCGCGCGGTGACTCTCAGTGGCACAGGCCGTTAACAACAGGCTTAAAAGTAGCAAACACCCAGGCATAAACTGCCTGGCCTGGATTGTCGCAGAGTTCATTTTTTCTTTTCCCGAGAGTTTCTGGTTATTAGGAATACCAGCGGACTATAAACAAAAAAGTACCATATACCGATACCTGATGCCCCGGTTCATGACCCATGCGCCAGTGGAGCTGGGCAAGATTGGACAGGGAATGGGGGAAGGCGCGAGACGGGTGTCCGCTGTGGGCTGTCAGCTCGGTCTCTGACGTAGATGATTTGAGCGTCCGTTTTCTTGTAAGCGGTCACTGAAAGGCGCATCGTGGGAGGCAGCGAACGGCGCACAACCGTCATTGCGAGTCGCGTAGCGACGCGGCAATCTCCAAACGATATGCCAAATTTCAGGAGATTGCTTCGTCGCTACGCTCCTCGCAATGACTGAAAAGGGCACTTAACAGCCTCTCATTATAGTTTCCTGAGGGTCCGGTTTGAGCTGACAGCTCACATCCAGACGTCGCACTATTACGGTTTGTCGCGGCCTGTAGTGAGCAATTTTGTTCCGAGGAAAAAACAACCGCCACCCGAGGGGCAGCGGCCATGTTTTGCTTCGATGGTAGCTGTGGTCCGAAAACAGGAAGTCTGAAACCTGTCACTATACCCCCGGATTGGAAAGGGGTTTATCGCGGAATCACAGGTCAGAAACTCTATCAGGCCTCGCTCGGTAAAAAATGTCCGCGGCTGACGATTCGGAATATAGCGCCTTGATAAAACTGTCATAGTCCGAGCCGAGGAATACGAAAGGCGCTATCAATGTCTCGGTGCTTAATGCCGATCCCGTTGTCCCGACCCCGGACCGGGGTTCGGTCGAGGGTGAGCGAAAATTGGAGCGGGGTACGAGATTCGAACTCGCGACATTCAGCTTGGGAAGCTGACGCTCTACCAACTGAGCTAACCCCGCATCACATAGACAGCCGATGATACCTCTAAATACGGGGATAGTTTATCTATTTCCCGATTACCTGCGAAGGATCGAGTCTCGAAAGCCCCGTTTCCAGCAAAATATTGGCGTGAGACCGCTATTTTAACGCAACCCCGGAAACTGGGCGGCCGGTAACTAGCGCTGTCGATACCAGGATCATGATGGCGGAAATGGCGCCGGTCAGCATTCTACGCGCCGCCGTGGGACCAGGCTAACGCGGTTGCAGTGCGCGCTCCAGGCACTCGATGACTTCGTCGATCTCGACCAGGTCCATCACGCCCGCCTCCTCGATACGCGTGCCCCAACGCAGTTGCTCGGGCGTGGCATTTCGATAACGCCGCGCCGCCTCGGCAAACTTGTCGACGCACAGATCGAGCGAGTGGTAAGGCCCGCTGCGCCGCGACCAGGTGCAGGCGTGCAGGCCGATGACGGGGGTACCCAGCGCGTTCGCCAGGTGGACCGGACCGGAATCGGGGGATAACACGATATCGGCGCGTTGCAGCAGGGCCACCAACTGCGGCAAGGTGTCCTTGCCGATCAGGTTGATCAGCGGATGTTTCGCCTCGACCTCGATGGCTTCACCGAGCGCGCGCTCCAGCGGTGACGGACCGCCCGAGAGAACCACCGTCATGCCGTGCTGCTCGACGGCGTGGTCGGCGACGGCCGCGTAGCGTTGGGTGCGCCAGTTTCGATGCACGTGGCTGGAGCAGGGTGATATCAGCAGTATTTTCTGCTCCGCGGGAACAACGTTGTCGACGAAAGCGATGGCCTCGTCGCTGACCGGAAAATCCCATTCGGGTTCGGCCACGTCCAGGCCTATGCTGCGCGCAAACGACAAATGGCCCTGGACCTGGTGCTCGAAACGGGTCTGCGGTATCGCGTCGGTCATGAACAAGCGGTGAAAATCTCGCGCCCGCGGGC
This sequence comes from Gammaproteobacteria bacterium, assembly GCA_024232855.1. Classification (GTDB taxonomy): domain Bacteria; phylum Pseudomonadota; class Gammaproteobacteria. The sequence continues at coordinate 6,778 of JAAEPH010000434.1, forward strand.
GATCCCAACCGAGCTTGATATCGGCCCGCACCATGGCGCCGGTAACATTGGCGCGCGCCGAGGTTTGCATTTGCAGCATGATGTCGAAGCGCCGCCCCGCCAGTTGCCGCCACAGCCGGTAGTAGCCGCCCGGGCCGCTGTTCTTGTCGATGACGATGAAATCGATGCCATCCATCGCCGACAACAGCTTGTATTCCAGCTCCGCGCAAATCCAGGTGATGCGGGTTTGCGGCCAGTGCTTCTGAATCGCGCGCACCACCGGCACCGCGTGGGTGACATCGCCGAGTGCGGAAAGGCGCACAATGCAGATACTCCCGGGCGGCGAGGTCAGTGGCAGCATGTTTACAGGATGGGCCTCAGGCTGGATAAAAGCCGATAGTGTACGTTATCGCCGCCGGATCACAATCCGCGTCGAAATAGCCGGGCTGCGGCAATTGCTCGAGACTGATAGCCCGGCCAATCGTTAGGAATCAGTCACTAGTCCAGGCGGAGGCGGCCACGCGGTGAAAGTTTTCGCCGAGGAAAGCGCGGATCGCGGCATCGTCAAAGCCCGAATCGGCGAGTGCGTCTACCAGTTCAGGCAGTTGCGCGGGGCCGGCGTGCTTGATGCCGGGCGTGTCGTACTGCTGTCCCGCGGGCCAGTAATCGGGGCGGCTGCGCAGGATCACGCCGATATCGACGTCGACTTTCGGCGAGTAGTCGAAACCGATGCCGATGTGTTCGTTGCCGACCAGGTCGCTGACATAGCGCACGTGGCGCAGCATGGTGTCGATGCCGATATCGTTGTCGCCGAGGAAAATACCCATGCCATTCAGGCCGATGACGCCGCCGGTTGCGGCGCAGGTGAGAATCTGTTCGTCGCTGATATTGCGTTGATGCTGCCACAGCGCGCTCGGATTCGAGTGTGAAAAGACCACCGGTTTACTCGATTCGCGCATGATGTCGAGGGTGGTGCGATGCCCGGCGTGCGAGCAATCGACAATCATGCCGACGCGATTCATTTCATGTACCACCTGCCTGCCGAAGTCGGTCAGACCGCTATCGTCATCGTGGCAGCCGCCGGCCGCGGCGTTGTTGAGGTTGTAGGCAAACAGCATCTGTCTTACCCCGAGCGCGTGGTAGACGCCGATCATGTTGATATCGCCGTTGAGCGCGTTCATACCCTCGATGTCGAAACTGAGCGCGAACTTGCCCTCACCGCGGGCGCGTTCGATATCGGCGTTATCGCCGACCAGCACGAAGCGGTCGGGGTTATCCAGTACCCGGCGCCGGTAAGCGGCGAGCGTGGCTAGCGTATCCTGCGAGTCCATGACGTCGAAACCGACGTTGATGCTGAGGTAGCTGGCGCCCGCCCGCGGCCATTCATCGAGCAGGTTTAAATCGACTTCGGGGCTCGGAAATACCCCGGCGTGCGCATCCCAGACGAGCGCGTCCCGGTACAGTTGCTGTAGATGCTCTTGCATGATTTATAAAATTTCCGTGTTATAAAAAAATCTCGCCCTTGAATACCGCGGTCGCGACACCACCGACCTGCAGCCGCTCGATCTGGCCGCTGCTTCCCAGGGTAATCCGGGAATGAATCGAACTCGGGCGGCCCAGTTCGAGCCCCTGTTCGGCCGACACCCTGATCATCGAAGTATCGGTCGGGACCAGGGCATGGCGCAGCAGGTAACTGCTCAATGCGGCGTTGGTGGTGCCGGCCGCCGCCGACTCGCCAACCCCGACCGCTGGGCAGAAATCGCGCACGTGCAACTGCCTGTGTGGATCTTCGGTTTCCAGACAAAACACCGCGATCGTCTCGATACCATGAGCCTGGCAGAAGCGCACCATGCCATTGAAGTCGGGACGGATCGCGCGCATTGCGTCGAGGCCGGTGAGTGGCACCACCAGGTGAATGAAATCGCCGCGTGCGGTTTCCAGCGGCCATTGCTGTGACAGGGCGTCGGCGCCTAGGCCGAGCACGGTCAGCAGATCCCCGGTATGTGGCGGTGCGCTTTCAAACGCCGGCGGCCTGATATCGAGCATCACCTGGAGGCGCCCGCCGCCGGTCTCGTTCACCGAGGCCCGTGCGCTCGATTTGGGCAGGCGCAGCTCGACTTCACCGCCAAACGGCATCAACCCCGATTCCAGCATGTGCGTCAGCAGGCACAGGGTACCGTGGCCGCACATCGGTAGTTCCATCAGGGTCGACATGAATTGCACCTGGATCCAGTCTTCGCCGTAAGCGTCGACGAAGGCCGTCGCCGGCATGCCGATTTCGCGCGCGATGCGCCGGCGTTCTGGTCGATCAATGGACGCGGCATCGGTCAACACCGCGGCCTGGCTACCGCCGAACGCCGTCGCCGAAAAGGCATCGTAGGCTGCTAACGGAATCGCTTTCATTTCCGAGTACTTCTATGTTTCATCGGCATTGGATGTACTTAATAGTCAACTGAAGTTACACCATGCGGCCAGTTGAATCAAAAAAATCAATGGGGTCAGTGTCGTTTGATTAATAGAGGGTTTACGTGGTTGATCAGTAAGGCATAATGCTGCCATGAGTAATGCCAAGATTCTCAGATTGAACAAGGCCGGTACGCCGATCGACTGGATTTCGCGCGAACAGGCCGCGACCCTGGTGGTCAAGAACCAGGTGGTCTGGGCGCTCGGTGAAGACGCCTTCGAAATTCGCGGCGGCATCAATCGGCTGGGGCGGCAGTCGGTATTGTCCCTGCCCAGCATTCTCGCCAGCGACGGCAGCGTTAAACTCAGCGACTTCGTGCCCGCCCTGGTCAACAATTACCTGTTCCGCCGCGATCAATTTCTCTGCATGTATTGTGGCGGCGAGTTCGCCGCCGCGCAGCTATCACGCGATCATATCCTGCCGGTGTCGCGCAACGGCACCGACAGCTGGACCAATGTCGTCACCGCCTGCAAGCGCTGCAACCATCGCAAGGCAAACCGGACGCCGGAGGAAGCTGGCATGGAGTTGCTGGCGATTCCATTCGTTCCCAATCGCTATGAATTTTTCTACCTCGCCAACAAGAACATTCTCGCCGACCAGATGGAATTTCTGAAATCGCAGTTTTCGCGCAATGGCACCTGGCTTTAACCCGCATATCTCACCGTTTTACGTAGCGAGGGCGCCTACATGGATGTAGGTGGTAGAGCAATGCAGCGGTCCGACGTATCGGAGCAATTGCCGAGGAAATCGGTGAGAGATGCGGGTTAACCCACATTGTCAGCGCTACTCGACAGGGCTACCCCGATTTTTGAAAATGACTGACTTTACATGTCAGTTTGTGTGGTGGACGTCTATATTCCGGTGTATTCTCTATGCTGTTATATCGCGCGCAAGCCGATCCGCAACTACCAGGGCACGAATGGAAGATATTTTCCACGACATTTCAAAGTACTACGCCGCCAACATCATCGATCATGTGTTGACTATCGGCAAGATCGAGCGCACGGAAAATGGCTATTTCTTTGACCGTGACAATATCCAGGGCCCGTTTCACCTGGTCGACCCCGAAGCCGAAGTGACGCGCATGATTCATGTGGTCGGTGAGATCCATCCGTTCACCGCACTGGAAGAAATTATCGAGGTGAACGTGCGTTCCTGCCTCTTCCTGAATGAAAATCAAACCACCGGCGAGATCGAGGTGCGCTCAATCCACAAGGGCATGGGCACTTCGATTTACTCGAAACAGGAATGCCCTTTGATTCTGTGGAACCCGAACTACCAGGAGCATCGCTATTTCGATGTCATGGATATCCAGAACGTGTTCCCCAGCGCCGGCATGAAAAACAGCTTTATCGCCATTCTCGCGGAAGGCCTGCGCGAGTTTGAACTGTTCCCGCCTTTGCTGCACCTGAAAAAATAACTCCCTCTTACGGACCGAGCCCTCGGTCCGATGGTTTATCCAGATCACATCAGGTTTTGATATTGAACCGACCCCGCAGTTTCGTATCCAGCGAGGCATCGATATAATTCGGCCGGTGACTCGCCAGCACCTCGCGCACCTCGCGGTTGGCGCGCTGCCAGGCGTCTTCGGCGCCCGACTCCGCCCAGGTGGCGGGCTCGAGCCGATCGCCCAGCTTCGGGTAAAAGTAATCGCGCTCCATCGCTTCTATGGTCTCGGGCTCGCTGAGGAAATGACCTTCCCCGGTTATCACGTTACGCATCGTCTCGAAGGCGAGTGATTCCTCGCTGACTTCGATACCGCGAATCATGCGATAAACGTGCGACAGCATTTCGTTGTCGAGCAGAAAGGCCTCGTAGGACACGCCCAGCAGGCTTGCCATCATGCCCGAGGATTCGTATACCATGTTGGCGCCCGACAGGCCGCAGGCGAGCGATGACAGCGCTTTTTCCATTCCCATTTGCGCATCAACCGCCTTGGCGTCGGACATGCTCGAAGCCACCCCGGAGGGCAGGCCGATGTGATTGGCGAGCTGGGCGGCGCCGGCGTTCAGGATTGAAACTTCACCGCCACCGCCGCAGAAACTCCCGGTGCGCAGGTCGATGACGAATGGCCAGTTGGAAAAGATCATCGGGTAGCCCGGAGCGAAGAGATTGACCATCACCAGTGCCGCCAGGGTTTCGGCAAAGGAGGCGGCGAGCATGCCGTCGATGGTGGCTGGCGATGTCGCGCCCGACATTGCAGCGTTGACGCTATTGACCGGTATGCCGCGCCGGATACACGCCATGGTGACGTCAAAGGCGTCCTCGATGTAACGCATGGGCGAGATGATCGGGCTGATGTGCGCCTTGCAAAACGGCTTTTCGGCGAACTTGCCGGGGCCGCCGGCGATAGCGTCGAACATGTCGGCGATGGGGTCGACATGCGCGCCCAGGATGAAACTGGTGCCGACCGGTTTTTGCGTGTTGCGCATCAGGCAATAGGCGGTGTTGAGGTCGAGTTCAAAGGCGTCGGGCACGTCGGTCGCCACGCAGCAGCGGGTGAACCAGGAGATGTTGGGCAAGGTGTCGACCAGCCGCGTAAAGTCCGCCAGGTCCTGTAGCGTGGAAGGCCGGTACAGGTGTGAATCGAGGTCCAGCGTCTGCACCGCGGCGCCGCCGGTGCCGAAGTAGACCCGTTCGCCGCCGACTTCGAAGCTGTATTGCTCATCGCGCCCGTGAAACACGAACGACTTGCAGGCACCGTCAATGATGTCCTCGACCATGTCGCGCGAATAGCACAGGCGCCCGAGATCATTCAGCGTAGCGCCGCATTCCAGTGCTTTTTCGGTCAGGGCCGCCGGCGCGCCCCCCATGCCGAGCTCGGCAAGCATGCGAATCGAGGTGTCGTAGATCTGCTGAACCTGGGTATCGGTCAATGGGCGATACTGCCCGCCGACCGGGCCGGCCGGCGCCGGATTGATTGCCGGCGGGTTGCTGCGCTTTGCCAGCATTGCCTCGCGGCTACCCCCGCGTCGCCTGCGTCGCTTCTGTTCGTTCATGCACGTGGAATCCGGTTATCGGGGTCGTACATTATGGGCGAAACCACCTCGGCTGGATAGCGTTCACCGAGTATGCCGATGCTGAGCGCAGTGCCGATTTCGGCGCTGTCCGGTTCGATATAGGCGTAGGCAATATTGTTGCCGACGCGATGTCCGTAGCCTGCTGAAGTAACCGATCCCACCTGTCGCTCGCCCGCAAACACCGGACCGCCGTCGTGCGCCGGTGCGCTGTCACAATCCACCGTCATGGACACCAGCAGCTTGCGCGGGCCGCGCTCGATCTGCTCGAGCAGTGCCGCTTTACCGATAAAATCGGGCTTGTCGAGTTTGACGAAGTGTTGCAGCCGCGCCTCGTACGGGTTGTGTTCGACGATCAGGTCGGCCTTCCAGTGCAGGTAGCCTTTTTCCAGGCGCATCGACTCGGTCGCGTACAGGCCGAAATAGCCCAGCGAGAATTCCTTGCCGGCGTCGTTCAGCGTTTTCCACACCAGGTAGAGTTGTTCGTTGGGTACGTGCAGCTCGTAAGCCAGTTCGCCGCTGAAGCTGACCGTCATCGCCATTACTTCGGCATGGCCGATGAACATTGATTGGGCGCGTAACCACGGGAAGGCCGCCGCTGACCAGTCGCAACGCGGCGATACCGCCTGCAGCAGCGCGCGCGATTGCGGTCCGGCGACGACCAGGATGGTATGGCTGCCGGCCATTTCAGTAACCGTAACACTTGCCGGTTTGTGTCGATTCAGCCAGTCGCGGTCGTGCCATTCGGCGGCAGCCGCCGAGCCCCACCAGTAACGGTTTTCGCCGAGCTTGACCAGTGTCGCCTCGCACAGGATATTGCCTTTCTCGGTAAGCAGGTAGCACAGGCTGAGTTTGCCGATAACGCGCGGCAAGCGCCCGCAGATCATGCGGTCGAGAAATTCTTCAACGCCTTCGCCGCTGACTTCATAGCGATTGAAGCCGGATACTTCCATGATGCCGACGTTTTGCCGCAGGTGATCGATCTCCCTGGCGACAATGTCCTTTGTCGGGGTGAAGCGGAAACTGTGCTGGTCGATGAAATCCGGCTGCGGTTTGAAAAACAGCGCGCGTTCCCATCCATTGACCACGCCCCATGTGGCGTGCAACTGATCGAGCACGGGGTACAGTGGCGTGGTGCGTGCCAGCCGGGCTGCCGGGCGATGTTCGTGCGGCAGGTGGTAGTGAAACTCGTTCTGGTAGTCTTCGATCGCCTTCAGGCAGGTGTGTTCGGTATTGGCGTATTGCGTGAAGCGGCGCGGGTCGAGAAACCAGGCATCCCATTCGCATTCACCGTGCACCATGATCTGGGCGAGCAACTTGCCGTGACCGCCGGACTCGCCGATGCCGGCGCGCAGGCCGATCGCGCAATAGGCATTTTCAATGCCGGGGATCGGTCCGATCAGCGGTGCGCCATCGATGGTATAGGTGATCGGGCCGTTGATCACGGTATGGATACCCGCCTCGGCCAGGGCCGGCAGGCGCGCGAAAATGTGTTCCATGTTGTCGAGACAGCGATCCAGGTCCGAGGGGCAGAGCGCCTGGGTGAAGTCGGGGTCGATACCATCCATGCCGAAGGTCTGACAACCCTGCTCGTAGACGCCGACCAGCAGGCCATTTTTTTCCTGGCGGCTGTAAAAATCGTCACCCGGGTCGCGGATGATGGGCACGCGGAAATCGAGAGCCTCGAGTTCGGGCATGGTGTCGGTGAGGAAGTACATGTGTTCCATCGAGGTCACCGGGTGGTTTACGCCAAGCATGTTACCTACTTCGTTGACGCGATAGCCGGTCGCGTTGACCACCTTTTCACAAGTGATGTCACCTCGTTTGCTGTGCACGACGAATTCGCCGTTGGCTTTGCGCGTAATGCTTTCGACCGGGTTGAAGCGGTAAACCTCGGCGCCGGCGGCGCGCGCCTGGCGCGCCAGCGCGAAGGTGATGCCGGCCGGATCGATATCGCCGTCGAGCGGGTCCCACCAGGCGCCGAGCAAACCATCGGTGTTCAACAGCGGGTGGCGACGGCCTATTTCCGCGGCATCGATGAATTCCATGTCGACGCCCATGCCGCCGGCCATGCCGATCATGTGTTTATAGGTATCGACCTGCGCCGGGGTGTGCGCGAGCCGCATGCCGCCGGTGATGTGATAGGAAATCGGGTTGTCGGGGTCGGCCGCGAGTTCGCGGTACAGATCGATGCTGTGCCGCTTGAGCGCGACCATGGTCTGGTTGGCGCCAAACTGGGTGACCTGTGCCGCCGCGTGCCAGGTGGAGCCCGAGGTCAGTTCGTCGCGCTCGACTAGCACTACGTCGGTCCAGCCTTCGCGGGTAAGGTGGTAGAGGGTCGAGCAGCCGGCGATGCCGCCGCCGATAACGACCACGCGGGCGAGGGATTTGATCGATTTATCAGTCATCTTGAATGGGCTCCATATGCATCCTCAATGATGCCGATCAGGATTGATTTGACAATCGAAATAAAATCACGATAGTTCAATATATTTAAACTATATCGTGGTAATCATGGGCTCCTGGCCATTCTCGCCGTAAAATTACTGAACCATATAAAGCGATGAAACATCCATTGCCGGCGCTTGATGCGCTCAAGGTTTTCGAGTCGGCTGCACGCCAGTTGAGCTTCAGCGAGGCGGCCCGTGAACTGTGCATTACCAAGGGCGCCGTAAGCTATCAGATTCGCCGCCTCGAGGAGACACTCGATTGCGCGCTGTTCCAGCGCAGTGTGCGCCAGGTTTACCTGACCAACGCCGGTCAACAATTGCTGCAAACCACGCAGCGAAGCTTTGCCGAGCTGACCGATACCCTGCGGCAGATCAAACCTGGCGACAAGCCGCACGACGTGATGATCGGGGCGACTACCTATGTTGCGCTGCGCTGGCTATCGCCGCGCATTTCCGGCTTCAGTCATAGCAATCCGGATACGTCGATCCTGCTGCAACACTCGGTTAATTCGGAAGACTTCCGCATTCAGGATGTCGACTTCGCCATCCGCTGGTGTCGTATCGACGGTCATGGCAAAAAGCACCGTTCGCTGGAACTGTCAATGCCGCTGTTCCCGGTATGCAGCCCGCGCTTGCTCGAGTCGATCGGGATTGCGCGCCGCGATCTGGCGACGACAGACATTGCCACGGCGCCACTCGACGCCATACCGTTGCTGTGTGAAGAAGAGCGTTTGCTTGATCTGTGGCAGGCCTGGTACGGCAAGCAGCCGGTGCCGTTGACTAACCCGCGACGCGTTATTGCCGATGCCAACGTGCGTACCCAGGCGGCCGTCGACGGGCAGGGCTGGACCATGGCCGACACGCTGATGCAGCGTGAACTCGACGCGGGCGACCTGGTGGCGCCGTTCACCCATCGGCTCGATGGTTTCGGCTACGCGATTCAGGGTTCGCCGGCTCGCTACGTCAATCGCAAGGCGCTGCAACTGAGAAACTGGCTGATCGATCACGCCTGAGCATCTGTCCCCGAGGGCTTCCTTTAAAGAATTCAACC
>JAAEPH010000435.1 GCA_024232855.1 Gammaproteobacteria bacterium
TGCACAATCTCGCTTGTCTATTGATTCCACAAGAAATATATCCTCAGTCGCTCGTAATCACCGATACGAGACTTCTTCGGATATTTCCTTGTGAAATCAATATCCTGCGCAATTTTTGCGCATATTTATGAATTCTCCGGGCTAAATCAATCGATTGCACATCTTTTTCGCGCCCTACTGCATTTTCTAGGATCATGATCATCGCGCGGGATAGCGTGGCGCGGATATCTACCCCGCCTTATTCCGGTACTTCGATGTCATTCAGGCGACAGGCTTGCTGCAGCGTGTTATGCAGCAGGCAGGCGATGGTCATCGGACCGACGCCACCGGGTACCGGGGTAATTGCACCGGCCACTTCGACAGCCGTGGAAAATTCGACATCACCCACCAGTTTTGTCGAACCGTCTTCTTTTTCGATGCGATTGATACCAACGTCGATCACCGTAGCGCCCGGCTTGATCCAGTCACCCTTGACCATCTCCGGCCGGCCAACGGCGGCAACCAGAATATCGGCCTGTCGACACTCCCCCGGCAAATCCCGGGTGCGGGAGTGTGCGATGGTCACGGTGCAGCTCTCTTTTAACAGCAGAGCCGCCATCGGCTTGCCCACGATGTTCGAACGACCGACAATAATTGCCTTCTTGCCGGACAGGTCACCGAGATGATCTTTCAGCATCATCAGCGACCCGAGAGGCGTGCAGGGCACGATACCGCCGGCGCCGATGGACAGCAGGCCGACATTGGAAAGATGAAAGCCATCGACATCCTTGCCCACCGCTATCGAATTGATCACCGCTTCCTCGTCGATGTGGCCCGGCAAAGGCAATTGCACCAGGATACCGTGTACATCGGGATCGTTGTTCAACTCGTCGATCAGCGCCAACAAGTCTGACTGGCTGGTATTCACATCGAGCTTGTGCTCGTAGGAATTCATTCCTGCTTCCTGCGTTTGCTTGCCCTTGCTGCGCACGTAGACCTGGCTCGCAGGGTCCTCGCCCACCAGAACCACGGCGAGACCGGGAGTGATCGAATGCTCGCGTTTTATAATATCAACCTTGCGCGCGATGTCCGAGCGCAGGTTTGCCGAGAATGCTTTACCGTCGATGATTGTTGCCAAGGTTGTTACCTCCAGAAATCAGGTTGTCACGTCTGCGATATTTTTCCGCAAGGACGTTTTATGATGCCCGCATTTTACGGTTATCGAGCGTGCAAAACATCGATAAAGCGACACGCTTTGATCCGTTATCGCGTTTTGCACAAACTAGCCCGGAAAATTCATAAATATGCACAATCTCGCTTGTCTATTGATTCCACAAGAAATATATCCTCAGTCGCTCGTAATCACTGATACGAGACTTCTTCGGATATTTCCTTGTGAAATCAATATACTGCGCGATTTTTGCGCA
>JAAEPH010000436.1 GCA_024232855.1 Gammaproteobacteria bacterium
AATCTCGCTTGTCTATTGATTCCACAAGAAATATATCCTCAGTCGCTCGTAATCACCGATACGAGACTTCTTCGGATATTTCCTTGTGAAATCAATATACTGCGCGATTTTTGCGCATATTTATGAATTCTCCGGGTTAGTTGTATTTAAAAGACATATTCTGAAATAACGCTTAATTTACGGGGCTACCTATGGGCTACCAGTTATATAAAATTTAGAGGGCTAAGTCGAGTTTGAGATTGTTAGATACCGGATTGATTAAGTGGCTTCCTCTCTCTCCGCCAGTTTCTTTTTGATGTGCCTGATTTAGAGAGGGAATTTGAAAATCGGGTGTTTCGGTATACAAATGTGTATACAAGTATCATCCCGGTATACCGAGCCTGCAGAAGTGGTAGAAACCCTGTCCCATTCATGGCCACGAATCTAAAAAATCCACGTCAGAGTTGCTTTACAGTAATGATTAAGTGGACTAGATAGCCCAATTTCATGACAGGGAAGTAAATACACTACTGCCTTATAACCTGTCGGGTATCCGCCTAAATCAATTCACGTTTGGCCAGTTTATAGATCGTTAACTCGATCTGATCCTCGATAACATCTCGCGGCTGCGAAGCATCGATGGTTTCGGACTGCATCGACCAGACCAGTTCACCCGATTTGGTATCGTAGAGATTGGTTTCCAGCGTTAGAATCCGGTATTGGTCGTAATAGCCATCGTTTGATTGTTGCAAGGCTTTATCGTAGTAGCTGAAATAGCTCAGATTTTCATCCTGATTGTCCGGGTGGCGATAAACTTCTTTTCCCTTGATGCCCGCCAGGCGCGTGACCAGCACCGCACCGATGTCTTGACCTTTGATCGCATTTTCGACAACCGCTCGCGACAGGTACAGAGAAGATTCAATTAGCTTGTAACTCGGGGTCGCATTAACCTTCAATGCCGTGAGCCCTTCGACAAACTTATCCTCGAACACCCGTCGCCGCGTTGAGCGCGAGGTGATGCCGATTATCAGAATGTTGTTCAACTTGCCCGAGAAGCTTTCGTTACTCCACTCTCCGACTGGTCTGGTGTTGGCGCAGGCCGTTATCACAATTGTCGTTAGGGCCAGAGTGATTGTTTTTAACAATTTGGTTTGATTCATAGCTAACTACCTTGTCAATTTATTGATTGGACTGATTGTCTTTCGGCGCGGACTCGCCTTCGCCCTCCTGGTCGAGGACAGCGGCTGCTCCTTTTATTGCTTCCTGCGGTGTCGTCGCTTCAACCAGTACTCGGCGTGGTGCAAATTGAATGCCTTTCTCTTCAAAGGCTCTCTGGATGCGGGTAAACGCCTCGCGGCGAATCAGGTATTGCTGGCCGGGGATCGCTGTGAATTTACAGCGGATGATCAGCGCCGAATCGTCCATGCGATTGACACCCTGGGATTTCAACGGTTGCAGCATCAGTGGCCCGTAAACCGGGTCTTCCAGCATGCCGATTCCTATCTGCTTGATCAACTTGCGCACCATCTCGATGTCGGTTTCGAAGGGGATGCGCAATTCGAATTTCATGATCGCCCAGTCGCGGCTCCAGTTGGTCAGACTGCGGATCTCGCCGTAGGGGATAGTATGCACCGGGCCTTCGTGATGACGCAGCTGAAACGAGCGTACCGAGATCTTTTCGACGGTGCCGCGGATCTGGTCAATGACGACATACTCCCCGATACGAAACGCATCATCGATGAGGTAGAAAAATCCCGAGACGATATCGCGCACCAGGGTTTGCGCGCCGAAGCCGATCGCAATACCCACGACACCTGCGCCCGCGATTAATGGCCCGATATTAACGCCCAGTGCGGACAGCGATATCAGCACCGCCATCACGATCAGCGTAATCTTGATAAAAATTCGAATCAACGGCAAAACGGTTTCAACCCGGGTGCCGCCGACGCCGCCGGCCTCGACCTCCTCTGATTCACTCTCGGAACCCTTTTCGTCCTCGAGCTTGCGTTCGATGGAAATCCGGATGACGCCCCATAACGCCCAGGCCAGCAGGATGGTCAGGCCGATATCGAACAGGGCGCTGGCAAAGCGCTCACCGACCAGTTGGCCTGTGATTGCTTCGACGTTAATGTTCCACAGGCGCACGAATATTGCCAGCAGTGCCAGCACCATGAGTACCCGCGCGTAGCGTAGGGCAACCGCCAGGTAACCCGCTTCGAGGTCCTGTGACGGGTCGACGCTTGCAAAATCTTCCTCCGCTTCGGCCGCCGCTATGATTACTTCTGTGTCGGTTTCGGCCGAAGCCCCGCCGGACTCCGCCGCGTCTTCCTTTTTCTCAAAGTAACGGGTGATCAGCCATTTCAGCCCCATATCGAGATAGGGAATCGAGACGAACAGCAGCAGGCTGCCCAAGCCGGGTACCAGCGACGATTCACCAGTCGCGGCGCGCTTGCCGACCGACATCAGCCAGATCAACAGAACGTAAATAATAGTCAGCATCCACCAGACCCGTGCAAGGCCCTGGCGAATAACACCGCCGTCGGTCTCGTCCCCGGCAATCAACCGGGTACCGTAGTGACGTAGACGATACACCAGTGCGATCAACAGGACGACGAACACCACGCCGAACAGTACGCGAATCAATAGCGAGGTATCAGGGCTGGCGCCGAATTCCATGACGACCTCGATCACCGGCAACGGCAGTATCAGCGACGAAGTCAGCACGAGGGTCCAGCCCCAGATCTGCTGCGCCGCGTTGTCGGTGACCGGTACCAGGCGGGCTTCGGCGCGCGCCGGTGGCGCGACCTGGCGCACCGCCAGCAGTACCAGCTTGATCAGTAACAGGCACCAGATGACCTGGTACCACAGCGACACCGCGGCTTCTGTCTGGCGGCCGGTGATTTCGACAAACACGATGGCACCGACTGCAAACGCACCGAGTTCGACCATTCCGAGCACGGCGCCATAGCAGGCTAGGTCGAAACGTTTACCGAGCGGAAGTATCTCGACCGGCCTGGCAGTGGTTTTTTGAAGCACCCGTCGCGCCAGGCGTTCGGCGGCATAGCCGGCCACCATCAGGCCAATAAACTGAAATAGCAGGTAGTAGCCGCTGACCGTGCCGTTGACACTGATTCCCTGCCATATCATCGATGGCAGCGCGTGCAGTTGTTCGCCCGAGTCGAACATTTGATTGAACGCCGTGCCGGCGGAATTTAGGCCCATGCTGAGCTGATCGAAATAAGCGCTGGCATCGGAGGCCTGGTCCATCGCAACTGCGTTCTTGTCGAGCTGCTCGATGATCAACTCGCGCACCTGATCATCGGACAGGCGTGCGATCAGGTCGCGTACCTGTTCTCGGGTCAGGTTTTCGGGAATTTCAATGGCTGCTGCTGCTTCGCCACCGCTCGGCACCATTTGCGCGGAGACCGGCAAAGATATGCCAAGGAAGATCAAGAAAAGCAGTAGACCTGGCAGTAATTGGGTGGGTCTGAAAATTGACTGATTAGTTCTCATGCTGTGACCCTTGATTGTTAGTGTATGCATAGTGTCGTTAGACTACCGGAAAATGAAGAACGTTGCATAGGCTACAACAAATCCGACAGCAGGATACCGACCCCGATACGCTCGATATGGGCATCGTAATCGATCAGGCTTTCACCATAGCCGTTAAAGAACTGCACGTAACCACGAAAGCGTCGGTGCATTGGGAAAGTCCAGTCAATCTGGATTGCGCCGCGGTTGTC